>CAVOCV010000009.1:0-27908 GCA_963694325.1 Candidatus Thalassarchaeaceae archaeon | reverse complement strand
TCGCCCTCTCCGCCTGCGTCCAAATTCTCACCTATGCACATCGCGCGGCCCTTCGCTCCCTCGGTGAGTCGAGGCAGGAAGCCGTCGTTCGCACCGTCGACCGCGGTGCAACCGCAGTGGCCATCGTCGTCGCGGCCAGCATGTTTGGCGCCCATCCCATCGCCCTCGCCCTCGCCACCTTCGCGGGCCCGGTCGGTGCCATCCTTATCGCCATTCGACTGGGTGAAAAGCGCCTGCAGCTCACCGAGGGTGGCGTGTCGCTTGAGACGGAGAAGGCCGGTGGGTGGGAATTGATTGGCCTGGGTCTGCCCTTTCTGCTCGCGGCGGTCGCCCTGGTCGCCAATGTGCGCGTCGAGAAATTGATGCTCGGCCTGCTCTCCACGCCAGAGTCGGTCGAAACGTTCCAGATCGCCTGGCTCGCCTTCATCGCGGGGTATGCACCCATCCTCTCCGTGCGGGCTGTGATGCTCTCATGGTTTGGGGAGGTACGCGATGATCGGGAACGGCTGAGGCACCGGGCAAAACGGGCGATGTACATCCTTTCTCTGGCGAGCATCCCGGGGTTCTTCATCGGGGGTTGGGTTGGAGGGTTGGCCATCGATGCGGTCTTCCCCACCTATGCGGGCGACTCGGTCGGCATCTTCGACTGGCTGCTCATCGCTTGGCTGCTCGCATTGCTCTCCAGTGTGCCACTGACCTTGATTCAAGTCAGTGCTCAACCGTTGCATTACGCGGCCATCCTGTGGATTGGAATCATCTGTGATGGCATCGCCTGTGCCCTTCTCATTCCAGAGCGTGGTGTCGAGGGTGCTGCCCATGCCGCGATCATTGGCGCGGGGGCCGTGTTGGCCGCAGCGACTTATGCCGCGTTGTCGCCTTCGGAGAGCATCTCCTGAAGTTCGCCGGACTCGTACATCTCGAGGGCGATGTCGGATCCACCGACCAATTCACCGTGGACGTAGATCTGAGGCATGGTCGGGAAATCTGCCCACTCGCAAACCGAGGGAATGGCCCGTGAATCCTGCAGAATGTTGACGCTGACAAACGGTGTATTGAGCGCCTTGAGAACCTGGGCTGCACGGTTGGAAAAGCCGCACTGCGGCATCTCGGGTGTGCCTTTCATGAAGAGCACGATGCGGTTGGCATTGACCAGTTCGGTCAGTTCGTCGGGGGTCCAGTTGAATTCTTCATCGCTCATGTTCATTCCTCCTTGGATCGGATATTGATGCCCACGAATTCCGCTTCACTGCGGCGGTTCGGGTGGGGGTGGAATACCTCGCCATCATCGGCGGCGGCCTGTTCCGGGGTCAGACATTTGAGGTCCAACGCATGAACTTGATTCGGGATCCAGGGCTTGAAATGGCCGAGCAGAATCCGTTGGCGGGGCAAGGGGCGCATGCCTTCGAACGTCGGACTGACGACGCGCACATGGAAGTGATCTGCGCCTCCGGTGAGGTCGACCACGGCCACTTCGATCGCGTCGGGAACGGCCTTGCGGACCTCGGCCTCCATCCATTCGACACTCGGCATGGTCAACCCCCGTGCGCCAGGTGGTTTTGAATCCTTGTCAGGCATCCAATGCGGCTTGTATCTCGACGAGGTTCTCTGAGATCGTTCCGTTGGCATTGATCAGACCGCTCCCGACGACGGCAACCTCGATGCCCCAATCGGCCACCTGAGCGGCATTGTGAACTTTGATACCACCGTCGATCATCAACTTGGTCGCCCGGCCTCCCGCAGCGATTTGGGCATCGATGGCTGTGCGGAAGCCGCGGACCTTCCCCTCCATTTCCGGCATGAAGGATTGGCCACCCTTCCCAGGCACCACACTCATCACCAGCACCAGATCCAATTCTGCCAACAGGGCGAGAACACTGGCGGAAGGCGTCGCCGGATTGAGGACCGCGCCGATTTGACAACCCGCAGCGTGAACGTTTGAGATCAATGTGGGGAAGTCCTCGACCGCCTCGACGTGGGCGATGACAAGATCCACGCCCGCGTCGACATATTGTTGCCAAGTATCCTCGGCATTGGTGACCATCAGATGACAATCCAAGAAGACATCGGGGCCGACTCGGTTGCGAACGCTGCGAATCAAGGCCGGACCGAACGTGATGGTCTTGTTGATCACCCAATTGCCATCCATCACATCGAGATGAATCCAATCCATGCCCGCGGCGAGTGAGTCATCCATCACTTTGCCAAGTTCACACAGGTCGGCTGTCAGGATACTCGGGGTGATGATCACGGCACTCTCTCCAGTGAGGGCGAGCGGTCGGCGGTTCTCAAGTCTTGACCCGCTGGCAATACCTGCATCAGGTTGATAGAACGTCGCAGCGGCGATGGAATTCCATGTCAGGAAATCTCGTTGATGCGACCGATGCGGACTTTGAAGCAGTGACCAATGGCAGCGAATGGGTGCTGGTCGATTTCTGGGCACCATGGTGTGGTCCTTGCAAGATGATCGCCCCCGTTCTCGAAGCCATCGCAGGGGAGCGAGCCAACCTCACAATCGCCAAGGTAAACACCGATGTGAACCCGTTGACGCCCGGTCGATTCGGCGTTCGCGGCATCCCCTTCCTCGTGCTCTTCCACAATGGGCAACCGGTCGATCAGAAGTCCGGCGCCATGCCGAAGGCGGGCTTTGACCAATGGCTGTCAAGCCACATGGGATGATTCAGCATCGGCGAGTCGGCTCTTGCGTTCATCGAGCGGAGCGCCGACCTCTCTGAGCAGACGTTCTTTCAGTGCCTCGTGCAACCACATGCCCTCGGGCAGTTCGATGAGCAGTCCACGCTCGACCAATGCGGCGGGCGGATTGCCATCGTGCCCACAAGCTCGCGCCAAGATATCCCATTCAACCGGCCGGTCGGATGCGGCCAAGGTGGCGAGCAATTCACGGTCGTCATCGGGGAGGACATCCAAGATCTCTTCATCCAGAAATCGAAGCCAATCGCCATGGGTGACCTCGCCATACATCTCCATCAGTTCGATGGCCAGCGGATGGCCACCCGTCACCTTGTGAACCACGGGTGCTGAGGGCAATTCCACGCCTTTCAAGCCGGCCAACCAATCGTCCAAATCATCGATCGAAAGCCCGGAGAGGGCCAGTTCTTCCACACGGTCTCTGGTGTGGACGTCTCGCCGGTCGTAGAAGGTCAACGTCGTGCGGCTGATCAGCAACAATTGGAGGGGGGATGAATCGGCGACCTGAAGCAGTGCGCCGAGCAGGTCCGCAGCCTCCTCCGCGATGTGGTGAACATCGTCGAGAACGAGCAAGAAATAGGGGGGTGGGCCCGCCTCCTCTCCCTCGGAGAAGCGTTCTCTCAACACCCTTGGGTCGGTCAGGTAGGAGAGCAGAAGTCGGCGGTATGCATCGATGTCGAGTTTGGCACCCGGGGTCAGGGGCAGGGTATCCATCAGTTGAACCGGATCGTGTGCAGCGTCGATGCCGACGCGATGTAGCAAGGAGGTTGCTAGGCCCAGTGCGGAATCCCAAGGCTGGCAGGGGTACCAGCAGATTGAGAGTTGTTCATCCTCCGCTTTGCGAGCCTTCAGCCAATGCGCGGCGAGTGTGGATTTGCCGATGCCGGCGATGCCGTGCACCAACATGCAGGGCGCGGTCGAAGAGAACCAGTCGTCGAGCACCTCAATCTCGGCGACGCGGCCGTGGACCTCGCGGGTCTCGGGCGGTTCGGTATGGTAGGTCGCGTGTGCGCCCGAACCCAATTTGAGTCGCCCCGGTGCAGGTCGGCCCTCCTCATCGCCGGACCGGATCAGACCGAAGCGGATGTCGCCGAAGGTCAACACGCCCTCGTGTTGGGCGTGCATCAGCACTTGTAGAAGACTCAAATCGGCTGAGATTCGATGGCTGGCCCGGTCGGCCGGCACCTCCAACAATTGGCCCGATTCATCACGGATGAGCACCTGGGTTTGCCCGAGGTCCCGCTGCCGGTTGCGCGCCTCCTCCTGGCCGGCTTTGGTGAGTTGCCATGTCTTCTGCCGGCGAGATTCGCCACGGACTGTTCGAGTGTGCTCACTGACCCATTGATTGCGCAGCATCGTGCGCATTGAACGGCTCACGTTTGGGGGGTGAAGCGCACAGGCCTCCGCGATTCCTGGTCGGGTGACTGCGGCGCTGACCATGTACAAATCGGCCTGACTCTCCTGCTCAAGTAAATGCAGTAGAAGGCGGTCCTCGACCGCGATGTGAACCCGCAGGTCTGCGCCCGGCATCGGACCTCCCTCCGCCTCCATCCTGTTGAACTTCTCGCCATCGAGAGCCCTCGTGGGCCCGCTCGTACGTGATGCAAGAAGACCGGAACCCCTTATTCGGATGAATGCAGCCGGGTCCATGCGCTCAACATCTTTCAGCCCAGCCCGTGCCATCCTGCTCGGCCTCCTGATGGTGACGAGCACCCTGATGCTGGGCACGGCATCTGCCATCGATACCGATGGTGATGGTGTCGATGATTCGGCGGATGACTGCCCCGTTGCAGAGGGCACGAGCACGGTCGACCGCGTCGGCTGCCCAGACCGAGATGGAGACGGAACCAGCGACATCAACGATCGCTGGACAATCAGCACACCGGGTTTTGCACAGGACAATCATCAGGGTAGCAGCGAGGACCTCAATGCGGTCGCCTACAGCCCGGATGCCAGCGAATACGTCACCGGTGACGGCGATGGTTGGGTGCGTATTTTCAACTCGACGACCAACCAGAATCTTCGATCCGTGCAGATCAGTGGAACCAACGTCAACGATGTCGATTGGTCCGGTGATGGATTGTGGATTGGCGTGGCCCGTGATGATGACTCGGTCAGCATTTACCACGCCAGCAACTTCAGCCATTCGCACGCCGTCTCGACAGATGTCGGCGGCGGCGACAAGACCCATGAGATGGCATTCAACCACGACGGTAGCCGCTTCGCTGCTGTGGTCGGTCGGTCGGGCAGCGGCGGAACCGATGGCGAAGTCTTCGTCTTCCACACCTCCAACGGAACAGCGATCACGACGCTCACACCCGGTTCCGAAGATGAATTCTATTCACTCGACTGGTCCCCCGACGGCAACCGTCTGGCGGTCGGTGGACCGAGCCATGTGTGGACCTACAACACCGGTGGATGGAGCATCAATCGCACCATCAACCCCAACCGAGGCACGCACAATGGCATCGCTTACTCGCCCGATGGCAACAGCATCGCCACCTGTGAGGGATATGAATCCAACAGCGCCCGGGCACGGATGTACAACGCGAGCACGGGCTCACAAATCTGGTCCTACACCAGCACGTCCACCTGCAATGCCGTCGCTTGGTCTCCCGACGGCGCACTGGTCAGCATGGGCTTCTCCTATTACCAAGGGGACGGTGCCAGCTTGCGCATCTTTGACGCCGCGACCGGCGGTCTGATCGACACCGTGCACGGTCCTCGACCCGGTGGATGTACGAGCAGCGGCTGGGGCAATAACTGCGGCCAGGTGCTCGCTGCAGATTGGCATCCGAATGGAATGAACATCCTGACCGGACACGGTCGCAATGACGAGGGCATCTACATTTGGGGCATGGACCCAGACATCGATGGCGACGGCTGGATGAATCACGAAGACGCCTTCCCCGAGGATGGCACACAGTGGGAGGATAGCGATGGTGACGGCTATGGCGACAATCTCGACGGCACCGAGGGCGACGCATGTCCGAACGTGGCAGGAGGTTCCAACATCGATGTATACGGATGTCCCGACGACGATGGAGATGGATATTCCAACGATGGGGATGCATTCCCCAACGACCCCTACCAGTGGGCGGATGCCGACGGCGATGGCTACCCTGCCAACACCGCGGACAACCGCGACCCGAATCCCTACGGAGGGGTCGACCACTTCGATGACAACCCGACCCAGTGGGACGATTACGATCTCGATGGCTATGGTGACAACTATGCCAATGTATCCTGGAATGCAATCCGGCCGGCCGAATGGCCGGGCCAATTGCTCGCGATGACCCCGCTTCAAGTGGCTGACATCGACACTTTCCCACTCGACCCGGAGCAATGGAACGACACCGATGGTGACTGGTTTGGCGATGAACCGTTCACGACCCGATCCGATGGCTGCCCATTGATTTACGGAAATTCGATTTGGGACCGAATCGGCTGTCCGGATCAGGATGGAGACGGTTACTCTGACCCGGGCAACTCCTGGCCGGGTGAGGGCCTTGCAAGCCCCGATGGCGATGCGGATGCATTCGTCGACAATCCCTCTCAGTGGCACGATTCAGATGGCGATGGATACGGCGACAACAAGTCGGGTACCTTCGGCGATGAATGCACAGGTCAGGCCGGTACCAGCACGATGGCCATCCAATGGAATCAAGAGACCGAGTCCTACATCGACATCACTTGGTACGGTTGTCAGGACAACGATGAGGATGGTTATGCGAACAGCGGCGAAGCCTTCCCCAACGACCCGACCCAGCATGTCGACACCGACGGCGATGGCTACGACCGAAACAGCGCCATCTCATCGTGTGGAGATGATCCCGAGGGCAACAACCCAGACCTCTTCCCACTCGATGGCACCCAGTGCGATGACCGCGATGAGGATGGCTACGGCGACAATCCGAGTGGCCCCAATGGTGATTGGTTCCCCGATGACCCTACCCAATGGCACGACAGTGATGGCGATGGATTCGGCGACAATCTGGACGGGACCAATGGTGACATCTGTCCCTTCCTCTACGGCTCGACCAACACCGCCGATGCGCGCGGTTGCCCGGACAGTGACAATGACGGCGTGCCCGACCCACAGGATGCATTCCCCAACGACCCCTTCCAAGATTCGGACACCGATGGCGATGGATTTGGCGATTCGGCCTTCAGCACAGATGCCGATGACTGCATCGATGTGCCCGGTACCTCGACGATGGGCACAATCTACGGCTGCCCCGACACGGATGGAGATGGTTGGGCGGATTCGATCGATGCCTTCCCTGACGATGGTGTTCAGTGGGAGGATGCTGACGGCGATGGCTGCGGTGACAACTACACCTACGTGCTCGAATTGGTCGATGACCCCGAAAACGAGGGGCTGATGATCGAGCTGCGGGTCCAGAGCGGCGATGCATTCCCAGAGGAAGCATCCCAGTGTTCGGACCAGGATGGAGATGGCTATGGCGACAATGAGACCGGTCGCAATCCGGACCCCTTCCCGCTGCGCCAGAGCCAATTCAAGGACGTCGATCAGGATGGTTACGGCGACAACGGCACCTTGGGCGCCTATGAGCCCGACCTCTGCCGTGGTGAGCAGGGCTTCTCCTATGAAGATCGATTCGGCTGCCCGGATTCCGATGAGGATGGTTGGTCAGACCAGGCCGACTCCTGCAAATATGACCCGGATATCCACCTGATCGGTCAGCCTTGCAAAATCACGGCACCCGAATCTGACGACCCCGAAAAGGCTGGAAACATCTTCGCTTCCGGCACCATGATGGCCATCATGGGCGGTGTGATCGCATTCATGCTCGCGCTCATCTTCGTGGCGCTGATCGCCAAGCAGATGGGGGCGCGAAAGCGCCTCGCAGAGATTCGTGTCTATCAAGCGCAGGATCTCGCCTTTTCCGAGGAAGAGGACGATCGCAGACAGAAGTGGATTGACCATTATCTCGCGGCGGGAGACATCGAGAAGGCGGAGGAACTCGGCTATGTTGACAAGGCTGAATGGCAGGTTCACATGGAGGAGACCGCGGCTGAGACTGCGTCCTTGCCCGACCTCGGAGATCTCCTCGATTAAGCGGCGAGATCATCGTCGAATCGATTGAACGGTAACGCGTCGAAGGCGACGATGTCAGCCGCGTTCAGTGCCCGGTTGTGGGCGAGGACTTCGGCGATGGAAACCCAATCCGGCGTCGAGCCATCGATCCAGTCGTAGCGATGCCCTGGAATGAGACGCCAATCGGAGGGCAGCGTCTCCAAAATCTGCCTCGCCCTACCCAAGCTCTTCCACTGGGCGGCGGGGTCGCTTCCAGGCAGGTCGACACGGCCACTTCTCATGGTGAAAAGGAGGTCTCCCGCCACGTAGACACCATGGCCGTGAAAGGTCACGTGACCGGGGGCATGGCCGGGTGAATGCGTGATGGCCAGGGCCAGATTTCCAGCGCGCCATGTACAGGTCTCGTCCGGCGGTTGATCCCACACGTGGGTGAAATCTGTGCGCCGGAAAATGATCCGCCCGAGCAGGCTTGGTGAGACGGATTCCACATGACCCCATACCTCGATGTCGGGGTGGGCTTTTCGAATGGCTTTCACACCGGATGTGTGGTCCCGGTGGGTGTGTGTGAGGAGGATGTGGGTCGGGCTGAGATCGGCGTCGGCAAGGGCGTTCAACCAAGCGCGGCCATCGGCGGGATCCACGATCGCGACCACGCCATTCTCGCGGTCGATGAAGGCGGTGTTCATATTGTCCCAGCCACCCAACTGGACGACCCAGATCTCGATGCCATCGGCGCCGGCCGAAATGGCGAATTCACCGGTGGACAGGGCCATGGCACTCCATTCATTCCTGGTCAATCAAGGGTTCGGCGTTGAATTGGCACCCCTTTAGGGGGGCCAATGGATTCAAACAGGAGTCCGGGGCTGTCCAAACCGGAGCGGAGCGCATGCTAGACGGTGTGAGGTCAGGAACGGCAACCCTCGTGGGTCTGCTCGTCCTCATGACCCTCGCACCCCTCGCCATGGCCGAGCCAGCCCAGAATGGGCTTGAGCTTCTGGTGGAAATCGATGCACCGGAGCACGGTGAGATTTTCAGCGATGCCGAGGACATCTCGGTGACCTTGCGGGTCAAGAATCACGCTACAGAAGCACGACAACTGACCTACAACCCGGCCTGTCCTTACGACCTCAGCCTGACGAACGGTGCCTGGGAGTTGGACATCGATGAGACGCGTACATGCCCCGATCAGAGTCGAGCGATGACCATCCAACCCGGCCAGACCCGAATTCTCTCGACCATGACCTGGGATTGGTCCGACGCGCCCAGTGGACCGATTACCCTCGAGTTCGAGCAACCGGATGCCGGCCTGTCCGCCTCGGATGTCGTGATGTTCCACCGCACGGTCGTGATACCGGCCAATCTGCAACTTCAAGCCGTATTGGCCGAGACGGTCGGAGAGCAACCCGGTCACAGCAGTGAGATGCCGGCGATGGTGCTCCTCTCCTTGGCCAACACCGGGGAATCGACGATTGACCTGCCCTTCGATTCCTTCTGCCGCGTTGCGGCGACCGACCTCGCCTGCGGCGAAGGCAGCCTGGCGCCCGCCACCAGCCGAGCCCTCGGTTGGGCGGTGTGGGAACTCGATTCCTCAATCGAAGGCGAACAGGCCCACACATTCACCCTGACCGCCGTCGAAGGGGCCGCCGCCACCGTCTCCACCTCATTCACGCGCACCAGCACGTCGGACAGCAGCGCACTGATTCCCGCTGCGATGATCGATGCGGATCTGAACTGGCGATTCCTCGTCACAAACTCGGACGACGTGCCCGCGAAGATGCTCTTCGAGGATGCCTGTCTGGTCCAGATGCACATCGTTGCGCCGACCGGCGAAATCGTCTACGACACCCGAACCGAGAGCGATTGTCCCGAAATTGGAACAGAGATCAGACTCGATCCCCAAGAGACGTTCACCTTGGCCGGTGATGCGTGGGATGGATTGGATGAGAACGGCTGTGAGATTGAAGATGGTCTCCACCTGATGGTTCTGAACCAACCCGACCACCGATTGATCGCCAGCCAGGCATTTGAGCACACGAATAGCGGAACCGACCCCGCGTGCCGCGCTGCCAACGGGGACATCTCCGACATTCGCTTCGCCGTCGAGGACCTTCAGGTGCTCGATGCGGATGGTGCATCCGAACGCATCTCACTCCACATGGGCCTTGCGAATCTCGGCAGTGATTCGGTCGAGGTCTACTGGCCGACCGACTGTGCGCTGGAATTCACCCTCGGGCGCATCGGCGAATCTCCCCTCCGCACCTGGACCGATGATTGCGAGGGTGGCGGTGGACAGATGATGGACATCCCATCGATGGCTTCCCACGATTGGCCAACCTTTGAGATTCCATTCATCACAGATGGCGAGCCCGTCGCCAATGGCACCTACCTGCTGTCGATTCGCACAACCTCCATTCCCGCGTTCACCGCTCAGGCGGCCCACACCTACGATGGTCCCCACACCGCGGCACCCGAGACACCGGTGGAAGAGGTTGAGCCGGTGGTTGAAGTCGTCGAGGAAATCATTGAAATCAATTCCACCGAGATTCTCTCCGGCGACTGGTATCACGTGACCGAAGCCCATCAGGGCTGTTGGATTCTCATCGATTCCAGTGGGCATGAGCGAAGTCTGGTCGCCCACATGCAAAACGGCCGCTGGATGCCATCACCGGGCCTTTCCGGCACCTATCTCACCGAGGAGAGTCCCGCGTCGGGCGACTGTGCCAAGTGGTCCGGATTCGTCATCCTCGAAACCTTGGATGAGACCGAGACCGCCCCAGCGAGCGTGGTCGTCGAAGCGCCCATCGTACCCGTTCAAACGCCTGTTGAGGGCGTCTTGCAATACACGCCCACCGCCGCGGCTGTGGTCGCCTCCACCTCGATCTCCGTACTGGTGTTGATGTACGTCGGCAACACGGAGTGGATTCGGATTCCCGCCCTCCAATTCGGGCTCGGTCTGGTCGGCATGGTCCGCCGGCGCCGTGAGCACGATGGCGAATATCAGCGCGGTCGAATCATGGGATATTTGACCGCCAATCCGGGTGTGCACTTCCGCGCACTGCTCGGTGCGCTCGAGATGAGCAATGGCCAACTGACGCACCACCTCAAGCATCTCCAGGGTGAGGAGCGAATCTGGCGCCGAAAGGACGGGCGACTCGTTCGGTTCTATCCCGCTTCGATTCAGGCGACCCAGAACGAGGACGAACTCCCCGTGCCTCTGCTGACACCGGACCCCAACAGCCTGCAGGGCAAGATTCTGCGGCTGCTCGACGCGACCGAGAACGACATCATCAACCTCAGCCAGAAGGAGCTCAGCGTCCGACTTGAGGCAAGCCAGCAGTTGATCAGCCACCACCTCCGTACGCTGGAGAAATTTGGCCTGGTCGAGCGCGAAAAGGTCGGCATGCGATACCGTTACCAATTGACCCGGGAGGCAATCTTCCTGGTCAACAGCACCGAATTCAGTGTCGAGACCGATTGAGTCCCGCCTTCGGCGGACCCTTCAAGTGACGCCTTCAGTTGGCGATAGCGTGCACCTCCGGTGCACGCACGCACGAGGTATCGGTCATGGTGGAGTACGACCCTGCAGCCATCGAGACCCGTTGGCAGGCGGCCTGGGCAGAGGCAAAGGCCTTCGATAGCGAGGTCGATTCGACCCGTCCGAAATTCTACTGCCTCGAGATGTTCCCCTATCCCAGCGGCCAGATGCACATGGGTCACGTCCGCAATTACAGCATCGGCGACAGCATGGCGCGCTTCCGCCGCCTGTCCGGATACAACGTCCTCTATCCAATGGGTTACGACTCGTTTGGCATGCCCGCAGAGAACGCGGCCAAGAAGATTGGAGGGCACCCTCACGATGTCACCTGGTCCAATATCGAGAGCATCCGAAGTGACCTGCAACAGATGGGATTCTCCTATGACTGGCGCCGGGAACTCGCGACGAGTGATTCGACGTATTACCGCTGGAATCAATGGATCTTCCTCAAATTCCACGAGATGGGTCTGGTCGAACGCCGCACGGCCCCGGTCAACTGGTGTGATACATGCGATACCGTGCTGGCCAATGAGCAGGTCAAGAACAACCGTTGCTGGCGCTGCGCAGACGAGGTTCGTCAGAAGGACATGGCTCAATGGTTCCTCAAAATGACCGCCTATGCAGACGAATTGTTGGACGAGCTGGAGGTCATTGAATTTCCAGAGAATGTCAAAGCGATGCAACGCAATTGGATCGGTCGTTCACACGGGGCTGAGATTCGATTTCCAATCGTCGATTCCGATCAGGTCATCGAAGCCTTCACGACCCGTTCAGACACGATCTTTGGCGTCACCTTCCTGACCCTTGCACCCGAACACCCGCTGTGCAACGCTCTTGTGAAGGGCACCGAACATGAGGCGGCCTTCAGCGAATTGGCCCTTGAATGCGCTCGGATGAGTGAATTCGACCGCATCAACATGCTGCGCGAGAAGAAAGGGGTATTCCTTGGACGCCACGCGAGCAATCCTCTGACCGGCGATAAGATTCCAATCTATGCAGGAAATTTCGTCGTCGCCTCTTACGGCACGGGCGCGGTGATGGCCGTGCCGGCCCACGACCAACGGGATTTCGAGTTCGCCGCGGTTCACGGACTGGATGTCAAGGAGGTTCTCATCCCGAAGCAGGATCACCAATCGGCCCCAATCACCGAGGCCTTCACCGGCGAGGGGTGGATGGTCAATTCCGGCAACACCGGATTCGATGGTCTCTACGGTGAAGATGCCCGAGCCGCGGTAATCACCGCACTGGAAGCTGCGGGCATGGGCGAGGGAACGATTCAGTATCGCCTGAAGGATTGGTTGCTATCACGACAACGATTCTGGGGCACACCGATTCCTTTCGTCCACTGCAAAGCCTGCGGGGTCATGCCCGTGCCCGAGGCGGACCTGCCGATTGCGCTCCCCCTCGATGTCACCTTCACCGAAGGACAGTCGGGCAATCCGCTGGCTTCCCACGAGGGATTCGTGAACACCAGTTGCCCGGGTTGTGGTGGGGCTGCAAAGCGTGAGACGGACACCATGGATACGTTCTACGATTCGAGTTGGTATTTCCTGCGCTTCTGTGACGCGATGAACGGTGAGGCTCCGTTTGACAAAGCGATCGTGGATTACTGGATGGAGGGTGGAGTCGACCTCTACATCGGTGGCATCGAACACGCTGTCATGCACCTGCTCTATGCACGATTCTTCACCAAGGCACTTCGAGATGCGGGCTTGAACGATGTCGGTGAGCCCTTCTCACGCCTGGTTTGCCAAGGCATGGTGAATGCACCGACGCCCTATTGTGCGGATTGCAATGTCGAGTACCACGTCGACCACACTGGCTCGGATTGCCCAACCTGCGGGGTCGCATTGACCTCGAGATCGGCCAAGATGAGCAAGAGTCTCGGCAATACGGTCAGCCCCGAGGTCATGATCGAGAAGTTCGGGGCGGACACCGTCCGACTGTTCATTCTCTTTGCCGCCAATCCCGAGGCCGGCATGGATTGGTCGGGCACGGCGATCGAATCCAATTTCCGGCAGATGAAGGGAATTCATGCCGCTTTCTCCACGCCAGCCGGTGATGGCAAGATGGATGACTGGCTGCTTGCGCGGATGCGGGTCAATCGAGAGAATTGGCATGGCTCGATGATGGATGTCAGCCTTCGAGAAGGGGTCATGGCGAGCCACTTCGACATGCTGTCCGATTGGCAATGGGCACAGCGGCGTGGAGGGGTTAATGACGCCACGAAAGAGGCATTCATGACCGCATGGGCCCCGATGATTTACCCCGCAACACCCCACCTTGCCGAAGAGTGGTGGGCTGCTCTGGGTCATCGTGAGATGCTTGCCCAAACGACGGTCGATACCCTCACTCCGTTGGCGGAAGATGCCCTCACTCTCGCTGCGGAGGCCTACCTGCGCGGTGTCATCGATCGGGCGCGGAACGTCAAGGATCTCGCCCTTCGACATGCGGATGGTCCGTTGCAAGCCGTCGTCATCCAGACCGCGCAAGCGTGGAAGCAGGACCTCGCAACACGTGCGGTTGGAATGCACGGTGAGGATTTCGATTTCAAACAGGGTGGCAATAAATTCCTCCAGACTCAGCAGGTCTTCCAAGACGAGGCACTGCGAGGAGACGTGATGCAGGTATGGCGAAATCTTGTCGTCGGACACAAGAAGCGGCGCGGACGCATCCACACCTATGGGGATGGGGAGCGCGCACTGATCGACAGCGGCTTTGACGAGGCTGCATATCTCACCAAGAACGCGGTATTCATCTCCCACGTACTCGACATTGAATCCGTCGAAATTTATCGGGCTGGCGAGGGCGAGGATGTGGCGGGCAAGGCCCGGTCCAGCATGCCGCTCGAGCCGGGCGTCGCCTGGTGGTGAGACGATGACAGACGTCTTGTTCGACGGGCATTGTCCGAGTTGCAGCCGTTGGGCATCATGGATATTGAAGCGGGATCGGCGCAAGGTGTTCGAATTGATTCCTCAAGCATCCGATGCAGGGGCCGCCATTCTGGTCGATCTTCCCCCGCACCTCTTGGAGGTCGACTCACTCTTTGTCAGGGATGGCAGTGGCTGGCATACCCGCTCTTCAGCGGTCTGTCGGATCCTGTGGGGATTGGGCATCCACTGGCGGATTTCAGGCCTGATTCTCTTTATCGTGCCACGCCCGATCCGCAATTTCGGTTACGATTTCATCGCTCGTAGAAGACACCGGTCCGCGCCCACGGATTCATGAACCTCCGACGAGTGGACAGGTTTAGTGAGTTCAGAGAAGGATCCTACCAAGGGTTCCGCTCCCTCCGATTCCAACGCACCGAAGAAGGGTGCGCCCGATCCGCGCCGACGAAAGCGACGTGGGCGCCGCGGCCGGGGGAAGGGGAGCGGTACAGGCGACGACAAGCCCCACCAGAAGGGCCCCGACACACCTCGACGCCAGAGTGCGAAGGGCGGCAAGAGCCAATCCATCTCGGATGAAGAAACGGTTCGGATGGCGAACGAACGCTTCGACCGCAACCCGCCGGCGATGGGACTGCCCGAAGAGATGGACCCACCACCGCAGAAGGTGAAGATCGATTGGAAGCTCTCGCCCGTGCCTGTCAATATCGAACGCGAGGTGCACGACATCGTCTGTCGACCCGGGGAATTCGGTTTCCTCCCCGACGACCGTGTCGATGAGATCGCCGCCCAGATCGGAGATCGTCCAATCACGTTGGAGCAGGCCCTCAGTCTGCGGGCAGCCCTCAATCAGGAGAAGGCGGTGTTCAGCCACGGTCGCTTGCAGAGACGCGCCCAAGAGATGCTGAGAAAATACGAGGGGGGCGAGAGTGTGGTCTCCCTGTCCAAACGCTATGATTTCCCACCCGTCAACCTGTTCCGTGCGATTTTGACAGCGCGAAACTGGTCGAAGAATCGGATCAAGGAAACGCTGCGTGAGCCAGACCGAAAACTCGACGCGCGCGACCTCGCCGAGTTCCGCAAAGCCGAGGCGGCCGATCGTGTGACCCATGTCAATCAATCTGAGACCCACCATGCAGCCGACCTCTTCGAGAAGGTATTGTGCGACCACTTCGAAGCCAATGGGGTTCGATTCCGCACCCAGACGGAATTGCTGAAGGAACAGGTGGCGACCGAGGGTCGACCGATTCGCACACCCGACCTCCTGATGCTCGATCATGTCGAGATCAACGGTGTGCCTGTGGCGTGGATCGATGCCAAGCACTTCTACGGTGCCAACCTCTCATTCCAGCGCAAGAAGACGCAAAAACAGGTCAATCGATACGCCGAGGAATGGGGCCATGGCGCCATCATTTACCGCCATGGATTCTGTGCGGGCCTGAAGTTGAAGGGGGCGGTGTTGCTCGATGCGAGCCACATCGATCTTTCCGAATTGATTCAGCACAACAAGCGGCTCAATCAGGAACGGGTCAACGGAGATTGAGCGCGTCCGAAGCAATGTTGGCCGCGGCGGCTCCAAGCCCTCGCGCGCGCAGACTTTCGACGACGGATGCCTTCCATTCTCCGTCCGAATCTAGCGTCGTTGGCACGACGACCACGCTCTCTCCAAGCATGCACAATCGCACGGATAGACTGCCATCCGCATGTCCAGCACCGGCCAGTGCACTGCCACAGAGGTGGAGGAGGGCGAGCCGGTCCGCATCTGCGAGCAATCCACTCGTCTCTGCGAATTGGGCTGATTTTTCGAGCAATTCACCCCACCGAGCCGCTTCCCAGCGACCCTCTCGCAAACCGAACAAGGCCTTCTCACCGGCTGCTCGGATGGCCAATTTCCACTCACCATCGTCGATGTATCTGGATGTGTGTTGACTCGCTGTCAGTCTCCAACCCAGAACGACGGGGATGTCGGCATGCCAGGACAGGACTGCGCCGGGACCACCGAGGTCTCCTGCCAGTTGAGGACAGCCAGGTTCGAGTCGAAGCTCGACTCCACCGACGTGTAGTGCAGCGACGTCCCCAAGGCCACCCGAAAGGCGACGTTCCACCCGATGGGCGATGTGAATCGAACGGGCTCGGGCCAATTCCGCTTCGACACCAAGGGCACGCTGCATGGCCAATGCGGTTGAGATCGCGCCGGCGGCGGACAAGCCGAATCCCTGTGATACGGGCAGGTCTGATGTGTGAATCAGGCTCCAATCAAGGGCTTTGACGCGAGGTTCGAAGTCCGAGAGTTCATCGAGAACCGTTTCGAATAGCGCATGGCCCGGTGCATCACCCTCGATCGACAATTGACCTGTGCCTTCGACGGCGGATGCCTCGACTTTGACGCCTCTGTCCAAACAGAATCCCGCGCCCCGACTCCCCTGTTCGAGAAGCGCCTCGGCATCATCCTGCACGCTGAAGATCAACGTTAGATGGCCGCCGACCTGGGCGCTGCTCCGCATCATCATCTCCCCTGAGAGGGCACTCGGGCCTTGAGCCGTCCGCTGTCTCACAGTGCTTCGTCGAGGAGCTCGGTGAGGCCTGAGAAGCGGGTTGCAAGGGCTGTGCACGCTTCCGCGAAGGCGGTGCGGGCCGTCATCGACCCATCGGTGTCGAAGCTGAACAGATATTCGCCGGGCACGTCTTCGAGGGTGACGGCATCCGAGAAGTCATCGATGCGCGCCGTGCCGGCTCCGACGTGGTGCAGTTCGCGGGCCAAGGTCTCGACCTTGAGCACATCATCGAGCTTCTTGTTCTTGAAATCCTTCGAGGTGATCGTCAGGTCCAGGTCCCACAGGGCCTTGGCCTTCTGTGGGCGGGCGATCGTCGCGATGCGACGGGCGCTGAACGAGACACCGGAGACCGGGTTCCACTTGGCGTGGTCTCCGCCAACACCGAGCACGGCATAGGCGTAGAATTCGAGGTACTGACCCGTGTACAGCTTGGTGATTGGAATCGCGTGATAGGCTTCCGGAATCTGCAACTTGTCCTCACCGAGGACATTGAGATCTCCAGCGGTCACCAGTCGACCCTCGGCCGTGCCGCGGGCACTGCAGTGGTAGATGATCTGGCTGGCTGGGCTGCCCCACTCCTCGCGCGGAAGGCCCTCGTTGGCGGGGTCTTCCTCAAGGAAGCAGAACTCTTCGTGATAGGTGGGGATGGGCACCATCGCCAAACGGTGGGCGATGACCTCGTCGGGCAGGGCGCCGATGGACTCGTAGGTCTCGCCGGTCTGGCTGTCCGTCACGGTACCGAGTTCGAAGCGAACCTTATGGATCGCCATCTTCGGCACGTCGGTCATCATGGTACGGCGCAGTGCGTTGACGAATGCACGGTCGGTCTCCTTGAGGAGTACCTTTACGTGATCATCACGCTCTTCAACAACTTCAATCTTGACCATTTTTTCAACCTCCATAAATCAGACGCGGCGACCTCTTCGGCCACCCTTCTTCTTCGTGCCATCGTGGGGGACCGGGGTCACATCCTCGATGCGCGTGATGGTCATGCCCGCACGCGTGAGCGCACGGATTGCTGCCTGAGCACCGGGACCGGTGTTGGCCGACTTGTTGCCGCCCACACCGCGATACTTGACGATGACCTGAGTGAATTCCTTCTCGCGGAGCATATCCGCGATGCGTTCGGCAGCGCGGGTTGCGGCGAATTGACCGCCCGCATCGCTGCCCTTCTTGGTGACCTGACCGCCGCTGACCTTGGCGATGGTCTCCGCACCGGTGAGATCCGTGGCGGTGAGTAGCACGTTGTTGTACGAGCTGTAGATGTGGAGCACGGCCTTGTGGGACATCACTCATCACCTCCAGCGACGACGACGGTGTCCTCGGCTGCGGGGGCTGTCTTCGCACCCTCTTCGACGCCGGCGACGAATTCGGGGCTCGGGCCTTCGCCCTCGCCGTACTCCGCCGTTGCGCGGATGGTCTCGATCTCGACGCGGATGGGGTGGTTGCCATCCAGCAAGGGAGAGGTGCTGTGGTAGGTGAGGCTGTGTTCATCATCGCGTGTGATGATGTAACCGGGCACGTTCATCTTCTGGTCACCCAGTGCGATGTGGCCATGCACGACCAGCTGGCGAGCCTGACGCATCGAAGCGGCCAGTCCGCGATAGTAGACCTGACTCTGCAGGCGTCGGCTCAGAACGTGCTCGACACTGATCTGCAGAATGTCGTCGAGGCTTGCACCATCACCGAGCAGGCCACGGCGGTAGAGAGATTCGACCAGGTCGTCCTTCTCACGGGAGAAGTGGCCCTGGGTCGTGTCGGCTCGGCCGATCAGCTTCATCGCATTCTGTCGCCATCGGCGCAGCTTGGACTTGGCCTTCCAGATTTCCTTCATGCCGCCGACCTGTTTCAGGCCGAACTGCTCTTTGAGTGCGTGCTCTTCCTCGATGCGTCCCTTCTTCCAGGGGTGCGCCGGGGTGTCGTAGCGGGGTCTTGCAAACTTTGGATGTCCCATTCATGTCACCTCCAATCTCACTTCTTGCGCTGCACGCCGAGCGTCAGGCCACTTCGTCCATTGGAACGGGTTCGCTGACCGCGGACACGGCGGCGGCCAGCGTGGCGGATGCCGCGGTAGGCCTTGGTCGCGCGCAAGCGTGCGATGTCGTCGTCCTGAGTCATGGTCACGTCCATCGAGAACAGGTGAAGTTCGTCACCGGTCTCAAGGTCTCGCTGACGGTTGAGCATCCACAAGGGAACCGCTGTCGGGTAGGCTTCGATCGCGTCGCGGATGCTGTCCTGCTCCTTGTCGGTCAGGTGACCGGCCAGCTTCGTCTTGTCGACACCTGCAATCTCGCAGATGGCCATCGCGGTGCGAACACCGACTCCTTTCACACTGTTCAAGGCCATCCCGATTCGGGTGAGGCCGTCCACGTCGCTGTCTGCAAGCCGGATGATGTAGTTGAAATCATCACCGAGCTCGGACTCGTCAATCTTTGCCATTCTTGGGTCCTCCCCTGTTCACCGGTCGCCCAGTGGCCTCGTGTGAGGCGTCTCGCCGACTCGACTCCCCTATATGAACGGCACGATGCCGTCCCGATTGCCCCATAGGGGCAGGTCAGAGGTCTTCTCTGCAAATCAGGTGGATGCCCTCGATGTTGGCGATGAAGCCGGCCGGGCCTGCCGCATCTTCACGCTTGAGCGAACGGTCGAGTGCGGATTGCAACTTCGGCTGGATTTCAGGCGGTAGACTGCAGCGTAATTTGAGGGATCCGAGCTCAGCGGTCAGCGCCGCCTTGGTCAACGCCTCGACCTCGTCCAAATCCACGGCGGGCGCCATCGCGAGAATCTCCCCTCCGATGCGGATGAATGCCGACAGGGTCGGCTCTGCAACGATCGGGTGCTCACTCAACAGCACGGGCCGGCGCCCATCGATGACCGCCCAACCCGATTCGCCGGTCGGCGCCGCATTCGCTCGCCATGATTCGGCCAGGCCACTGGCGATCAAACTCGGGTCGACCACGGTCAAGTGCACACCCGGTTCGGCCTCCATTGTGCCGATGACCGAGGTCGCCTGGACGCCTGAGATCGTCTCCAGTTCACCGTCTCGTGATAGGCGGAGTAAACGGGCGGGATTCTCGTCGGCGATCGGCCCGACCCACAGGGAGAGGCGGTCGATTCGACCCCGGCCCTGTGTCATCCATTGCCAGGTGGAGGCTGCCGTTGGCCAAAGACCGGCGACAATGGCATCCACCTCTTCTCTCTGCCCATCCGAAAGGCGGGGAGACAGGTCGAGGATGAGCGCGGGTTCGGTTGCAAGATGCGGTGCCCAAGCGGCGAGCAGGACATCCAAGCGCGGCTCCATCTCATCCAAGGTGTGCCGTTGGGCATCGGCGGGCCTTGCCGGGTCGATGTGGAGCAGGGCGATCGGTGGTGCGGCGCCCAGGCTTTGACGATGGACCTCAAGAATCTCGGCTGCGGCGGTGCCATCGCCCCACAGGACGCGACTGGATGTCCCCCAGGCCGCCTCGGCCCAATCGCCTGCTGCGCAGAGATTGACTGCGGCGAGCGGCGCGACCGCACCCGACAGTTCGACGCCGAGTCCGGGGCGGCCGAGCGTAGCGCACAGGGCGGCGAGTTGTGTGGCCGAACCACAGGCCGGATCGAGCAGGATGCCAGGGGGCAAATCGCACCCTGCGAGAAGGCGGGAACGGGCGAGGGCGACATTCCAAGGGGTGGCCAATCGACGCATCTCGGCTGTCGCATGCAGGGCGGGTCCGCTCTTCTCTGCGGAAGCGGGCGCCTCGGATTCAGCGAATGCACGGGTGCGCTCATCGACCGTCATGGCGACGGGGCGGATGGCTGACATATTGGCGAGCAAGACGCTCTCGGGCAAGTCCCTTTCGCTCAGACGAGCAGCTGTTCCAGTTCCAATTCAAAGAGCAACCAGCGGTCCTGAATCACATGCCCATCACGGTCCGCATAGGCAAGGTCAGGTGGCAGAAGCACGCGGTGGGTCGTGCCGGACAACGTCAGGGATTCCTCCATGTTGGCATCGAGACCGACCAGTCCCCAACCGAAGCCCTCGATGTAGCACACCCAAGGCACAGGCGTGCTGCACATCGGGTCCTCGCCCGCCGTCGCCGGCAAGAGGCCACTGTCGAGTTGGTCCCCTGTGTCCGCATCCCAGACGGTATAAGCCACGTTCAGTCGTTCATTGCGGGCATGTCGATCCTTTTCCGTGCCATCTGAATACGCATCGACATCGAGTGAAATCGAAGCTGAAGGGAGAGATACATGTGAGAGCGTGATGGTGAATAGCGCCTCGGAAAGACCCGCCTCCAAACGCAGTGGAATGACCACCGCATCACCGGCGGCGATCTCCAAGAGCAAGCCCTGACCCTGACCATCGAGACTGACCGCTGCATGGTCCACCTTGATGGAGAGTGGAAGTGGAGAGACGTCATCGACGTTGTGAATGGCAAGGTGGGCATAATCCCCCGGCCCTTGGTGCTCCCAGGTGCAGACTACATCCCCGGGCAACCAGAAAATGTCGTCCTGGGCTGCGAGATCGCTCGGCCAAGGCCAATCCCCGTCCCGGGCTTCGCAGCCCTCGAACAACAGGGTCGCCTCCCAGGTCCATCGGCCATCGACTTGGATGTCCTCCTCAGCCACCGAAGCGAAGGCGCCGTCGAATTGGTCGAGGAAGGTGAATGCGCCGAGGCCGACCCAGATGATCGACAACAAGAGCAGGGCGATGGTGCCGAAACTGGCGATGATCGCCATACGTGGCACAGCCATCTCATTCAGCCCGATGGGGACGACAGGATGCTCTTCCGCCTCCGGTCGATCCGAGATCCAAGATCCGCTCACGAATTCCTGTCCAACGCCGCCCTGCATGAACATTCGCCCGCCCCTCAAGGGGCGGAAATCAGTCCTTGGCCAGTTGAAGGTCGTATCGAGTCCCCAACCAAGCGACGATTCCGAGCTCGGTTCCAAGCGCGGTGAGCATCAGCAGCAGCATGGTCGGTTCGAGTACTCCATCCTTCACGATGAGCAGCCAGACGGCCAAGGTGAGCGCGAGGTCGAATGCGCCGACGATGCGCATGCCACGCCGCAACTGGAGAATGCCACCAACCCATGTCACCAGGCTGAGAGAGATCAATGCGACGACGATCCAACCCGACCACCCGGCGACGAACAACACACCCACAGGCAACAGAATATGGGCATTCCACAACCATGCTGTGGTCCATTTCGGCATCTTCAGAATAATCGTGATCAGGTGGGCGACGACCATCGTCACACCGACCCCGAGGACGATTGCCGCTAGGAATTCACCCGCATCGGGGGAACGCGTCCAAGCGAGGAATGCGAGTCCCGAACCGAGCAGGACGTGGACCGACATCGCGGCACCCGCGGGCTGCTTCCAGTCAAACGAACGGCGCAAGCAAAGCAATCCGGCGATCAATCCTGCAGGGCCTGTCGAGATCAGCATGACCATGAGGGCAAAACCACCGCGACCCGCGGCACCTCGATGATCAGGCATCTCCCGCTTGCGACGGAATCCCTCGATCCATTCCCATACACAGACCAGGAATAGGAGCACTCCTTCATGGAATAACCACGGCAGTGTCCACTCCATCATATCGATCGATGAATCCAACGGGTCGACCGTGAATGGGAACGGCGTCGCATTGACGAATAGACTGCCCATCACACGCACCATCACCAAGGTGAGAACGACCCACTCCGCCGCACTCGGCACGCGCCATGCAAGGTCATCGCGACCGAACAAAGAGAGGATGGCGATCCCGATGAGGGCGAAGCAGAGCACCATCAGGTCGAGTTGGGCGAATTTCGAACCACCCGGCCCGAAATGTCCGATCAGATAGATCAGTCCGAGCCCGCCCATGGTCAATGCAAACGGCATCTCAATCCCCATCACATCGGGCAGGCGGAGGTGGTGCACCTTGGCGCGTTGGCGTGAGACATAGCTGAGGGTCAAGGCGAATAGGCTGACCAGAAGCAGCAGACCCGGATTCAGGCTGGCATTCATCCACGCCATCCAACAAGCGGCAAAGGTCGTCACAGCGATGAAGGCCATCACGATGACCGGACGATGATGGATATCTCCGATCAACAGGTCGAGTTGTTCATCACCTTGCGGCCCGGCCTTTCGACGGCGCTTTCGTTGCTTGTCGATGAGGGCGATCATCTCTGGGTCGGCCATCTCCAACTCACCGGTCGACACCGATTGTGAAACCGCCTTGATCAACGCCCCGCTGGGGTCCGCCGCCGCTCGAGCAGCGATCTCCTCATCGGGAAAGTGGTAGATGTGGCCGGCCTTGACGTCAGCCGGCGGCAAATTCGACAGGTCCCCCGAGGCGAGCGCCTCGGCGAGCAACTGACGCTGGTGGATGCGGGAGAGGCGAGCCTCGCGCTTCCCCACCTGTTTGAGTTCCATTCTCAACTCGCCTTGGGCGGACAGATAGATGGCGGTGGCAACGAATAGGCCCATCGCGACCACAACCTCAGCCTGAGCCATCTCTTGGTGTGAGGTGGCCCAGATCTGCAGACTGAGGAGCAGAACGACGGCGACCGCCGGCGGCAAGAGCTTCTCGAGTTGGCTCGCGAGTGGGAGATAGATCGCCAACAATGCCATCGACATCAGCAGCATGATCCAACCGGTATCCATGCGCGTGAGAGGTTCAGGGTCGATCAGCGGGAAGGGCAGATGACGGTCCAGACCGAACAAGCAAATTTGCACGGTGAGCAGGCCCATCGTGAGACTGAGCATCTGAGAGGAAGGCCCGGATTCACCGCGCGTCAAGAGAATCGTCACCGATGCTGCGGTCAACAGAATCATCCAGACTGCATCCAGTCCACCGTTCCACTGGAATACGGCGAAGGCGATGGCCAGACAGATCAGAATGAGACGCGGATTTCCCTGATGGCGCCCTTGGGCTTCTGCCGCGACGTGGACCGCCACCAAGGGCAGGATACTCGCCACGGCGATCCAGCCGATGTCGTTGCGAGGTTCGAGAATCATCAGCCAAACAGCGAGACCTGAAATCAGACCGAGATTCCATAATTTCATCAAGCCTGAGTCACGCAGCCGAGCGGACAATTCGCTGGCACCGATCAACTTGCCCGCCAGATTCACCCCGGTGTCTCCGAGCCGCATGTTCACCGGGTACTGGAGCATCGCAGCGAGGCCGAGATACACGGCGATGAATGCGGGGTCGAGCACGACAAGGTCCCAGCCGCTGACATCGAAATTCCGCGCCTGAGACAAATTCTCGATGCTGGATGTCCAAAATCGATGTGCGAACATCCAGGCCCATGGTGCCAGCACGGTGACGCCTGCAATCGAGGGGGAGTCGCGCCGCAGCGCAAGCCAAGCGGTCGAGAAGTGGACGAGGATCAGCGCGGAGAGCAGGAGCAATCCACCGTCGCCCCCAGACTCCAAGGCCTCGGCTGGAATCATGATCGTGAGCAGGAGGATGAGCACGAGACTGCCAATCCACAACACCCGGTCCGTCACATTGGATTGATGGCGCAGCAAGATGCCGATCGTCACGACTGCGGCGAGCGCAGCGAAAATCTCGTAACCAGACAACGGTGCACTGATCAATGTCTCAAAGCCGACCAAGATGACGACGAGGAAGGGCAGGGCACCGAGGAGGGGTTTGAGCACCTCCATCGGCTCGACCCCTCGCACGACCAGATAGGAGCCACCGTAGACACCGAGCAAAGTCATCAGAATACCCAGCGCATACCCAGTCTCATCTCGTCCACTCGCCAAAAGCAGCATCGCACCGATCATCCCAAGCCCGACCGATACCCCCCATAGACCAGGTTTTCCGAGACCGGTGACGGAGATGCCCTTGCTGAACCAATTTTCTGAACGGGCGAATTGCGCCGCCATCGCACCATTGATGCAGGCCACGGACAATGCGAGCAAGAAGAGGGGCATCGGGTCGACCAAGGGCAGAATCTTGAGTGCACCGATCTCGAGCGGAGAGGATTGGATGGCGTGTAATCCAATCCACATGTGGCTGGCGGCGATGCCAAGTGAGGCGAGGTTGCCACTGCGCCGGTGCAAGGCGAGCCCATGCAAAAGCAGGGTGGCGATGAGAATCAGTACGGCGACACCCAATTCGCCGCCGACCGAACCCGCCGCCGAAGCGATGGCCAACGAGACCAATGTGGCCTGGGCCATGATGGCGTCGTGGCCATGCCGATAGCCGACGGCGATATTGACGCCGACCAGACCGATGAGGGCGAGGCCGAGTTGCGGCGTGTCGATCCAGTTCCAATGATGGGCATCGAGGGCCAATCCATAGAGGAGTTTCATCGAGATGATGACCCAGGTGACGCCGAGCAGGTGCATGCCTTGGTCGGGCACCCAACGCTCACCGAGAATGAATCCAAGCGTCGCAAGGCCGATCAGGCCAGCGGTGGCAGCCATCGGTGGCAAGGCGGTGGCGACCAGCCACCCGATCAGGCTGTAGACGATGATCATCGCCACCATCAGCGCCCAGTGCAGGCGCCGTTCGCCCTCGACAGCGATCTCAGTGACGGTGTCCATCTCCGGGGTCATGTAGACCGTTCCATCGCGCAAGATATCTCCTGGGCGAGGCCCGGCGTCCTTCTCGAAGGGGTCGAAGACATCGCCAATTGCGACATCCTCAATCTCGTTCACTTCAACCTCAGGGGCTTCGCCCGCGGTGGCGTCGGTGGGGGATGCCCCCGGCAGCGCCGGGCGCTTGGCGTCGGCCAGCCCATCGGTGGAAATGAACGCATCCAGAGAGATGCCTCCACCCATTTTGAAGGTCCGATTATCGATGATTCGGTCCTTCTCGGGAAGGGGCTGTTCGCCTTCCTCCTCGCCCGCCATGGCCCGAAGCAGGCCCGATGCAGCATAAGACTCGCCCCGCCGTGTCGTCGATGAAATACGTCTGAATCATGCCTCAATCTGGCCAGAGGTTCAACCGCGTTCTTCCGAAATGCACTATAACGAGCAGCGTAGCGCGCCGCATCATGGCCCTCTCGGTCATCGGCTGCGCGGGCGCGCGAGGACCTCTCGGTCTGGAATCCCATGGACTTTCTCCCGCGGGAGATGTCCACTGGAATCTGGAATGGCAGACCTTGCAGGAGGCTGCTCTGCGCCGAAATGAAGGAGTTCTGACCGCCCACGGCGTGTTGATCGCCGAAACCGGCGAGCGCACCGGCCGGTCCCCCAATGACAAATTCATCGTCCGTGAGGGCGCATCCGCCGACGATATCTGGTGGGGCGGGGTCAACGTGCCGACCACACCCGAAATTTTCACCAATCTGAAAGCGAAGGTGTGCGATTACCTCTCCGCCTGTGATGAGTTGTACGTGCAGGACCTGCACTGCGGCGCAGACCCCGACGAACGTCTCGCCGTCCGCGTCTGTACCGAGAATGCCTGGCACGCTGCATTTGCGCGCAACATGTTCCTGCGCCCGAACACAGACGAACTCGAGGCTCACATTCCCGAGTTCACCATTCTACACGCGCCGAACTTCGAGGCCGATCCCGCCGTCGACGGCACCCATTCCAGAGTATTCGTCATGATTTCCTTCGAGGAGCGCACCGTGATCATCGGTGGCACCCGCTACGCGGGTGAAATCAAGAAGTCGATCTTCTCGATCATGAATCACCTTCTACCCGGCCGTGGCCACCTGCCGATGCACTGCTCCTCCAATACCACCGGTGAGAACACGGCGGTATTCTTCGGGCTCTCGGGCACGGGCAAGACCACGCTCTCTGCAGACCCACTGCGGGCGTTGGTCGGGGATGATGAGCACGGCTGGTCGGCAAAGGGCATCTTCAATTTCGAAGGCGGTTGCTATGCCAAACTCATCGACCTCTCAGAGGAGGAGGAACCGGCGATTTTCGCGACGACCCGCATGCCGGGATCAATTCTGGAGAATGTCGTGCTCGATGCGGATGGTGTGCCGGATTTCACCGATGATTCGTTGACGGCGAATACCCGCGGCTCCTATCCCATTGAATACATCGATAATCGAACCGAAGATTCGATGGCGGGTCACCCACAAAATGTGGTATTCCTCACCTGTGATGCCTTCGGTGTACTGCCGCCGATCAGTCGGCTGACAGCCGAACAGGCGGCCTTCCACTTCATCTCAGGATACACGGCGAAGGTGGCGGGTACCGAGGTCGGTGTGAAGGAGCCACAAGCGACCTTCTCGGCCTGCTTCGGCGCACCGTTCATGCCCCGACACCCCAGTGTTTACGCAGACCTACTCGCGACCAAGATGGAGGAACATGGCACCCATTGCTGGCTTCTCAACACCGGTTGGGTCGCGGGTGGATATGGCCAGAGCAAGCGCATTCGCATCAAGTGGACGCGCGCGCTGCTGAATGCCGCACTCGAAGGGCGATTGAACGATGTTCAATTCATCATGGACCCCCGCTTCCGCTTCGACATTCCCCAATCCTGTGAAAATGTGCCCTCGGAGATCCTCAACCCTCGCAAAACCTGGGATGATCCTGCTGCCTATGATGAAGCGGCGGACAATCTTGCCCGCATGTTCCTCGCCAACTTTGAACAATTCGAGGCGGGCACCAGACCAGCCGTGCTCGATGCTGCACCCCAACCCCTCGAATGAAGGAATTCTGGCTGCAAAGCCTTAGACGAGGTTCGCGGTGGGCCGCGTGATGGAGGTCACGGCGACTGCGCTCTTCCCCACCCTATTCCAATCGGGCGGGCGCGTAACCGGGCTGACGATGCCGAAAGAGGAACCGGTTTGGGTTCTTCTCAACAAACAGAATCCACAGGGGTTGGCCGCCCAACTTGAAGCCCTATTGCAAGGTCTGGGTTCCAATCGTCGTGGTCTGCATGCCTCGGTCACCATCGATGAGAGCGCCGGGGTGGTTCACATCGTCGATGGAACGAAAATTGGACCCGGTGTCCACATCGAAGGGCCGGCATATATTGCGGGTGAAGTGAGACACGCGGCCTTCGTGCGCAGCCATTCATGGATCTGCAGGGGTGCCGTGGTCGGCCATTGCTCAGAGGTCAAGCACAGCCTGCTCCTGCCCGGAGCCAAAGCGCCGCATTTCAACTACGTCGGGGATTCAATTCTTGGGCGTGGCGTCAATCTCGGGGCTGGATGCAAACTCTCCAATCTGCGAAACGATGGTCGCAACATTCGAATCCAGTCTTTGTCCG
>CAVOCV010000008.1:0-29110 GCA_963694325.1 Candidatus Thalassarchaeaceae archaeon | reverse complement strand
TCGTTCATCGCCACACAGGTCACGGCATGGCTGCTCGCCGCCGCGCCGGCATTCAGGGTCATCTGGGCGGGGTGGTCACAACCGAATCCGGAAGGTCCGGTGACGAGCAGGGTGTCCTCGGCTTGGCCGAGATTTTCGAGGAAGAGGGTGAGGGCGACCGTGCCGCCCGCGTCGATCGACTCGACATTCGTCGCCACCGTCACCTGCACCGAGATGGTGGGCACGGTGGCCGTGAGGTTGACGGAGGCTTGGACATCGCCATCGGATAGACTGGTGACGCCGAGGGTCATCGTCACATCGCCGATGGCGCCAGTGCGACGCAGGGTCACGGTCACATCGACACTTTGGCCGGCGTTGAGCATCTGGTGCTGGGGGTCGATGTCGACATCAAATCCAGATGCGCCTGTCATCGACAGGGAGAATGTATCCGGTTCATTTCCATCGTTGATCACCGTTGCGATATAGGTCGTGTCGGCCCGATTCGAGACCGGTTTCGCATCGCTGGCGACGAGCAGACGGACCTCGGCGCGCTGGCTGACGTGGGCCGTGATCCCGACGGTATCCCACGTGGAACCATCCTCGGGGTTGACGGCGTGGACAGAGAAATCGTAACTCCCGGATGTGACACCATCCGCCACGGATACGTCAAGACTGAGTTCGCCGGTCGCACCTGAGACGATCAGCGCGCCCTCGCCTGTCGAGATGCTGAATCCGAGGGGTGCATCACTCCAATCAAGGCTGGTATTGGCCACACCTGTGCCATTGTTCTCCAAAGAGAAGGTCACCGTTGCAGGTACATCGGCCCCGACATCGAATGCACTGCCGAGGGGCCCGGACAGGCGGATGGCAGCCCATGCTTCAACCATCAAATTCGCGCTCAGGTTGAGGGTGGAAGAACCGTCTTCGGTCTCGATGGTGAGAGAGATGGTTTGGGGGCCAACCAGATCGGTATCGCCGTCCACAGAGACCGTCCAATCGAGGCTGGTGGTATCACCCGAGGCGACGGACACCCAGGCCGAATCGGTCGTCAGGGAGAGGTTGGCTTCGCTGCCGCTGAGTCTCAGTGAGGTCGATTCGGTGCCCGTGTTGCGGACCGTTACCGTGCCACTGGAACTCGAGCCGGGTGTCAGGGAGACATTCTCTGAGGATACCAGAGCGAGGTTGTGCGCCGCACCGATGGTGACGATGTACGTGTGGGCATAACCGACCTGGCCAATCTCTTCCCAAGCGGCGAGGGGAATGGAACAGGTCTCGCCTTCACCTGCATCCGCATCGATTTCGATGTCGACGGTTACCATCTCTGACAGGCCCGCAGCCAATCGGTCTCCATCCGCTTCGGCCGCATCGAGCGTCGCGTTGCAAACGCCCGTGACCGTGGAGAGGGAATAGATGGACTCGGCTTCGGAACTGCCGACGTTCATGACGGTGAAATCAACGGTACCCGAGGCATTTCCAAGCCAGTTCTCCCCGCCATCATCGGCGGATAGGGTCAGATTGTGCGTGCCATTGACCCGCACGACGATTGTCTCTGAGATGGTGAAATTGCCCATCGCCGAGCCGGCCGAGAGCAGGAAACCGTAATCACCCGGAGATTCGCCGAGTGGCACAGAGATTCGAAGGGTGGCATTTCGACTCTCACCCGCGCTCATATTCTCCAGCGTGGAGTCAACCCATAGCACCTGCCAACCGGACGGGACCGCCCTGCCCATGCTCGTGCCATTGCCCGTGCCGTTGCCTTGAGCGGCCGTGACATTTGAGCAGGTTGCGACTGAGGACAGTCCGCTGAAATTGGCCGTGATCGTTGCGCTGAAGCACCATTCTCCCGCCGTCAGATTCCACGTCCGATTCCAACTGTGGTTCGTGCCATCCGAGGTCCAATTGTACAAACCGGTGTCATGTGGAATGACCGAGCCGTTCTCCTCGAGGGTCCAATCGACGATGTAGGATTGATTGGCGGTGAGATTGAGACTGGCCAAGGCCGCAGTCAGGTTCGTGTCGATCGAATTCAGAGTCAGGGCCAATTCGGTGGGACCCATCGTCGTGTTGCCCGTGCCGTTGGTGTTGTTGGTGCCGTTGCCGCCCGTGCCGTTGCCGCCCGTGCCGTTGCCACCTGTGTCGTTGGTTTCGTTGCCTCCGCCTCCGGGGTTGTAATTCGCCCAGAAATCGGCGAGATCTGCGGTCTCATCGACGGCGAGGACGATGTGGTCGAGTGAAGATCCGGCATTGGTGATGGGGACGGTCAAGTTGACCTCATCGCCGGTCTCGAGGGTCAGCAGGCCACCATCGCCGATTACGGTGTGGTCAATTTGGGGCAGATAGGAGGGTGAGACGGCGAGGTGGATGGTGATCATCGATGTCGCGTTCGTGCCGATCTGCGTGACGATGATGTCGGCCGTGCCGCCGTCGGCGAGCACGGCGGTTTCCGCCAGCCGAACGATGACGGTGGTCGTCGTCGTGAAGGTCGGCAGCACACCGGAGATCTGCGTGTCGGCCAAGGTAATGTTCCATACCGCAGCGGTCAGGGAATCGTCGACCGAGAGGTCGAAGTCACGGATCGATGTGTCGTTATTGTCGATGGTCAGCGTCACGTTGGCACTGTCGCCTTGGGTCAGGACCAGATGATCATCCGACAGGTCGAGCAAAACCCTGCTGTCAGCTGCAACCGTCGGGGCGAAAGCCGCGAGGAAGGCGCTTGAGAGCAAGAGGAGGCACAGCGTCAGGGAACGACGGCGCTCGGTGGTCATCGAACACGGCCAATCCTCACCTCCCTTTGACCTTGATGGGATAACGCGTAAGCGTTCTCAGCGTTCGGTCGTGGAATCAACCATTCCGGAGGGCGGAAAGAAGGCTGTCATCGAGGACCTCCCAGGTGAACGTGCCATCGACCGATTCACGTCCGAAATGGCCACCGGCAGCGGTCGGAGAATAAATCGGATTGAGCAGGGCGAGGTCGCGGATGATTGCGCGCGGCCGGAAGTCGAAGGTATTGCGAACCCGACGGCTGATCTCATCCTCGGTCAGGCCGTCTGCGGCCGTGCCGTCGGTCGTCACCCGGATGCTGACCGGTTCGGCCACACCGATCGCATAGGCGAGTTGAATCTCACACTGATCTGCAAGGCCGGCTGCGACGACATGCTTGGCCGCCCAACGAGCGCAATATGCCGCGCTGCGATCGACCTTCGAGGGGTCCTTTCCGCTGAATGCGCCGCCGCCGTGACGACCCATGCCGCCATAGGTGTCGACGATGATTTTTCGACCCGTGATGCCGGCATCGGCATGGGGCCCACCGTGCACGAATCGTCCGGTGCCATTGACGATGATGTCGGTATTCTCATCGACCAATTCAGCCGGGATCACCGCATCGATGACGTGCTTTCGCACCTCGGAGACGATGAAATCGTGTTCAGCTGCCTCTGAGCCGAATCGCTCGATCATGTCGTCATGCTGCAGGGCGATGACCACTGCCCACAGACGGCTCGGCTTTCCATCCGCACCGTACTCGACGGTGATCTGGGACTTTCCATCCGGCCGGGCCCATGGCAGAAGACCCGATTCACGGACCTCGGTGAGGCGTCGTGTCAAGGATTGGGAGAGCAGGGCGGACAGCGGCATGAATGATCCACTGAGAGCGGGATAGGCTTCCGATTCTCTGTTGGCAAAACCAAACATCAGGCCTTGGTCACCGGCGCCTTGGGTGATGTCTCCCTGACTCACACCTTGAGAGATGTGGGGGGATTGGGTGGTGATGTGGACCTGGACATCGCAGGTGGCTGAATCCATGCCGTAGGCAGCGTCTGTATAGCCGATCGATGCCGCGGTCGCTCGCGCGACCGCCTCAAAATCAGGTGGAGTCCCCGCCACAGTGATCTCACCGGCGAGGATGATCGTACTCGTCGTCGCCGTGCCTTTGACCAAGGTCTCACAGGCGACTCTGGCCTGTGGATCTTGAGCGATGCATGCATCGACGACAGCGTCTGAGATGGCGTCGCAGAGCTTGTCCGGATGGCCGCCGGTCACGGATTCCGAGGAGAAGAGGATGATTTCGTCCGACATCAAACAATGTGAACCGCCTGCGGCATATCAATGGTGGGGACGACCCAGTTTCAGGTCACACATGCGAATACCTCGCAGATCCCCGGCATCCTCGAAGACCGCCCGCAGGGCGGACAAGGTTTTCTCAGCCGTAGAATCATCCTGTAGGGATGCCAACCTGAAGCCGATGTGTCCGATCAATGGCAGCGGAGGTGCGAGTTCGAAGGCGCGGGCGAGGACATCCAGATCTGCGGTTGAATCGAAGAGAATGAGCAGGGATTCGATGCGCAGGGGTTCGTCCCGGATGCCCTCAACGGCCTCGCGCAATCGGTCGGGCTCCTCGATCGGTGCGCCGAGGGTTGCCGCGGCGAGAAGGCATCGAGCTTCGCCGGGAAAGGAGCCTCGTTTGCGATGCAATTCCGCGGCTCTGGACAAATGCTCGATGGCGCCCGCGTCATCGCCTTGGGAACGGCGAAGATCGGCCAGTTCAAGGTGCAAGCCAATGGTCTCACTCGACAGGTCCGCTGTGGCATCGATGCTCGTGATTTCGGGTGGTGCATCCATTCGTGGATGACCATCATGCTGCTCGATGCCGCGCAGGAGGTCGGACAATGCGAGGGCGTCGGCCGGCCGTTTCCAACCACGGCGCTCCCATCGCGAAAACAGGTCGGCACACTCGACCAGGTCGAGCGTCCCATCCTCGCCTTCGGTGAGGACGCCGACGGCGAGCACCTCGTCGTAGAGGTCGGACGCGATATCTTGGCCGCGCTCGGTCAAGCCATAGGTCATGACACGACGCCGTTCACCACTGACCCGGCGTCGGGCTGAGGTCAGAAGATCCTCTTCGTCCAGTCCGGTCAAGGCCCGAGAAACATGCGATTGAGCCATGCCCAAGCGTCCAGCGAGGCCCGATTGGCTGAATCGCCGAGGAATCTCATAGCGGTCGGCATGCTCTCGCGCTTCCTCCAAAGCGAGCAGGACCCGCTCGCGGTTGGTGATGCGCGGCATCCGACCCATGTTGGTCACAGTGCGAATTGGGTTGATGAAGTCCGCGCTCAGTCTTCCCGATAGCGTTCCCAATCGGCGCCGGCCGATGTCCAGCCACCGGTGGGGGCGTATGAGGGGCCCGGCATGGGAGCTTCAGCACGTCGACGGCTCACCGTGCCCATCGCGACGAGGACGATGAGCAACACCGCGGCAATGGCGGTCAGGCGGATCGGAAGGGCGCGGTTTTTGCCGTCGATCGGTTCTCCGAATCCCATCGTGTCGAAGGTCATCACCTCGGCACCGAACTCGGGGTCGTGGTAGGAATCGTTGCCCGCGACGTAATTGTAGCCACCGAGCATGCGCACACCGATGAACAGGCCTTGCTTATCCTCGACATCGGCCGGGATGACCGGGCGGGCGCCGTGGACCTGGAAGAGCACCTCGGTCTCGACATCATCGATGGTGGCATTTGAGACCCAGCGAATCTGACCGAGGCTGGCCCCGCCATCGTTGAATCGGATCGACCCGGCTCGAATCGCCTCGGGCTTTTCCAAGTCTCCCGCAGCGATCTCTTCGCCGCGCTGACGGCAGGCGGTCCCCTCGTAATGGCGAATCTTGTCGAGCACGCGTTGACGCTCCTCAGCGGTGGTGGCACGACCATCGCCATCGGCATCTCCCACATAGGCGAGACCACAGCGCAGCGGGTTGCCCGCCAGGTCATGATCATCCTGCATCACATCCCCGATCCCCTGGGCCGGCGGTCTGTGATCAGCAAAGGCCTTCGGGCGCACCAGATGACCGTACTCAGCTCGCATCCAATCTCCAACCGCGGGGTGAATCTTGGCACCCATCGCCATCTCTGTGACGGTGAACAGACGGGTGTCGTTGCGCTCGGAAACATCCCAGCCCTCGATGTGCTGATCGTATTTCCATGTCGAGTTCAGCACCCGACCCGTCACATCTGAATGCGCGCGAAGTTCGCTTCCAGCGATCTCGGGATCCGTGGGCTCGCCGCGGTAATCGACCCGGTAATGCGGCACGGCGCCGACCTGAATCACCTGCTCAACAGTCGTCACGTGGAAGAGGTAGGAAATCGATTCAACGGTGGCATCCTTCTGCTCCACATACGCGACGTCGGAGGCGGACAGGACAAAATCGATCTCGACATCGTTGCCCGCCCGACTCTCCACCCATTCGGACAGGGTCCACTCGACATCACCGTAGTCCACCGCGCGCAGGATGGCCTCGTGTTCACCGGCGGTGTCCTCCAATTCTTGGAGCGTGCCGTGGTTGCCATCGATGTCGAACAAGCCGTTCTCATTGGTATCGACATACTCCAGTGTGCCGACCAAGCGCTGCCACATGATGTGCTTGACCGGGATGCTGACCCGTCGTTCGAATCGGCGATCCTCGTCATAGAGGTCCGCGATGCCAAGAGAACGGGTCTGAACGGTCATCATCGAGATGGTCCCATCGTCATAATCGATGGACATCTCGGCATCGCCGAACCGCAATTTGACGAATCCAAGTTCATCATCCCGGACGATCTCGACCTCATCGCGAGAAATTTCAATGTCATCCCGGGGGGTTGAGGGTTGAGCGGAGGCGAGGGGAAGGCTCAGCATCAGCAGCGTCAGCATGAGTGCGCAATGCGTCTTCATGATGTGGCGCTGCCCTCCACAGTATATGACCCAAATTACCCTGAATACCAGTCGTTCGCCGCCGTATACCACGGAGGTCTTCCGTGCGGTTCAAGTGGTGAACATGCACCCAACAGGCCATGACAGGACGCGATGGCCGTGACTGGCAGCCGACCCAATACCGCACACACACCTTGGGTGAAGTGCGCGATCTTGGCGCTCAGATGATCGGGCATGAGGTCACTGTGTCCGGATATGCCGAGACCGTGCGCGGTCGCGGTGCCATCTGCTTCCTGATGCTGCGCGACGGCACCGGCCACCTGCAAGCCTTCCTCAAGAAGGACAATATGGACGAGGCGGAATTCGATGCTGCCCAAGGTGCATCCCGAGAATCGACCCTTCAGGTGACGGGCGTGGTCGCCCAGAAGCGCCCGCCCAAGGTGAAGGAGGGCGAGCCTGAACCCGCGCCTGAATTCGAGGTCAATGTCTCGTCCGCGACGATTCTTGCCCTCGCGCAGACGCCGCTTCCCGTCGGCGTCACCGATGATGTCCACGTCGGCCTCGATGTGAGACTCGACAATCGCCATCTCGATTTGCGACGCGCCCACGTGAACGCGATGTTCCTGCTGCGCTCCAAGGTCCTGCAATACGGACGCGATCACCTCATCTCGGAGGGATTCAGCGAAATGAATTCCCCCAAGATCATCGCATCGGCATCCGAGGGCGGCACCAACCTATTCCCGATGAAATACTTCGACACGGATGCCTATCTCTCCCAATCACCCCAGTTGTACAAGCAACTCGCCATCTTGGGTGGATTGGAGCGCGTCTTTGAGATCGGACCCGCATTCCGCGCCGAGAAGCACGATACCTATCGCCACCTCAACGAGTTCATCTCCTTCGATATCGAGGGCGCCTGGATGAATGACGAGGACGTCATGTGCGTCCAAGAGCGGATGATTCACCACATCTGGACGCAGGTCGCCGAGCACGATCAAGGGCTGATCGACACCATCAACGAATACCGCACTTCGCAAGAACAGGATTCGATTTCGGTCGACATCCCAACGCTGCCCTTCCCGCGCATCTCCTATTGTGAAGCGATCGAGATTGTCAAGGCCGGCGGCGCGGACATCGATTGGGGGGATGACATCGAAGCCCATCACTGCGACCTGATCGCGGCCGCGCATCCGGGATTCCACTTCCTGCCTCGCTGGCCGATGGCGCTGAAACCGTTCTACATCTACCATGACGAGAATGAAAAGTCCGCGGACGGCGGCCAGCTCTCCAGAGGGTTCGACCTCAATTATGGCCGAGACGAGATGACCAGCGGCGGTCAGCGAGAACACCGCGTCGACGTGTTGGAACAGAATCTCATCAACATGGACCTCGCCCCCGTCGATTTCAACTTCTACACGGATGGATTCCGCTACGGTGCCCCGCCGCACGCTGGATGGGGGCTCGGCGTTGCCCGACTCCTGATGGTGCTGACCGGCGCCGGCAATGTACGCGAAGTCGTGCTCTTCCCACGCGATCGCAGTCGGGTCACACCTTGAGAAGCCAGTCCGGGCACACCTTGAGTGACCGTTTCAGATCAACGCCGGGGCCGAAGGGCCGAATTTGGTGGTGAACGTGTCCACCCCTAGAGATTCGGGGTGGGTTTTTCAAAAATCGAAGGAGAGGTTACCCTCTCCCTGAGTAATAGTGAGCGCCGAACGGCGTGTTTCTGCTTGAGAATATCTCAGACCTTTCGGACGTTGACTGCATTGGGGCCGCGGTCGGACTCGCCGACTTCAAACTCCACTGCATCGCCGTCGCGAATTTCGCCTTCAATGTTCGTCACGTGAACGAAGAGGTCTGACTCGCCCTCTCGTTCAATGAATCCGAATCCCTTTGAGTGGTTGAACCACTTGACAGTACCTTGTGCCATCAAGCCGAGCCGCGGCGCCTCCACTACTTCAACCCCCCGCCGACGCAAAATGGGATTGCACCGAAAAGAACGGGTATCTTTTACCCCCTCGGTGGGTCCATGGGCGAGACGCCGTCATTCGCGTTCCTGCTCTTAAAGGAGCATCCATATGGACGGGAAATGTTGTCTCAGTTGCTCTCTGAGGGCTTTGTGCCGACCATCATCATCGAAGAGGATTCCGCCATCGGTGATGAGGAGCGCGAGAAGTTCCTCAAACGCATCGAGGGGAGTCCGGTCGCCCCCACCATCGTCGAACAGATCGCCGACCTCGATGTCGTCCACCTGACCGTGCCGATTCACAACTCGGCCGAGGTCATGCCCCATCTCACCGACATGGAACTCGATTTGGTCGTCTTCGGTGGCACCCGCATCATCCGTGGGGATATTCTCGACCATCCAAAGGATGGTGTGATCAATTCACATCCGGGGTTGCTGCCCGAGTGCCGGGGCTCTGCGAGCCCCGCCTGGAGCGTCTATCACGACATACCCATCGGCGCTTCGACCCATTTCTGTGACAATGGCATCGACACGGGCGAACTGCTGCTGCGACGCGAGGTCCCCGTGAAGCGCGGCATGACCTACGCAGACCTCTGCTACGAGACCTTGGTCTTGGCCGGGGTCTTGATGAAGGAGGCGTTGATGGCTTATGTGACGGGGGCGTGGCCCGAGATGCGCCACCCACAGGGAGAAAGCCCATGGCCTACCTTCCGCAACGCAGGGCCAGAGATTCTGGAAGTGGTCGCACAGAAGCTGTCCGCCGAGACCTATACACACTACGTCAATTGAGGTGAAATGATGGAAAATCCGTATGCAACCGATGTCCTGTCCGGGTACCGCGCTGTGGTCTGTGGTGCCTCCAAAGGGATTGGGCGTGCGACGGCGCTGCTGTTGCGCGATTGTGGCGCGACGGTCATCGCGTTGAGTCGGAGCGCGCCGGAGATGGCCGGCATCCGCTCGCTCTCGTGTGATTTGGAGGATGCCGACGCGATTCAGAAGACGATCGAAGGGATTCTCGTCGCCGGGCCGATTCACATTCTCATCAACAATGCCGCCGGGCCGCCGGGCGGCCCACTTCTCGCCAACGAGGTCGAGGACTTCGAGGCGCCGTTCAAGCGCCACCTGCACGCAGCGCATCAAATCACACGCATGGTCGTGCCCGCGATGGAGACGGCCGGCATGGGCCGCATCGTCAACATCATCTCGACCTCGGTCCGCGAACCGATTCCCAACATCGGCTTGTCGAATACGCTGCGCGGCGCGGTCGCCTCTTGGGCAAAGTCGCTGAGCAGCGAATTGCCCGCGTGCGTGACGATCAACAATATCCTGCCCGGATTCACCGACACCGACCGATTGGGCTCGCTATCGGCTTCGATTCAGGAGAAGACCGGCAAATCTGCAGTGGACGTGCAGGCCGCATGGTTGGCACAGGTACCGATCGGTCGACTGATCGACCCCGCCGAGACCGCTTCGGCCATCGCCTTTCTTTGCCTGCCGCAATCCGGTGGCATCCGCGGCGTGAGCCTCGCTGTCGACGGCGGCCGCATGCGTTCGATCTGAGGGGAGCGATATGACCGGAGAAACGCTCTCGACCGAGCAGGCCCACCACCTGCTCGACCTGATGGCCAAGGGGGATGACCTCGATGGTTCGATGGATGCGGGTGTCGCGTTGACACTCGCCGACATCGCCCTGCAACTGGATCAGGCTGAACGTGCAGAGATGCTCATCGTCCACGCCTCGAAGTTGGCACGTGAATCCGGCGATGCGGACCAACTCGCCTGGTCTCTGTTGACCCAAGCGCGCATCATGCGGGATGCAGGACCGCTTGCGGAGGCCGAAGATCTGGTCGCCAAAAGCGAGGATGATTGGCTGCGCTCCGCCTTCAATAATCAGGTCGGTATCTCTGCCCTGGAAGCTGGTGACAGCGGGGTGGCCAAAGCCGCCTTCGCCCAGAGTCTCCTGCTGAAAGAAGCGCTGGAGGACAAGGTCGGTCAGGCGAATACACTGTACAATCTCGGTGAGATCGCCCGCGATGAGGGTGAATTGGAGACCGCCAGAGAATTCCACGCCCGATGTGTGGACCTTCTCGAAGAATTGGAGGACCGCGCAGGCATGGTCAATGGGCTGGCCATCCTCGGTCATATCGAGGCGCTGGATGGCAATGTCGACGGCGCCATCATTCACTACGAGGCCGCATTGGAAATCGCCGAGACCGAGGATGATTTCGAGGGCATGGTCGTCGCGAGGTGGGGCTTGGCCGAGATGGCCCGCGCTCTGGAGGATGCGGACCTTGAACTGCAACACCTGACCCAGGTCATGACAGGATTCATGCAAATGGAACGGGCGACGCCTCAACCGATTCAAGACCGACTCAACGCCCTCGCGGATCTCATTCACGGCGGCGATTCCTGATGGAGTTCGACGTCTTCTTCTCGATTTCTCAAACCCCGGATGCGTCGGGTCTTTGCCCCGATGAGACGACGATGCTCGCCAACTATCTCGAGCAGCTTCAGATCGCGGATGAATTGGGGTATGGTGTGGCCTGGCTGGCTCAAGCCCACCTCTCGACCGAGGTTCAGAAGCGCAATGAGCGCCCGGTTGTCCCGCACTGGAAGGGTGAGGTCGGCCTGTGCACGGATTTCTTCCAACTCGCAATGCTGTCGATGGAGAAGACATCGCGCATCGAGGTCGGGTCGGCTGTCCTGTCGATCCTCGCCAATGGTGGACCGATTTCAGTGGCCGAGCGAATCGGCAACTTCTGTGCCCTGCAGGCGGTTCGTGGCGATCAAAGGCGATTGAATGTCGGCTTCAGCGCCGGCCGATTCCAATTCATGGCCTCGCCCTATGGCATCGTGCCCCGCGATGCGGTCGAGGAAGCGGCCTGGCCCGCACTCCGCGGACAGATTTTCTGGGAGGCCGCCGAGATCATGCTGCGCTTGGTGCGAGGCGATACCATCTGCTCAGACGATATTCGCCCGACCGTCTTGACCCGCACCAACTTCCGCTCCGATGAAGATTGGTCGAATGTTCAATCCGCCTGGGGTAAAGAGGCTGATGAGATTCCCATCTACCGTCGCTATGTCTTCGAACACATCAAGTCGATTCCCCAGGAATGGGACCGTTCAAAGGTCAATCTCGTGCTCGGTTCCCATGAACCAGCCCTGCAGGAATTCGTCAACTCGATTCTCCCCGTTCAGGTCTTCAATCTCAGCATCACCCAACCCGCGGTGATCGATGCGACCCATGCCAGAATGGATGCCGCATACATGGGCGATTGGCAGCGCAACATGATGCCGCGCACAGTCATGGTCTTCCTCAACGAAGAGGAAGGGCTCAGCCCCGAGGAACGCAGTGCCGCTGCAGAGGTGGAGAGTCAGCAGGCCTTGGCGGCCTATTGGACGGCTCTCGAGGGCACCCTCGACCCGAGCAAAGTGGCCAAGGCAACCGACAACGCCGTCATCGGAAATGCGGACGAGGTCGCGGCCCAAATCGTTGAGAGATTCCACCCCGACGACCGCCTGATGCTGTGGTTCGACTTCTTCAAACATGATTCCGCCCGCGTGTGCAGGGACCTCCAAGCCTTCATGGAACGCGTTGCACCCGTGGTCAATGGGAGGACGGCATGATGGAGAAACGCCCCTCTTCTGTTTCGCCCGGACGACCCGGTTCGGATGTTTATCCGACCTCACCAATTTCGGATGGGGCACGTGGCATCGCCACCGGTCGAGATGTCGAATGGGAGCCGCTGGTCGATTTTCGGCGCAATGACGTCTCAGAGAACACGATTCACGGGGCCGTCGCATGGGCACACGGCGGCGAAGTGTTCCACTCGTTCGGTGGCAATGTGCTGTGCTATGGCCGCAGCATGATGAAACCCCTCCTGATGAAAGCATTCGCCGATGTCCTCGACGATGTTTTGAGCCCCGAGCAGAAGGCGATCGCCTGTTCCTCTCACAATGGCGATACCGAACACGTCGCCGCGGCCCAATCGATTCTCACCGAATCCGAATGGGGCCTGATGCAATGTCCGCTCGACGTGCCGCTGATCCAATTCGGTCGACAGGTCAGACGACCGCGTCGATGGTTCCACACCTGCAGTGGCGAACACGCAGCAATGTTGCGTGCCCTGAGATTGAAGGGCATCAATCGGGCCGGATATACCCTGCCTCAATCCGATTGGTTCGGTCTCTTCATCGAGGTGCTTCGGCACTACCTCGGCGACCCCCACTGGGAGCCGAAACGGGTCTCCAAGGATGGCTGTGGCCTGCCCACCGTGTCCAACACGGTCAACGAACTCGCCATCATGTTCGCCGGCCTTGCCCGTGAGAAGGATTCGGACTGGATTTGGGATGCGATGTGCGACCATCCGGATCTCATCGGCGGCTTCAATCGACTCGATTCGACCGCCATCAAGGCGGGCAATGGCACGGTTCTTGCCAAGGAAGGGGCCGATGGCCTGCTCGGCCTGTCGATTATTCACGAGGATTTCCCCGACGGGCTCGGCGTCGTCATCAAGATCGCACACGGCTGGAATTCCCAAGCCACATGGTACGTGGCGAGGGCGGTCCTCGGCGTGCTCGGCATCGAACTTCGAAATCCCTACCCCCTGCACCGACAGAAGGCATTCATCGTGCCCGGCGTCGTCCCCCCCGATCGACTCGAAGCCCTCGAAGAAGTCGTCACCTGGGATGAGTGGGACCCGAATTCAGACCGCTGGTATTACGATTGGAAGCAGTATGCAAACCCCTTCCACGGAGAGGGCAGTCATGAGTGATCTGCCCGACCTGCTCAACTTCATCGACGGGAGCTTCGTCGAATCCCAGTGCGGCCATTGGATTGACGACCTGTCCCCGGCGACGGGCCAGACCATCGCGCGCGCGGCCTGCTCGGATTCAAGCGATGTCGATGCGGCCGTCGAGGCGGCATCGCAAGCGCTGCCGGCGTGGGCTGCACTGTCCATTCCAGAACGGGCCGATTGGTTGGACCGAATCGCCGCTTCACTCGAGGAGAGAGCGGAGGAAATCGCCCAACTCGAATCGCTGGATACCGGCAAGCCGATCACCTTGGCGCGAACGGTGGACGCCGCACGCTCAATCGCCAACTTTCATTTCTTCGCAGAACAGGGACGGGACTTCGTCGCCGAGACATTTGAGATGGCGGATGCGACCAATACAGTGGTCTACAAGCCGGTCGGCGTCGCGGGGCTCATCACACCGTGGAACCTGCCGATGTACCTGCTGACGTGGAAGGTTGCGCCGGCGCTCTTGATGGGGAATACAATCGTTGCGAAGCCCTCGGAATTGACGCCGATGACCGCGTCTCTTCTCGCCGAAGTATTGCAGGATGTCGGATTGCCAGCGGGTGTATTCAATCTCGTCCATGGGACTGGAACCCACGCGGGTGCTGCCCTCACGGCGCATCCCGAGGTCGACTTGATCTCCTTCACGGGTGGCACGGAAACCGGGCGACTGGTCGCTGCATCCGCCTCGTCTGGATTCAAGAAATTGAGCCTGGAACTCGGTGGGAAGAATGCGACGATCATTCGCCATGACGCACCGGTCGCTTCGATTGTCGAAGATGTTCGAAGGGCCTCCTTCATGAATCAAGGCCAGGTCTGTCTATGTGGGTCGCGGATTCTGATTCACGAATCGATCTACGATGAATTCGTCTCGGCATTTCTCGATTCGATTGTTGAGATGCAGGTCGGCGACCCATCGGATGACCAAACCGATCTGGGCGCGCTCATCTCGGCCGAACACGCGGCCAAGGTGCTCTCCTATGTCGACCTCGCAGAAGCCGAGGGCGGCACGGTACTCTCTGGCGGTGGCGCACCCGTCGACATCCCCGATGCCTTCGCCGGCGGCAATTGGGTGGCACCGACCGTCATCGATGGCCTCGCCCCGGATGCCCGATGCGCCGTCGAGGAGATCTTCGGCCCGGTCGTGACCCTCCATCCATTCAGCGATGATGAGGAGGCCATCGACATCGCCAACATGACCGATTATGGATTGGCCGGCTCCATCTGGACCGCCGACGAGGCGGCCGGATTCGAGATGGCCAAGCGCATCGATTCGGGGATGATCTGGGTCAATTGCTGGCTGCACCGCGACCTGCGCGTGCCCTTCGGCGGCGTCAAGAATAGCGGCGTCGGTCGCGAGGGCGGCCGCTGGTCCCTGTCCTTCTTCTCCGAAGCGATCAACATCTGCGTCAAGCGCTAGACGAAGGCAAACGCCCCGAGATACATTCCAGCCAAGCCACCGAGACCGAGCCACAAACCGGTGCGGAACGGCGGCGCGTTCAACTTCCACTGATAGGTCGACAGGAAGAGCCAGATCGCGATGACCGGGAAGAACCAGAAATTGCAGAAGGTCAAGGCCACGCCGAAAATCTGCGGCATGAAAACCACACCCGTTCCGGCGAACAATCCGAATCGCATCTGCTTGACATCGCCCCATTCTTGTGGCACGGCGAACATCATCAGCCAGGTCAGGCCCAAGAGACAGAACCAGGACATGTAGAGCGGATAGAGGTCGGTCGCATACTTCGAGGAGAACGATTTCTCGGGCACCAACAGGAATCCAATCGCCGCTGCGGCAAGGCCCACGAGAGGCGGCGCGGCGAACAGGCCGAGCGGCGGAGACTCCCACTTCATCGGCACGTGCGCTGCGAACTTGCCTAAGACGATTGTCTCAGGACATGATTCAAATGCCGCCTTCCTATGGAAGGCGTCGATGACGAAGGGTGAAATCGTTCTCGGCTGCCTCGCGCCCCACCCTCCACATCTGGTCTATGCCGACAATCCGGACGCCAACGAGCCGATCTCTGAAGGCGGCTGGGAGACCCTTCGCTGGGGCTATGCAAGGCTTGCGCGCAAGCTGAAAACCATCGATTACGACGCCATCGTCGTCCTGACACCGCACTGGATGACCTACATCGGCACCCACTTTCTCGGCTGTGATTCCTTCAAATCCCTCTCGGTCGACCCGATTTTCCCCAACCTCTTCCGCTACCACTACGACCTCGAGGTCGATGTGCCCCTGTCCGAGTCGATGTGCGAGGCCGCGGCCGAGGCCGGGATCATCACGAAGATGATGCGCAATCCCGACTTCAGAGTGGATTACGGCACCATCACCAGCTGCCATCTACTGAATCCGGACTGGGACAAGCCGCTGGTGACCATTTCGAGCAATCGCAATCGCCACTACTACTCGGTCGAGGTGATGAATGAGCAGGCTGGCGCCCTCGGTCGCGCCTGCCGCAAGGCGATCGAAGAGAGTGGGAAGCGTGTGGTTGTGGTCGCCAGTCACAGTCTCTCACACCGGCATTTCACCACCGAGGCACCCCTGCCTGAGGACATGAGTCGCGAGCACATCTACAACCATAGCCAGTATGTTTGGGACATGCGGCTGGTCGAATTGATGCGCGAGGGCCAGATGCAGCAGGTCATCGATCTGATGCCAGAATTCACCGAGCAGACCATCGGCGAAACCGAGGGCGGTGGCCTGACCTGGATGATGGCTGCGATGGGCATGCCAGATTATCCAGCTGAGATTTACGGCTATCAATCGGTCATCGGTACAGGCAATGTCATCGCCTGTTGGGACCCTGATGAAGAGACCCGGGAGGTGGTTCTGTGAGCGATGAGAACCCCGTCTTATTCGGGCTCTACGTGCCACCCCACCCACATCCGTTGCTCGCACCGGGTGAGAATGCGGGATGGGGTGAATTGCGCGCGGCCTACGATGAATGTCGCCAACGAATCGAGGCCAGCGATGCCGATGTGATCATCATCTACTCGACGACTTGGCCGTCGATCGTCGGGCATCAGATTCAGGTTCAGCCCGAGCCGGAATGGGTGCATGTCGACGATGATTTCCACTTCTTGGGTTCGATGCCCTACAAATTCCGCATGGATGCCGAGTTCGGCCATGCCTATGCCGATGCGGCCGAGGCTCGCGGTCTGCACTCGCGCACGGTCGCCTACCACGGCTTCCCCATCGACACCGGCTCGGTGGTCGCGCTCTCACTGCTCAATCCCGACAACCGCATCCCCGCCTGCATCGTCTCATCCAACATGTATTCGAATCGCGCCGAGACCATCGTGCTCGGCAAAGCGGCGCGCGATGCCCTCATCGAACAGGGCAAGAAAGCGGTCGTCGTCGTCGTCGCAACCCTGTCGAATCGCATGTTTACAGCGCATGTCGAGCCGAGCGAAGACCGCATCCACTCCCACAAGGATGAGGAGTGGAACCAGAAGATCCTCGAATTCTTTGGCGCCGGCCGTCTCGAGGACATCAGCCAACTTTCCAGAGACATCCACGGACAGATTCGCGTGCAGAAGGTCGTCGCCTACAAGCCCGCCTGGTGGATGGCTGCAACCATGGGACAACACAACAATTACGATGGCGAGGTTCTGGCTTATGCCGCCCTGCACGGCAGCGGTGGAGCCGTCATTCAACTCACGCCCGCGACCGGTTCGCTCGGGGACAAAGAATTCGACGAAGATGATGTGGAATTCTACCGAGGAGACCGCGACGTGCTCGACAAGGGGATGAAAGAATGAGTCGCCCGCCCGAGGACGGAGAGGACGAGGAAGAGTCCTCCGAGGAGGATGAATCGCACATCTGGGACAAGCCGATCGAGGTCATCGATGACCTGTACGATGAGTACGGCCAGGCCATCATTTCCCATGCTGGCGGTGCGGTCGGCGCCGCTGCGGGAGCGGTCGTCGGAGGTCCGGTGGGTGGCATCGCCGGTTCGATCGTCGGCAAGAAGACGGTGGGGAAGATGCTGAACAGAGATGGTGCCATCAACAGTGAAAATGCACCGGCTGCGGTCGGTGCCTACCCGCATGCCCGCCGTGTCGGTGGGCGCATCTATGTCTCGGGAATCGGCCCACGTCAGGTCGGCACCAATGAGATTCCAGGTGGTCCCATCCACGACGAAAATGGCCAACCACTCGATTACGACATCCGGGCCCAGACCCATGCCGTGATCAAAAATATCGAGGCGATTCTTGCGGAGGTGGAATGTGGTCTTGGAAATATCATCGACTGTCTCGTATTTCTGGTCGACATGGAGCGCGATTTCGAGGGCTATAACGAGGTCTATGCAGAATACTTCTCCGATGTGATGGCGAGCCGAACCACCGTCGCCGTCTCGGCATTACCAACCCCCATCGCTGTCGAATTCAAGGTCATCGCCAAAGCCTCCTGATGGCATCGTACCACGGGCGCAGCATCTTATGCCCCATCGCGCGCGAACAAATCGATGCCGAACCGTGGACCGCGTGCCGTCGTCGACTTCATCATGCATGAGGTCGGGGTGGTCAACGAGACCTTGGAGCGAAAACTCGGTATTTGGTCCGTGGTCGTCATTTCGCTCTCGGCGATGATCGGCAGCGGATTGTTCGTTCTGCCCGCGCTGGCCATGGCGAATCTCGGTGGAGAGGGTATCTGGGCGGCCTATGTCCTGGCGGCCCTGGTCGTTCTGCCCGGGGCGCTCTCCAAGGCTGAATTGGCGACGGCGATGCCGACCTCGGGTGGAGATTACATCTACATCGAGCGGACCTATGGGCCGTTTTTTGGGACGATTTCAGGGCTGGGTCTCTGGGCTTCGTTCCTGCTCAAAGCGGCCTTCGCACTCATCGGATTCGCCGCATATCTGACCATCCTCCAGCCGCTGATCGGCCTCGACATCAATGTCCAGGATGCGGCCCTAGGATTGCTCGTTCTCATCGTCGTGATCAACATTCTCGGCGTCAAGAAGATCAAAATTGTTCAAACTCCGATCGTCACCGCCGCCGTGCTCTCAATCATCGGCATCTCAATCTGGGCGGCCCTGACCATGGAGATGGACTGGAACCGACCGATGGGGAAGGGTGCATTCGGTGCGAACGGCTGGTTCGGCATCGCTGAGACCGCGGCCTTCGTCTTCGTCTCCTACGCGGGCGTGACCAAAATTGCGGCCATCGCAGAAGAGGTCAAGGTCCCGGGCAAGAACCTGCCCCGCGGCATGCTGTTCAGCCTATTCATCAGCACACTTCTCTACGGTGGCATCGTCTTCGTCATGCTCGCCGCCTTGCCACAATCCGCTTACTTTGATGGTGATGTGCCACGAGAAGACCCCATCTACGTCTTCGCCCATGCGGTCGGTGGGAGCACGGTCGGTTACATCGCAGCCATCCTTGCCATCCTCACGATGACCAGCATGGCCCTCGCCGGCATCATGGCAGCCAGTCGGTACACCTTCGCCATGGCCCGCGACAATCTGCTCCCCACCGCCCTTGAAAACGTCAACCCACGCTACGAAACGCCACATTGGGCCATCATCCTGACCGGATTGACCATGGGTGCCGCGATTCTCTGGTTGGATGTGGGTGACATTGCAAAACTGGCCTCTGGTTTCCAAATCATGATTTTCATCGTCATCAATTCCTGCGTGATCGTCCTGCGACAGGTCAGTGTCAGCCATGCCTGGTATCAGCCCGAATACCGTTCACCGCTCTATCCCCTGACCCAAATCATCGGCATTATCGGCGGCTTGTTCCTGGTGATTTTGATGGGTGAGAAGGCCTTGATCGGCGCGGCGGTCGCCGTCGTGCTCGGGACGCTGGTCTACTTCTCCTATGGACGGAGCCGGGCCCATCCGAAGCAGACACCGTGGCGCACGGTTCGATTGAGGATGACCAATCCAGATGAGGCGGAGGCGCAGCGACGTTACATCGCCTTCCACGCGGCCGATATCCACCGCAACAATCACCTGAATTTGATCGAATTCATCAGCGCCATGAAAACACTCAATTACGATCTCTCGGATTTCGCCTTACGAAATATGTTCCACGAAGCGGATGACGATGATGACGGCGTGATCCACATCGATGGGTTCCTCGCCCAGTTTGCCACAGCCAAGGATGAGGCCGAGTGAAGGTCGCCGAGTCCTTGAAGGCGGAGGCGCCGCTCGACGGGGGTGGAGGTTCGGCAATGTCAGTCGCGGGAAGGGCTCAGAAAATCACCACGAACACCCTGTTGGAGATGAAGCAGAACGGTGAGAAAATCACCATGCTGACCGCGTATGACTTCTCCATGGCCCGCATCCTCGACGGTGCGGGCATCGATGTCTTGCTGGTTGGTGATTCAGCCTCGAATGTCATGGCGGGCAATGACACGACCGTGCCGATCACGTTGGATCACATGATCTACCATGCACAATGTGTCGTCAAGGGAGTCGACCGAGCCCTCATCGTTTGCGACATGCCTTTCGGCACCTACCAAGGGGATTCGCTGGGAGCCCTGAACAGTGCCATCCGCATCATGAAGGAGAGCGGGGCCCACGCGGTCAAACTCGAGGGCGGGGCCGAGATCGTCGAATCGATCGAGCGCATTCTGACCGCGGGCATTCCCGTCATGGGTCACTTGGGCCTGACACCACAATCCATCTACAAATTTGGGACATATTCCGTCCGCGCGCGCGAGGAGGAGGAGGCCGAGAAGCTGATCGAAGATGCACGATTGCTGGAGCAGGCCGGTTGCTTCGCCATCGTGCTGGAGAAGATTCCCGCTGACCTTGCCACCAAGGTCACCGCGGCGGTCAACATCCCGACCATCGGCATCGGTGCCGGCCCGGACGTCGATGGACAGGTGCTCGTCATCCACGACCTCATCGGCCTGACCCACGAATTCAATCCACGATTCCTGCGACGCTATCTCAACCTCTACGATGAGATGACGGCCGCGGTAGGCGAATACATCGAGGACGTCAGAAGCGGTGATTTCCCGAACGCCGAGGAACGTTATTCCTGAACCCAACCGCGCTCGTCGGTCTGGACCCAGTTCGTCGGCTTGCCATCCTCATCAAAGTACCAACCATCCGCGCCCGGCGAGGTGCCGGGTAACGGTCGGAGCGGTGTGCCTGCCGGGCCCCTCGGGCCCTCTCCGCGTCGATTCTCATGTTGGATTTGAGAAAATGTTGCCGCGGCCGATGTCAGCGTTTCTGCGCCATCTCCCCAGCCACCAGACATCGAGCCCCACTGATCGTCATCGACCGCCTCGGGGCTCGGTACTGGCTCAGGCTCAGGCTCAGGCTCGGGTTCAGGTTCAGGTTCAGGCTCGGGCTCAGGCAGGGTTTCCACCACGATCTCAACCGCTGGCAGAATCTCTGGCAGAATCTCTGGAAGCGGAGCGGGGGTGGGTTGGACCGGCACGGCTGGTGCCGCTGCCTGAGCGGATTGAATCCAACCCATCGGCACAGCGACAACCGGTTGGAAGGCAGCGGGCGGAGGTGGAACCGCAACCGGTGCGGGCATCTGTGGCAAGGGGGGCGGGAGCAGGACGGCCTGACCCACTGGACTGAGCAGCGGAGGCGGAGGCACCTCACTTTCATCGGCCTCTTCAGTCTCCTCGGCCAAGGCTTCGATCTCCTCTTCAATGCGCGAGCCCAAATGCCGGAATAGCACGACGAGTACCAACGAGATTACAGCGACGACGAGAAGGCTGCTGAAAATCAGCACCTCGGTGTTGTCACCCCATGCGAACCAGGTCGATTTGACATTGAGGAAGGCGGAACCCTCGGCCGTTCCGATGCGGGCGTGAACAACCTGTTCCCCGGGTTTGTCCAATTCGAGACTCCAACCATCCTCATCGCACTTGGCAGGTCCGATGTCGGTGGTGATCTCGGCGGCGCAGACATGGATCTCGACCGGGTTGCCGGAAATATCGAATCCAGCCAGGTCAAATCGGACATCATTGCCCTGACTCCCCTCGTCGGGCAGGATGACTTGGAGATGGTCCAACGTGCCGGCGCGAACCTCGATGATCAGGCTACCAACGATGCCATTCTGATCGATGGAGATGCTGATGTAACCGATGCCGCCGGCGGTGAACGTGTAATGGCCGATGCCACCTGCACTGGCATTGCTGATGCTTCCAAATCCGCTTTGGATGGTCCAGTTCTCCAATCCGATGTCGACAGGGTTGAGGTTGCCGTTCTCATCCACACCGTTGACGATGAGATCGAGGGTGAATCCTGTGACCACCCTCGGATTCGCACCATCGAGGATCTGGATGTCGTAGGAGACGGGAACGCCGGGTAGAACTTCGACATCGATGGCGCCGACGCGGCCGGCTGCCATCACCTGAATCGTGTGTTGACCGACCCGGTCCGGAACGAATGTTGCAGCGCCATCCTCGATGATGATCGGGTCGGTGCTCGGCCCGTCGGTCACGGACCAATTCCAACCATCGACGGTGACGGCATTTCCGGCGGCGTCGAAGCCCATGGCATCGAGCGGATAGGGGTCGCCAATGTGGACCTCGGTCGGCAGGGCATCGAGTCGAACCTGTGCCAGACGGCCGGCCTCGACCGTGATCGCAAGACCGGCGCTCGCACCCGAGTCATGGTCCGCGTGGACCGACCAGGAGCCAATGGGACCCGCATCGAAGACGATACAGGCACCTGTGAAGGCGGAGAGAGAGTCGTCGGCGAGTCCGAGATGTGTGGACCAATTGGCTTCGACACCCCAACCATTGCCGCGTTGATCGGTCAATTTCGCACAGAGATCGAGAAGATCATCAGACGAGATTGTCGACGAGGCGCGTTCGATGTGCATCGAGACCGCTTGGCCGCGACTGACGTTGAATGTGTCCGAGTCAGTCCACTGACTCCAGGAGGCGCCGACCTCCATGCTGCCGACCGGACCCGGCGTCAGAATCGGGGGGGTACCATCGTTCGGCAATTGAATCGACACACCATTCGGGAGCACCCAGTCGGCGAAGGGGATGTTCGGAATCCAAGCATTGCCATACTGATCGCGCAACAGGGGGGATATCTCCAGCGTCTCGTCCGCCGTGATATTGTCCTGATCGACGGTCAGCTCGAAGGAGAAGGGCGTACCGGGTTGGACATTGACCTGCAATTGGGTCTCAATATCACCGGTGCAGGCGGTGACGGTCTGGGCACCCATGACCTCGGGTGACCATCGGGCGCTGCCGCCGCCGAAATTCTGCAGACTGCCATTGGTGGCCGTCCACGCGATGGCCACATTCACCTGTGTTCCCGAGGCATCATAGGCGGTCGCAGTCAAGTTGATCGCCTGATCAGCGGGCATTGTGATCGGCCCATTCGGGCTGATGGTGATGTGGTCCACCGTCGTCCCCACCGGCGGGGTGGCCGAACAAGCGCGGCCGGCGGTTTCGGCGCTTCCGAGCGATGCCATCGGCATCAGGAGCAGAAGGGAGAGAAGTATCACGCGTTTCATCAGCCCACCCTCATCCAGGATCCATCGGCTTCAACCCGCCAATTCTGCGACTCACCCTCGCCGGTCTGATACCAGCCAGACTGCCCTTGAACCGTGCCCCGCATGGCGGTGAGAACCGCCTGTTGAGCCGGTTCTTGAATCGCAGGGATTGTGACCTCAGCTGACATTTCCGTCGTTGCGGCTCGCATCGCTATGGTGCGTTCCTTTTGGCGCTGATGTGCATGTCGTCGGCGGAGGGTGCGAGAGGACTCCTGTGCCGAGCCAGCCGTTGCCATCGGAACGAACGCCGGCTCTGTTACGCCGCTAACCTCGGCCTGTACCTCGAATTCATCCTCCCAATGAGGCTGCACTGCGGTATTTCCGCTGACGATTCGGAAGAGCAAGAAGATGAGCAATGCTGCGACGAGGAATCCGCCGAGGAGCATTCGGCCACCGACGCTCCCCGTCAATCGGTCGATGCCTGTGGCTTCAACGTCAATGAAGGTCTCCGCCTGCCATTCCTCGTATTGGATGACAACGGATTGGGATGTACCCGGCTCATCCAGATGCAGTGTCCAATGGGGTCCGCCGTCGTGGGATATGGTGCCGATCTCGGTATCGAACTGCACCTTGGTGCTCTGCATGGGTAGTGAATTTCCACCGTGGTCGACCAGATGAACGGTGAGCGAAAGCGTCCCTCCCTGACTGCCTTCGCCGCTGTGTTCTGAAATGCGCAGGGCCCGGGCATCCCCGAACAGAACCTGTAGGTCCATGCTGCCCCAAGCCGAACCGCTCTGGGCTTCAATCGTCCAGATGCCCTCGCCGAGTCCGCGCGCTTCGTAAACGCCGACCCAAGCTGTCTCCTCGATCTCAATCGAGCTGTCGGGTAGGGTCCATTCGACGACCCAAGGGGCTTGGTTCCCGTCAAGGTCGACCGCGTAGGCTGTGATGTTGAACGGGGCACCGCTTCGGGTAACACCTTGTTGGGAAAGGTCGGTTGTGAGGTGCAACGTATGGGGGAGGCCCTGAATGATGTTGATTCTGGAGCGGTCGGTGCGACCCGCTGCCGAGGCCTCGATGAGATGGTCGCCGGTCGTCGTCGGCTGCCAGATCGAGTTCGCCATACGAATCTCTTGGGTGATGTCCTCGCCGTCGAGGGTCCAATTCAGTAGGATGCCTTCGATCGCATTGCCATCCGCATCCGTCATCGATGGTGTGAGGTTCACCACATCGTCAGCAGAGAGCGTCGAACCATCACTCGGTAGACCGATGCGGGCCAGGCGACCGGCACGAACTTCGAGAGTGAGATATGTTGACAACGCACCCTCCGGCCGATCATGGGTGGCCATGATGGTCCAGGAACCGACCGAGGTGCCGACAAATCGCACGCCGTCTTCGTCCATGATCAACCAAGGGGCTGCCTCGGGCTCGGCGACGGACCAATTGGCGGAGATCGGCCATCGATTGCCACGATTGTCCTCGGCTTGCAGGATCAAACCCGTCTCGTCATCCGCCGTGAAAACCTGGTGGTCGGCATCGATCCAAATTTGGTCGATCTCACCGGTCACGACCGTGACCTCGATCGTGTCTTCGACGCCATCGGCGTGCACGCTGACCCACCAGATACCGGCTTGACTGGGCAACCACTCGACAACCCCATCCCCGACGATGAAATTTCCATTCTCGGCGGACCAATTGTCCAATGTGATGAGGACGGAGACATTGTTGCCGACCCGGTCGTGCCAACGCAGGTCCAAGGGGACGACCTCATCGGCAAGGATCGTACGGCTAGGGTGGATGATCTCGAGATGATCGATCAGACCCGGACCCACGGTCACAAATCCTGAGCCACTTGCGCCGACACCACTCGTGACGTTGATTTGGAAGGTGCCAATGTCGTCACCGACAAAGTAGCCCGCTGAGTCGATCGCGCCGCTCTCGACCGTCCAATCGAGTCCCGCCGCGGCTGCCAGCGGTAGCGAATTGCCCATTTGGTCCTCGACCGACGCGGGTATTTGGGTGCCGACACCGGCTCTGGCGTTGAAATTCTGAGGAAGGATGACCACCGCGGCCGCACCGACGTCCACCGTCACATTGCTGACGGCGACATGATTGCCCCAGGTTGCGGCGACGGTGTGGGTGCCCAACTCGGTCGGTGTGTAGACACCTTCGGCATCGATGAGGCCCGATGAGGCCGCCCAACCGATGGGCAGACCGGTGACGGGATTGCCGTGCTGATCCAGGCCATGGGCGATGATCTGAACCACATCATCGACGGTGACCTGGACGTTTTCTTCCGCCATCGCCAATGAGAGAGGCACCCCGGGCTGAACCCAAATCTCGGCCTCATCCTCGACCCCTGCACCACTCATATTGATCGTCGTGATGGCCCATTGCTGGGGAAAGAATCTGCCCGTCGAATCGATTGAACCACGATCACTGCCCCAAGTGATCCCGGCGGAGATGACGCCCCCGCGTTGCGAACGGATGGTACTCGACAAGTCGATCGAGCCATCGGCATCGACCATACCATGCTTGGGTTGGATATCGATCCAACTCGGTGTATTCGGAAGGTTGCTGGGTGAAGTCCATTGAACCGTGATGCTCCACAGTGCAGGGGAGAGTGTCTCACCCGAGGTCAGGGAGAGGTTGGCATCCGTGACCGAGGGCCCTGCTGTCAACATCACGGCAGCGGTCGGACTGGCACTGTTCAGTTGGCGGTGTTGACCGATCTTTGTCGCCCGGCTGACATCGAGTGTGATCAGGACATCGGACGCCAGGACCTCATGGCGATCCATCAAACCGCCGCTATCCGCATTCCCCATCGCACCGGCCGCCGACCAGGCCACACCGGTGCGCCGCACATTCCACGTCGCTTCCTCGTGCTGCCAATCTTCCTGCAGCACCGTCCAGACGTGAAGATCCGCAAACCCAGACACCCGTGTCAAATCCAAGCTCGCATTGAGAATTGTCGCATTGGTCGGGAAACCCACAGCGTCTAGATCCAGACCGAGAAGGGCGTTTTGCCGAGATTCCATTCCATCGGCATGACCGATGATGAGCGAGGGCTGGGCAGCCATTGAGGAGGATGGGTTGGCCAAATCCAATACAGTGTCCATCACCACCGGATAAGTCACGGTCCACGTGCCATCTCCATTGTCGACAAACGTGCCACTCGGGCTCCCTCCCCCCTCGACTTCTGGGACTGGAATGAGGACGAATAGCACCTGCAACAGGAGGAGGGCCGAGAGGAGGCCAGCCCGACCACGGCGCCAAGGCTTCGCCTGCATCGGCCCTACTGAGGTCGCTCAATGGACTTGAAAGCCACGCCGGACCGTCCGCCGTAGGCGGACGGTCAATTCAGCTGATTTGGGAGGTCAATCCACCCATTCAGCCCAGTCTTCCATACCGGGATCGCGGTACCACCAGACGCCTTCGTCGTCCTGCCACCACTCGGTTCCGTCCTCATCGACCCGGTAGTTCGGGTCCGATTCGATATCGTAATCCTCGCTGGAGGCTTCGGCAGCCGGCGCGCTGAACTCCTGCTCGCGAGCCGAGGCGGTGGGCATTTCGTATTCCTCATCCCCGTCGTCCTCGTACCCCTCATCGTAATCGTCCTCATACTCCTCATCGTCGCGATCTCCGCGACGCATCAGGATGCCGACGACCAAAACCAGGCCGATGATCATGAACACGATGAATCCAAGTCCGACCCAGGACCATGGAGAATTGGCCTCAAAGAAGCCTGGGATCGTGCCTCCGACAGTGACTTCGACGGTCTCACCCTCCACCCCGTCCTCGATGTGAATCGTGTTGATGCCCTCGTTGAGCATGTAGACCTCATACGTCGTGTCATCGATCTGGGTGGCGGTGTTCAATTCGCCGCCTTCCTCTTCGAACCACAGGTTGGTGATGGTGACGGGGACCGGATTGCCGAACTGGTCGACGCCCGTGACCGTGATTGTCACCGTCGTCTGCTGATTGACGGTCAATACCGCGCTCGGCGTGCCACCGGATGCGCTTGCGACCGGGATGACGGTGAACAGGTCAGCATAGCCGACGTGGACCGTCCAACTGCCTGCACAGGCGGTGCATACCCCGACATCATAGTCGATTGTATAGGTGCGATTCTTCGTGCCGATGAAGCGATAATCACCGGTGGTGAGAAGCGATTCCAATTCAGCCGCAGCATCATCGATGATCGAATTTACGGCGAGTCGATACGGATTCCCATCGGCGTCGGCCACCCAGAATTGGACGCTCGGAAGTTCACCGGCTGTGATCGAGGTTTCGGTCATGTTGTCGGGCGGATCGCTCTCATCTGCGGTCGCATATGCCATGTGCCAGACCGATGCGGGGACACCGACAGCGACCGTGATGGTCGTCATCGAAGCCAGGGCTGCTGTGCCCGGTTCACCGATCGCGCACACCGTGTATTCGCCCACGGTGGTGGCGTCCCAGAGGTAGCCTGAATCGCGGGTCGATGCCGTGATGTTGACCCAGTCGGACTGACTGTCCGAACAGGTGGCCGGCACGTTGCCGGACTGCGCGTCCCACTGGTACCAGAGCAGGTCGTCAACAGAGAGCAGATTGCCATGGTGATCGGTTGCACCCGGTTGAAGGTCGTGGGTGTCATCCGCAGTGATCGAGGCATCGGCCGCGACGGTGATGTAGCGCAGGCCACCCGGGGCCACGGTGAAGGTCACATCATCGTAATGCGAGGTCTGTCCACCCAATTCATCGGTGTAGGTATAGAGCAGTCGAACCGTCCAATCGCCGACCATAATCGGCTCGAACTGGGCCCAAGACCCAATGCCCTGAAGCCAGGTGGAATCGGCGCCAGCGGTCGTGATGACCCAGGAATCGGCCGCGATGGACCACTGGTTGCCATCGGCGTCGGCGGCGTAGGCGTTGAGAACCGCTGAAGGATCACCACTGACCAGCAAGAGATCGGTGGTGCGGGCTTCGACCAGTACCGGAATGCCGTGGTCGACAGCCATCGGCAGGAGGACTTCGACCCCTTCCAGCGTGGCGCGAACCCATTGAGGTCCATTCTCCCATGCATTCCAAACCGTCGGCGGGCCCACGGCCAAGGTGCCATTGCTCCAGATCCAGGCTTCGGCCGGAAGATCGACCACCTCACGGTTGCCTTGAACATCGATTCGAATGATGTTGAATGTGACGCTCTCGTCGGCGGTCATTGCGATGCTCTCCGCCGTCGGTTCTGAGGTCACGATGATCGTGTTCTCTGGACCGACCGCAGTGATTTCCATGTCGGTGATGTCACCATAGGTGACCGTCATGGTATGCTCTGCCCGAATGCCATCCAGACTCTCGACCCAGACGGTCTGGTCACCGAACGCATCGCCGGTGAAGGCGCCGGTCGCATTGTCCATCGCACCGTTGGATGCGCCCCATATCCACGTGCCAGCGGCCGCTTGTGGGACCGCATTGTCGCGGTGGTCAAAGACGTTGAAATCCAAGGTGGTGGTATTGCCCGCCTCGATGGTGTTGGCGCCTGTGATGACGAAGTAGTCCGGCACGCCGACATTCACTGTCAGCATGACCGAGACCGTCTGCGCGCCCCAGGTGACGTTGATGTATTGCTGGCCAGATGTCCACGGCACCCAACTGACGCCGGTGACAGGGGTCGTCACGGCCAGGCCGGGTGAGATTGTCCCATTGGTGATCGTCATGGTGATGGTCTCTCCTGGAACGGCGTTGCCGTTCATGTCGATGACCTCGAACACGGTCATGTCGAATACTTCGTCCGCCGTCAATGAGGAGGCCAGCGGAACGACGACGAGTTGGACTGGTGCGCCTGCACCGACCGTGATGTTGACGCTCGTCGAGACTTGACCGTAGGAAGCCGTGATCATCACGACACCAACCAAATTCGGCGTGAATACACCGAAGGGGTCGATCATGCCACTGCTGCTCGACCAGGCGACATCGCCGGCCAATGCATTGGTGTTCACATCGCGCAGTGTGCCCGTGAAGGAGACGGAGGTGTCCGCATCCGTTGTCGAGGGGCCACTGACCGCAATGGAGTCCACCACGGTGGTGTTGAACTGAATCATCGGACGCATCGCGAGATCTGTGTCCTCACTGTGGTCCAGACTGATGAGCATATGACCGGTATTGACCGTCGGCACGATGACGACTGTCACGGTCCCATTGATCGAGGTCATCGCCCCACCGATGTCGAACTGAATCCAACCGCCGATGTAGGTGTTCGGAATTCGCACGGA
>CAVOCV010000007.1:0-30019 GCA_963694325.1 Candidatus Thalassarchaeaceae archaeon | reverse complement strand
GTTCCCTTTGGATTTGGACATCTTCTTGCCTTCGGCATCGAGGATGAGTCCGAGGGAGAGGCACCGCTTGTAGCAGATGGAATCGAAGACGGTGGTCGATACTGCGAGGAGGGTGTAGAACCAGCCGCGGGTCTGGTCGACGCCTTCGCAGATGTAGTCGATGGGGAAGTTGTTCTCGAACGTTTGAGGGTCATCGAAGGGATGGTGCCACTGGGCGAAGGAAGCGCAGCCAGAATCGAACCAGCAATCCATCACAAAGGGTTCTCTCTCCATTCGTTCTCCTGTAGAGGATACGAGGACAAAAGCATCGACAATCGGTCTGTGAAGATCCACATCATCTGGACATTCAGGATTAGAGATACCAGCAGCAACCGCGATCTGAACTTCAGCTTGGAGTTCAGCAATACTGCCGACACACTTCATCTCACCAGAGGCAGACCGCCACACGGGGAGTGGGGTGCCCCAGTAGCGTTCCCTAGAGATGGCCCAGTCCTTGACATTGCGAATCCATTCGCCGAAGCGGCCTTCGCCGACCCAATCGGGTGCCCACTCGACCTGATCGTTGAATTCGATAAGGCGGGCTTTGACTTTGGTCATCGCCACGAACCAAGAGTCCATCGCGTAGTAGAGCAGGGGGTGGCCGGTGCGCCAGCAGTGTGGGTATTCGTGACTGTACATCTTCTCGCGATACAGCTTGTTTTGGCTGGCGAGAAGATCGATGAGGGGGTCATCACAATCCTTGACGTACTTTCCATCGAGTTCGGGATGTGTGCCCTCGAGGAAAGCGCCATCCATGCCGACGGTATGTTGTGCGGGCAAGCCCACCTCCATGCCGAGATTGTAGTCATCCTCACCGTACATGACGGCGGTGTGAACGACGCCGGTTCCGTCGGTGGTCGTCACCCAGTCCGCACTGAGGATGGTCCAAGCGGTCTCTGAATCTCCCCTCTCAACGGCATCAGGGAACAGCGGCTCGTATTCCAATCCGATCAAATCTGAACCTTTCATCTCGGAGATGATGCTGCAATGATGACGAATGACTTCTTTGTACAAGTCGCGAGCGAGAATCATCTCTTCACCGATGAGTGCGCCACCGCGCCCATCCCAATTCTCGGGGATGGAATCCACACGGACCCGGATGTAGTCGACCTTCGGCCCAACGGCCAATCCCACATTTCCTGGAAGCGTCCACGGTGTGGTCGTCCAGGCGAGCACGGAGGCGTCATCACCCGCGAGCTTGAATTTGACGTAGACCGAGGGTTCCTCGACCTCTTTGTATCCCTGCGCAACCTCGTGGGTGGAGTAACTGGTGCCGGTCTGCGGACAATAGGGCAAGACCTTGTGGCCACGGAACAGGAGTTCCTTGTCGAACATCTGCTTCAGTGCCCACCAGCAGGATTCGACATAGTCGTTCTCCAGCGTGACATAGGGATTGTCAAGGTCCACCCAGTACCCCATGCGCTCGGTCATCTCGCGCCAGGCTTTCTCATAGGTCCACACAGAGTTGCGGCATTCCTGATTGAACTCGGCCATGCCGAATTCTTCGATCGATTCTTTCGAAAGCAGGTCGAGTCGCTTCTGCACTTCGATCTCGACCGGGAGTCCATGTGTATCCCAGCCGCCCTTGCGCTCGACGAAATGGCCCTCCATCGCCTTCCAGCGGCAGACCAGATCCTTGTAGGCCCGGGCGACGACGTGGTGGATGCCCGGCTTGCCGTTGGCGGTCGGTGGACCTTCGAGGAAGATGAAGGGCTCTCCGCCCTTTCGGGACTGCACCTGAACCGAGAAGGTGTCCTCGGCCGCCCAGGTGGCCATGATGGCCTCCTCGAGCGCGACCGGGTCAAGGGTCCCGGTGGCAGAAGGCACGACCATGCGCCGCGGGACCATAGGTCCCGACTTGAACTCCACGGTGGGTTCAAACACCGCGGCGCGAACCGGCGTCCCAATGGAGACCACCCAGTTCGATGTCGGAGGCATGTCATGCGGCGGCTGTGTTAGCAAGTTGACCGATGCGTTGAGCGCGGTCGAGGGCGTCTCGGGCGTGGATGCGGCCGTCGGCTCGGCTACCGTCCATCACGACGGTGCTTGCACCACCCAGATGAGCAACGCCATCACCGGCGTCGGATTCACGCTCGGATCTGATTTCGACTGGTCCGACAAGGCGGTTTGGAAGCAGAGCGCGCACAATACGAAGTGGTGCCTGATCGGTTGTTCGATCGGTGATTTCGGCACCATTGCCGCCTTCCAATTCTACTGGCCGGATTCGGGATGGAATCCGATGTGGATCATGGCCCTGGCGATGATGAACGGTTTGCTCACCTCCATCGCTTTGGAGACAGTGATTCTGATGAAGCAGATGGGTGGATTCCGTCAAGCCTTCCGTGTCGCCGTCGGCATGTCGCTGATCTCCATGCTTGCCATGGAGGCGGCGATGAACATTGTCGACCTGTTGTTGACCGGTGGTGCGATGCTGACTTGGTGGGTCATCCCCATCATGCTGTTCGTTGGATTCGTGACGCCGTGGCCCTACAATTACTGGCGCTTGAAGAAGCACGGCAAGGCCTGTCATTGATCAGTACTTGATACCGAGTTTTGTGTAGATGAACGACATCAGCCAAGCGGGACCGATCATCAGGAATTGGATGTCCTCGAAAAACGAGGGCTTGACCCCCTCGACCTTGTGGCCGTAGAATTGGCCGATCCAAGCGACGACGAAGACGATGAGTGACGCCTGCCACAGCGGGAAGCTGACCATCGCTTCGTATTGGTAGCAGATGGCGAGGCACAACCCGGTCCAGGCCATCATGCCGACGGTCAGTGAAAGGCTGAGTCGGACGTAGAAGATGAAGACCGGAATCAATGCGAGAACGGCGAGGTTGACCGGGCCGACAGGGACAGACCAGAGCAGACCGACGATGGTGAGATAGATCGCGGGAACGGCGAACCAGTGGATGTTTTTGTTGAGTGGATTTTGGTGGCTGGCGCCATAGGCATCCAACCAATCTTGCATCGAACGCGCGTCTCCCATGCCATCACATGTGGCTCTCCGGTCCATCAGTCCTCCGACGGAATGTTGAATGGTCCTGAACCCGACGAAGGGTTGTGACAGTCGTTGCGTTGCTGCAGCTCGACCCGACGGTCGGAGACGTTGCGGGCAATGTCGCTGAGATCGAACGTGCCTGTGCGCTGGCTGCCAGTGAGGGCGCGGACATCGCCGTGACGAGCGAATTGATCGTCTCCGGCTATCCGCCGCGCGACCTGCTGATGGATGATGCATTCGTTTCACGATGTGCCGAGGCTGCACATGCGGCCCAGAGCACCATTCCACTGCTGATCGGTTCGCCATTGCCCTCGGAGAAAGAACGCCAGAAGCCGTTCAATGGGGTCGTGCGCGTGGCGCCCGACCGGAGCAGTCGCATCGTCGGGCGCAAGCAATTGTTGCCGACCTACGATGTATTCGATGAGGGACGCTATTTTCAGGCGGACGATGCGCCCGGCATCGACCGCAGCCTGCAGGGGAAATCCGTCGGTATCACGATCTGCGAGGATGCTTGGCAGCACGTCGGGGAGACACCCGCGGATTACGAGGCCGACCCGATTGAACAACTCGCCTCTTGGCAGCACCAAGGTGAGCCGCTGGCACTCAGTGTCAATCTGTCCTCTTCGCCCTATCATCTGGCCAAGGAAGGCGTGCGGGCGCGCCTCGTGCGCAAGGCCGCAGCCACCCTCGGCCATCCTTTCCTATTGTGCAATCAGGTCGGTGGTAACGACGATCTCATCTTCGACGGCAGAAGCATCGTCGCCTGGCCCGACGGCACCATCGTTCAGGCGCCGGCCTGGTGCATGGGCGTGCTCTTGGTCGACCTTGAGGACCCCGCAGCTGCGCGTTGGCTGCCATGGCCGGATGGTGACTGTGGCGAGGACTGCCGATGTCAGGTCCAATTGGTCCACGCCGAGGACATGCCATTCCTGCCGCCAAAAGGCATGGATTTGATGGCGGCGATCACCGTCGGCCTCGGCGATTATTGTCGCAAATCCGGCATCGAGCGCATCGTGCTCGGGATGTCGGGCGGCATCGATTCCGCCGTCTGTGCCGCCATCGCCTGCCAGGCGATCGGCGCGGACAACGTCGTTGGCCTCGCCATGCCGAGCCGGCATTCCTCCCAACACTCGATCGACGATGCAAAAGCGACCGCCGATGCGCTTGGCATGGAATTGCAAACCCATCCGATCGAAGGCATCCACGTCGCTGTCGAATCCGCCTTGACAGAGGAGTTGGCAACCGGACATCCTGTCGCCAGTGAAAATCTCCAGGCACGCATTCGAGGCACTCTGGTCATGGGTGTGGCGAATGCGAGGCAGGCGATGGCCATCGCGACCGGCAACAAATCCGAACTTGCGATGGGATACTGCACCCTGTATGGAGACATGAACGGCGGATATGCGCCGCTCGGCGACCTGTATAAGACCGAAGTTTACGAGGTCGCAGCGGCGATCAATGCCGATGCGGAGCGACGCGGTGTTGCGATTCCGATCAACGAATCCACCTTGACAAAACCACCGAGTGCTGAATTGGCACCCGACCAGAAAGACGAGGACAATTTGCCACCCTATGTGATTCTCGACGCCATCCTTGAGGATTGGATCGAGCGCGGGATTCGAACCGACTCCCCCCTCACCGAGGAGGTCCTGTCGCGCCTGCATGCCAATGAGCACAAGCGCTGGCAGATGGCGCCCGCTCCGCGGGTCTCGAATCGCGCCTTCGGCCAGGGCTGGCGACAGCCGCTGGCCGCGCGCAGGTGAGGTGGAAGGCCATGTGCCCAGACATCGTCAATCGGCTCGGCGAGTGCACCTCTCCTTACCTCTTGCAGCATGCTGAGAATCCCGTCGCTTGGCAGCCTTGGGATGATCAGGCCATTGCCCTCGCGCGCGAACTCGACCGCCCCTTGCTCGTCTCAATCGGCTATTCAGCCTGCCATTGGTGCCATGTGATGGAACACGAATCCTTCGAAGATGAGGCGATGGGGCAATTGATGAACGATGCACTGGTCTGCATCAAGGTCGATCGCGAGGAACGTCCCGATGTCGATGCGCTCTACATGAATGCGTGCACAGCGATGACCGGGGCAGGTGGCTGGCCGCTGAATGCATTCGTTGACCCCCACACGCTGAATCCCTTCTTCGTCGGCACCTACTTTCCTCCCACACCCGCCTTCAATCGGCCGTCTTGGGCTCAGGTTGTCGACAGCATCTCGAAGGCTTGGAGCGAGCAGCGAGAGGGCATCGAGAAGACCGCTGAGATGGTCATCGAACGGCTGGCACAGCGCCCACCTGCAGAAGGGGATGCACCTGACCTTGCGGCGCAACTCGGCATGGCCCGGGCCGCTGCAGTGGACCATGTGATGCGAATGGGCAACACGGCTCCGCAATTCCCACAACCGATGCGATTGGAGACTCTGATGCGTTCGGGTGACCACGAGATGGTCGCAACAGAACTCGACACCATGGCCACGCGCGGTTTATTCGACCATCTCGCCGGCGGTTGGCATCGCTATTGCGTCGATGCGGCGTGGGCCGTGCCCCACTTCGAGAAGATGCTCTACGACAATGCGCTACTTCTCGCGACCCACGCACGCGCGAGGCGACTGGGCATCGGAGCCCACAATGACAGGGTGATTCGGCTCACGCTCGAGTGGCTGAATACCGAGATGCTCGACCCTGACGGGGGGGTGTGGTCGACGCTGGATGCCGATTCTCTCGGGGAACATGGCCGCTCAGAAGAAGGGGAATTCTACCTGTGGACGCCCGAACAGGTCGACGATGATGTCGCCTGTGAGCGATTCGGTGTGACCGAGGCAGGCAACTTCGAGGGCAGCGGGCGCAGCGTGCTCGCACTGCATGAGGTCGAGGGGCTCGATGATGAAGCGATTCGGCAACGATTGCTGAAAGATCGGGCGAAGAGACCTCGGCCGGGCACCGACGACAAGGTGCTGACGGCGTGGAATGGGATGCTTCTGGTCGCCTGTGCTGACTTGCCTGAAGAGGAGGCGAGGAGCCTCGGCGAACACATCGTCGTCGAACTACTGGCACGCGACGAGGTACTCAGAACCCGACGGGGAAGTACCCTCGGAGGAGAGGGATTCCTCGATGATCACGCCTGGGCTGCCCTCGGGCTGCTGCGCTGGGGATTGCGTCACGACCACACGGATTGTCTAGAGCGCAGCCTTGCCATCACAGAACGAATGCTCGACCGATTCCATGACCCCGAAGGGGGATTCTGGTTGACTGGAGAAGGTCATACGGAATTGCCGATCCGGCAGCGTTCAGAAGCGGATTCGGCCGTGCCCGCAGCCAGTGCGGTCGCCACCGAATTGCTCGCCAGCTTGCTGCAGCGCTGGCCGGCCCATCCGAATGCAAGTGATTGGCGCGACGCGGCCGAGGGAACCATCCTCGCCATCGGACCCCAGCTCATCGAGCGCGCAGGCGCATACTGCGCACTGCTCAATGCGGCCGAGGGTCTGATCGATCCAGGCGCGATTTGGTTCATCCATCACGATGGCCAAGAACCCGAAGCGGTCACTGCATTGCGCGCAAATGCAGACTGGAATCAGGTGATCATCTCAAGCGCAACCTCGATCGAAGACAAGGACCGTGGCGGCGCGGTGTGGAAAGCCTGGCACTGTGCCGGAATGGTCTGCGATGCGCCGACGACCAATGCGCAAGACCTGGTCTGGTGAATGGCTCAGCCAACCCGAAAAACAACCCTCGGACCTGCACATCGCGCGGGGGCTTAGTAGGGCGATTCGCGGCTCTTGAAGATTCCAATCAATGGGCCAGGAGACCGGTTGCCTCGAGCCCGAACAGGAACCCGATCATCAGGGCTGCACCGATGAGAATCTGGAAAAGCGCCGCTTTGCCGGTTTCTGCGTGATGGATATCGGGCAATACATCGACCGTCGCCACGTAGAGGAAGGTGCCGCCGGCGAAGAGAATGGCAAGCCCCAATTGTTCGAGCGGAAGCCCATCCGTGGCGAAGAACGTCAGCAGAATGGCGGCCGGCGTGGCCAGACTGAACAGGAGGATGTCCATCGCGGCGCGTGTTGAGTCTTGACGCTCGGCCACACAGAATACACCGACGCTGAACGCGGCAGGAATCTTGTGGGCGATGACTGCGATGAGAATGGTCATGGTCAACAGGGTCGATCCTGAAGCGATGGCTGCTCCAATCGCCAAGCCATCCGTCAGGGCGTGAACGGAGAGTCCGAGTACGACAGAATTCGCTTGGGCGGGAGGGTGTTCATGGTGCTCATGATGGTCATCGTGGATGTCGTGACCGAATCCGAACGATTCGAAGATCAACATGACGAGAAAACCTGCGAGCAGGGCGAGTCCCGCATATTCACCGGCGATGTCGAAGCCTTCGGGGATGACGATCATCAACGCACTCGCCAGCAGAATGCCCGCGGCGATGCCGGTCAGACGGCGCATCAGGTTGGCATTCTCATGCACCTGACGCAGCAGAGGAATGCCACCGGCGATCATCGCAGCCGCGGCGGTGGCCCCGGCGAGCACCCAGACGTTCATGCCCGCCCCTCTGGCCAGTTATTGTTAATGATATTGGATATATTATCAATTTCAGTGTGGTCAATTTGAAGAACCTCAACCCGGCCCCTTCGGTCATGGACATCCCGACTGAGCTGTCCGCCATGTTGGAGGGACAGGAGGGTGCAACCCGGCAGAAAGCGGCGCGCCTGGTCGTCGATCTCGCCTCGACCGCGGGGGCGACGCGGTTCATTCGCTGCGCCCACGCGCACGTGAGTGGCGTCAGCCCACTGACCGGCGGACATGGCTTGCGTCGCTTCCTCGCGGACCTTGCTGGCGATGGAAAGGTATCGATTCCGACGACGTTGAATTCGGCCGGTTGTGACAAGGAAAAGATGGTCGAGATGGGCATCTCAGAGGCCGATTTCCTCGAACATCAATTCGAGATCGTCTTTGCCTATTCCCAGTTGGGCATCGAGGCGACACTCTCGTGCACGCCCTACGACAGGGGGGTGGACATCGAGGGCATCGGGTCCTGGGCAGAATCGAATGCGGTGGCATTTTCGAACTCCTATACATCCCTCATCACCAACCGAGAATCTGGTCTATCCGCACTGGCGACCGCGCTGACCGGCTGGGCGCCCGAATGGGGGTTGCACCTCGCGGAGAATCGCCTGCCAAATATCCACGTCAACGTCGAGTGCGAACTGGTTCACCTGTCGGATTGGAGCGTACTGGGGGATTGGATCGGCAAGCAGATTCAGCCCGATTGGCACCTGCCATGGGGCATGATGCCACACATCACTGGACTCCCAGACACCATTTCATTCGCCTCCAAGAAGGCCCTTGCGGCGGCGGCGGCGAATTACGGCTGTCCGATGCTGTGGGCGGCGGGAATCTCGCCCGACCCACCTACCTACGAAGCGCAGGGAGAACTCACCTTCACCACGGCCGACCTCGAACAGAGATACAGCGACCTCGCCCCCACGGGGACAGTGGATCTGGTCGTCATCGGCTGCCCTCAAGCGAGTGTAGAGGAGGTTCGCATCACGGCCGCATCGGTGCGAAATCACATGGAATTGGGACAGCGCATCCCCGACCAACGCCTGTGGATCTTCACCAGCAGTCACAATCATGACCTCCTCGATGCGGATGGCACCCTCGATGTGTTGGAAGAGGCCGGGGCACTGATTCTGAAGGATACCTGCCCCGAGGTCACACCGTACAACCGCGATCGCTACAACCACCTGCTGACAAATTCGCTGAAGGCCGAGCATTACCTGACCAGTGGCCTGAATCGCATGCCGACCTCGGTGATGCCCATCCAGGCCTGCGTCGCCCATGCCTTCAATCCCCAACTGAGTGAGGGGCCACGGCCCGTTCTCCATTCGAGTGCAGTTGTGAAAACAGCATCGAATAAACCGAATCGTCACGGATCTCTCACCATCAAAGGAAAGAGCCTGCCCTCACAAGATGCTTGGACGGTCCGGGGCCGCGCCATGGTGACCGATGTGCCGATCACCTACCTCGGCTATGTCAACCGGGACACCGGCATCATCGAGGAAGGCGGTCATCCCTTGGATGGAGTCGCCATCGAAGACACCATTCTCATCTATCCAAAAGGCAGCGGCTCGACGGTCGCACCCTTCGTCCTGATGGGGCTCATCTACACGGGTAAGGGCCCGAAAGCGATCGTCAATCGCGATGTTTGCCCGCTGACACTGCCCGCCTGTTCGCTTCTCAATCTGCCCTATGGCCACGGCTTCGATGCCGACCCCTGCATGGAGATCAACGATGGCGATGAAATCGAGATGACGCTCGCCGACGGCGTCGTGACCTTGACGGTCAGTCGTCGTAATTCCTGAAATCCCACAGATGTGCGATGTAGCACTCACTGCAGGCGCTGGTCAGCATTCGGTCCTCATAGGGCAGCGGGCGATGCCAAACCTCCAATGACTTGGATTCGCCGCAGGTGGGGCTGGTCCCGATCTCTCCCGAGGGCATGGTGGGCCTCGACTTCCCGTTCCTGAATGTGTGCGCGCGACGGGGGCAGTCTCAAGGGGGTTGCACCCGAGTGGTGGGTCATGCGCTGCATCGTCACGGGCGGAGCGGGCTTCCTCGGAAGTCACCTCGTCGAGCAATTGGTCTCGATGGGCCATGCCGTGGCCGTCATCGACGACATGTTTCGCGGCCGCAAGAAAAACCTCGAGGGCTGCCGGGGCATGGAGGATTACTACCTCGTCATGGGTGATGCGTGCGAGCGGCGTCATTTCGAGCGGGCCGCGGACAAACTCGGTGGGGTCGACTGCCTGTTCCACCTCGCCGCCATCAATGGGACGCGTTGGTTCAATGAGCGGCCGGACTTCGTCGTCCAGGTCAATCTCGATACGCTCCGTGTGGCCTTGGATTTCGCTGCGACGCGCGGGTGCAGGTTCGTCTTCACCTCCTCGCCTGAGGCCTTCGGTGAGCAGCCCGCGATGCCGCTTGGCAACGAATCGGTCAGCATGTTCACACCGGCGGCAAACCATGGACGACACTCCTACGGCGCGAGCAAATATCTCGGGGAGATTCTGGTTCAGCATGCGGTTCGCGAGCAGAGTCTCGACGCGCGAATCGTCCGGCCGTTCAACGCCTATGGGCCACGATTGCCGGGCAATGCCTACGGTCAGGTGACGGGTATATTCTTCGAACAATGTCGGCGCAGTGTGCCGATCACCATCCATGGAGATGGGTCCCAGACCCGGTCGTTCACCTGGGTTGAGGAGGTCGTCGAAGGCATTCGATTGGCCGGCGAACTGGAGGAGGGAATCGACGGGTCGAAAATGGCAGGCCAATGCTTCAACCTCGGCAGCGCTGATGAAATTTCCATCGCCGACCTCGCCGCGCTCTGTCAGAAGATCAGCGGCACAGAATCTCCGATCGAATTCGATGTGGAGGGTCACCCGGGCGATTCCGCCCGCCGATTGCCCGACACGACCTCGGCCGAAGCCGTCCTCGGCTGGTCTCCGTATATGTCGCTTGAAGATGGATTGGCATCCTGCTGGCGGTGGCTCCTCGCGGAGGTGGGCCTGCCTGACCGAGACTGACAGGCTCGCCGCGCTCCGAGAGGCACACGCGGCGGCTTCACGACTGGATACCGTGTCGACGCGGGTCGAGGACTTTCTCGAGATCATTCTCGAATTGATCGAGGCCAAAGGCGAGGCGCGCGTCGCTGAGATCGCCGACCATCTCTCCGTCTCGCGTCCAACCGTCACCCAGATGATCGGTCGGATGGTCGTTGATGGCTGGGTCACCCAAGAGTCCTACCAACCCATTCACCTGACGCCACGCGGCGCCGCGCATGCGGAATGGATGCGCCACCGCCACGGTGTGCTCGTGCGGTTTCTCCGCTTGATCGGCCTCCCCGAATCGCGTGCACATCTGGAGACCGAGGGCATCGAACACCACCTGCCGCACGACACGATTGCCGCCATCGAGCGTCTGGTGGAGAATGGCGAAGCCGACCCTGAACTCTGGTCGAAATTGGCGGAGGGGCGGCGATGAGATTCCCTGTACCATCCGGCATCATCGGCATGGTCCACCTAGAGGCCCTGCCGGGCGCACCGGGTTGCAGCCTCTCGATCCAAGAGATCGAGCGACTCGCCGTGCTCGACGCGCAGACGCTTGAGGCGGGCGGCGTCGATGCGATTCTCGTCGAGAATTTCGGCGATGTGCCCTTTCAGAAAACCGTCGACCCGATCACCGTGGCAGCGATGACCCGAATCATCTGTGCAATCGACGAGAATACAACCATCCCACTGGGCGTCAATGTGCTGCGAAATGACCCCGCCGCCGCCCTCGCCATCGCCGCGGCCACAGGTGCCTCTTTCATTCGTGTCAACGTCCATGTCGGCGCCATGGTGACCGATCAGGGCTTGATCGAAGGACAGGCGGCAGAGACCCTACGAACCCGAGAGTCACTCGGGTCGGAGGTTGCGATTCTCGCCGATGTCGGTGTCAAACATGCGACCCCTTTCGACGGAGCCTGGACCTTGGAGCAAGAGGCGAAGGATGCCTGGCATCGCGGTCTGGCCGATGGCCTGATCCTCAGCGGTGCCGGCACCGGTGCACCGACGAAGATCGCCGACATCGAACGACTCCAATCCATCCTCCCCGACACGCCGATTCTCATCGGTTCCGGCCATCGAGGTGAAGCGACAAGCGCCCACGCAGCCATCGTTGGCACGGCCTTCAAATCTGAAGGGAGAATTGACCTTGCGCGTGTGCGAACACTCTGTTCGCGGGTCTGAATATCGAATTGTATTCGTCTTGGACGAACCTCCATCGGCCATCCAATCATATACTCACTATGGGGCTCAACACCCGTGAGGGTGACTCCACAGGCGGTTTTACAGCGCGGTCGAGCGACCCGTGAGCGGATCAAAGAGGCCTCCTCGATGGGCTCCGTCGGCATCTACCTCGACTTCTATCTCGCCTCGGCGGTGATGCAATTCGTCTTCTGGGCCATGCTTATTCTACGGTATTACTTCGGAATTGAGGAGGGGGGTGCCGATGCGGGCATCGCGAAAATCTCCACCTTTTCAGTGATCGTTGCCATGGGGTTGGGCTGGCTGATGCTGGTCGCACTCGGTACAGGGTTCAGCCTCTGGCCTGTGCTCTACAAGGTCACACCCTTCTCTCCCTCCCTGCCGCGGGTGGTGCTGTGGGTCAATGTCCTCGGCCAATGTCTGATCGGCATCTCCCATTTGATGCTCATCGAACATCTAGAAACCGCCACCCAGGTCCTTCTCATCGGGACGACGATGATTTGCTTCTCCATCGCCCTGACCGCTACCGTGGCACTGAAATTGCTGCGAATGGGCCTCTACCGCTCAATCGACGATGGGGGGCCGCCGTTCATCACAGTCATCCTTTGTCTGATTATTTCCGTGACGACAATGGTCGCCCTTCTGACGATGAACGCCTCCAAAGAGCTGAGTTTCTTCACCGAGGGCATCTTCATTCTCTTCAATATCGATCTGCTGTGGATGAGTATCGGCTTCACATGTGCGCTGGGACATTTCGGCCGCCGATTGGAATGGCCGGTCCTCGGGCCGTTGAGGTCGAAATTCGGATTCAAATTGCTGCTATTGGCGTTTGCAATCCACATCACCGTGATGCTCGCGGACCACTCGGGATGGAATCATCTGTGGTGGATTCAACTGCCATTCATCCTGCCGTTGCTGACCATTTTCTTCCTCCTCTCGCCTGCAACCCTCGTCCGAAATGCCCTGTCGAGCCGCAGTTACAGCCGGCCGATGTTGGCCGCTGTCATGTGGATGCCCGTCATCGCCCTGATCGCCGTTTACGAGGCACTGTACATGAATTCAGGTTTGGAATCGGCACGTTATCTCCTGCTGTTCGGTGTCGGGATTCAATCGCTATTCGGCTTCGCCATCTGGTATCATCAAGACCACAAGCACCAACCCATGCACGACCGCCGTCAACCCTGGCTATTCTTGATCTCCTTGAACGGCAGTCTGCTCTTTCACGTCACCCACTTCATTCAGGAGACGCTGGAATGGACCATTCTCGGCAATCATCACATCTTGGATGGACTCGATTTGGCCCTGCTGTTGGTCGCGATGGTCTCTTGGTTGGCCTGGTGGTTGTGGGAATTGCTGTTCAGTCTACACGATTGGCACCGGCTGCCGATGTTCTACACCACGATACACGAGGCGGATGACCCCTACGAGGTCAAAGGGGCGGATTGAGCCCGCAGTTCATACGTGAACGACGTTATATCCTCAACATGTGGCTGCCACAGTCAATGTGGGACTTGCGTGAGCGGCTGGACCACCGCTGGGCCGCGGGTTCCTATCTCGATTTCTTTCTCGCTTCGGCCATGATGCTGCTGGTGTTCATCCTCGGCATCGGCATTGGTTTCCAGTACAATCAGGTGTGGTATGAGGAGAACAAGGAACTGATGCAGCACATCGCCTACATGTTGGTCGCGATGGGTTGGATGGGGGCGATCATGATGGCGATCGGTTTCGATCTATTGCCCTTTATCCACCAGTCTGAATCCTATGACGTCAGCATCCTGCGAATGTGCATCGCGTTGAACATCACGGGACAAATTGGATTGATTATCGTCACGTTCACCTTCGACCGAGAAATCATTCTCGCCTACGGAACGGTCGGTGTGACCTTGCTCGCGCTGCAGTTCATCGTTGTTGTAGGTCCCAGTTGGCAAGTATTCAAAGATCGAATCGGGAACCGGGCTGAGGCATCGGGATTTGGCACATTTCTGCCCCTGATGATGCCGCTCATCGGTGTGGTTGCACTGGTCTCTTGGGTGACGGTGGAGGCCGAATTGAGTCGCGAGTTGTTCAAAGCCCTCCTCGTCGACTTCTTCATGACGACGGTCATCTTGGCCATGTTCATCGGCCATTTCAATCGACGTCTCGAGTGGGATATCGGCAGCAAGTACTCAACCCAACGCCTGTTTTTGATAATGATGATTCTCGGGACGATTCACGTAATTGGGACATGGGCCCAGCACACGGGCCGGTTCACCGACCCTCGAATCGAGTACACCCTGCCATTGCTCTATGCGGTTGCCTTCCTCGGCGCGAGGCCCGACGGTATTTGGCGAAATGTGTTGGCCAAGCGCCCACATAGCCAGTTGATTCTCGCGGCACATGCTTGGATTATCACGGCCATCGTCATGGCGATGTTCGAGATCCGTCAAGGCCTCGAACCGAACCACGCCCGGCACGTGATGTTGCTCGGTGTGGGGACGATGGCGCTGTGGGGCTTCGCGTTTTGGATGCATGATGATCACTGTCATTTGCCTCTTGATCGGGGCAGATCTGGATGGCCCTTTCTCATCGGCATGTCGTTGGCCATCGGCTTCAACGTGCTCGCTTCACTCGACATAATCGGGGTGTTGAACGCACCCGATTGGGCAAACTCCGCTTCTCTCTTGAGCGCGATGATCGGCATGGGTTATCTGTCGGTGTGGTGGTTATGGGAAACCCTCTTCCACCAGGGGGAATGGCACCGGATCCCCATGTATTACGGTAACATGTACGAGGATGCGGACCCGTACGAATTCGCTGACGAGGAGTAATCAGGAACGCACTTTCAGGGTACGCGACGCGATCAATAGCATGATGCCGGCGAAGATGGCATTGGCCAAGAAAGCCATCCAAACCCCTTCGGCCTCTAGGCCCCAACCCCGAATCATGATCGAACGACAGGCTTCGGCGGTCCACGTCGTCGGCAGGGCCCAAGCGACGGGTTGCAACCAACCGGGCAGGGCCTGCACGGGCCAGAGGATGCCCGACAGCAGCAGGGCTGGGAAGAGCATCGGCATGTTCAGTTGCATGGCTTGGAATTCTGACTTGGCCTTGCTCGAGACGACCAAACCGAGGCACATCGCCGCCCAACCGAGCAGGAGGCAGATGGCGAAGAGCAGGAAGATGCTGCCCACGACAGGGATGTCAAAGCCCCAGACCGCGATGCCGATGACCACAGAGACCTGACCGACCAGAATGGCGGTGAATGCGGCGAGGTGGCCGATGAGAACCTCGGTGGGCTGGGTGCCGGCGGCGAAGACACGGTCGAGGGTGCCGTCGTGACGTTCGCCGACGAAGGCCATGGCCGTCAGAATCGTGCTGAACATGAAGCAGACCAGGGTCATGATGCCCGGCGCGAGGAAGTCGATGAATGCCGGGTCCTTGTCACCGTAGACCGGATCCTGAATCGTCAAGGGGAGTGTGCCGCCACTTGCGGCTTGCATCGCATCGCGTACCTCGAGGAGAATGGTGTTCGTCACCTGTTGATTCGAGTTGTCCAGATGCATCTCGATGGTGCCATCGGCCATCAGGTGTACAACCGCCCAATGTTCACCGTCCTCCACCATCTCGATGGCAGCGGAGAGATTTGATTCGGTCGTGATGATGAGTGAGTCGCTGCCTTCGAGATGACCCAAAATGATGGCGGAGCGCTCAGCTGGGCCTTCATCGACGACGACCACATTCAGGTCGGCCGGCGTGCCACCGATGGCCCAGCCGAACAACAAGATCTGAATGGCGGGCATGAGGACGATGAAGCCAAACATTCGCTTGTCGCGGCGCAGGCTGGCGAATTTGCGGGCTGCGATGGCATAGATTCGGCCGCCGTTCACGCCTTCACCTCCCGTTTGCACAGGGCGAGGAAGGCATCTTCCAGAGATTCGGCGGATTGGGATTCCATCACGGCGAGGGGACTGTCCTCAGCCAGAAGGACCCCATCGCGCATGAGGCCGACGCGGTTGGCTTGCCGGGCCTCATCGATGTAATGGGTGGTGATGATGACCGTGGTCCCCTGCTGTGAAATCGTCTCCAAATGGTCCCAGATTCTCGCCCTCAGTTCGGGATCGACCCCGACGGTCGGCTCATCGAGGAGCAACAGGCCGGGTTCGTGGAGCAGGGCCACGGCAAGGCTCACGCGGCGTTTTTCTCCACCGGACATCTTGCCGATCTGTTTGCTGGCGGGCGGCAGGTCGAGAAACTCGATCAGCCAGCTCTCGCGCTGTTGAATCTGATCTGAGGTCATGCCGTGCAGTCGCCCATGAAATCGCAGGGTTTCCGCGATGCTCAGGTCACCGTAGAGCGCGATTTCTTGGGGTGCATAGCCGACATCGGACCCCGGAATTGTCCCCTTGACATCGACATTGCCTGCGCCGGGTGCCAAAAATCCGAGAATCACCTTCAGAAGGGTTGTCTTGCCACAGCCCGAGGGCCCGAGCAGACCGTAAATTGAGCCATCATCCACGGTCATCGACAGGCCCTTCAGCACCTCGATGCGGCCATAACCCCGGACCAGATTCTCGATGCGGATGGCCGCCATGCCTCAACCAGACCTGAGAAGGGCCTTGAACAACTCGGGCGCAAGGCCCAGCACGGTTTCGGCGGCGCCATCCGCCAGTTCGGCATGTGCCGCCATCGGTCCGGCCAGGTCGTATCCTCCGGCCTTTCCACGCCATGAACCGGTCAGGATGAGCGCCTCGATCACATCGTCAGAAAGATCGCCGATCGAGACCGTCGCAGAGCTTACCCAACGGTGTTCTTCGCCATCGAGCAAGAGGGCGCATCCAGTCCACACGCGGTGGTTGCGGGATTGCAGTCGAAGCAACATCGACAGGGCTTCGGCCGGCGATTCGGGTTGTCCGAGCGGCCGACAGTGATCATCGGGGTCTTCGACCAGTGTATCGGCGACGATGATACAGGGATGTTCCAATTCCCGGCGTGCGGCCTCGACCTTGCCTGACAGGATGTACTCGACCTGTTCGCCGATCGAAATTCCATGGCGATGGGGGCGCTCGGCAGCGGTCAGGGGTCGCTGTATCACAGCGTAGCCCCGCTCAGCCAACATCGATGCACGTCGCGTCGATGCCGAGGCCAACAGCACCTCTTCCATGCGAATCCCATGGGGGTGGCGTTTATCGTCTTGAAGCGAATCCCTCCGTCTGGTGAGCGCGGTGAGTGATACGGTGGAGAGAATCCCGACCTACGTGAGCGGCTTGGATGAACAGATGCAAGGTGGCATTCCGAAAGGCCATCTTTGCTTGGTCGCGGGTGCCTCGGGATCGATGAAATCGAGCCTTGGATTCGCCATGCTCTACAACGCGGTTCTCGAGGGACGAACCTCTGGAATTTACGTCACCCTCGAACAATCCAAAGAATCCCTCGCCGGACACATGGCCAACATGGGCATGAATGTCGAGGATCCGCGCGTGCGCAGCAACATCGCCATCATCGACCTTGCAGACCTCCGTGTGCAACTCCACGAAGCGGGCACAGCCCACCAGGTGGATTGGATGGGCCAACTCATCAAGCAACTGACGAATTACCGAGAGAGCATCGGCTTCGAGGTCCTCGTCTTCGACTCACTCGGCGCCTTTTTCACGCTGACGCAGATGGAGAATCCGCGCGATGAGACCTTCCGTTTCTTCGAAGCTTGTCGACGGCTCGGACTGACCACACTGATCATCTGTGAGATGATGGGGGAGATGAAGAATCAATTCGGCGAATTCGGTATCGAGGATTATCTCGCCGACGGGGTCATCCACATGACGATGGAGCGGGAAGGGGATCAGATCCATCGCAAACTGGCCATCATCAAGATGCGCCACACCAATCATTCACTCGGCTACAGACCCCTCCGTTGGGACACGCCGAGCAGCCGATTCACAGTCGGTTGAAGGCTCGAATTGACGGGCATTGAGCCGGGCTCATTCGACGGTGACCGACTTCGCAAGATTTCGCGGGCGGTCGACATCGCAGCCGAGGGCGAGTCCCGTGTGGTAGGCGATCAACTGCAGCGGCAGAACGGTCAGCATCGGTGAGAGGATGGGTTCCGTGCTCGGCACGGGGATCGAGATGTCCGCCTCGATGGCGATCTCGTCGCCCTCCTCATGGATCAGGATGATCTTCGCTCCGCGGGCGCGGCATTCGTGGATGCTGGAAATCGTCTTCTCCTTCAGTCGATCATTGGGGGCGATCACGACCACCGGGCTGCCCTCTTCGAGCAGGGCAATGGGCCCGTGTTTCATCTCGCCGGCGGGGTAGGCCAGGCAGGGAATGTAGGCGATCTCCATCAGTTTCAGCGCACCTTCACGGGCGACCGGCGCTGAGACACCTCGACCGAGGAAGAGGACGCTCTTCGCGTCCTTGAGGGCGGCGACCGCTTCGTCGATGGGGCCGGAGTTGGCCAGATATCCTTCGATGAGGTCAGGGATTTCGATCAGGGCTTGGACGAGTTGTTTGCCCTTCTCTCTGGAGAGATTTCGGGCGCGTCCGATCTGGATTGAAAACATCGTCAAGGCCGCGACCATGTTGGTGAAGGCCTTGGTCGAGGCGACGGCCTGTTCCGGTCCGGAGTGGATGTAGCAGCCCATGCCACATTGGCGGGCGATCGAAGAACCGACGACGTTGATGACACCGCGCACCTCGCCGCCCTTCAGTTGAATTTCCTTGACCGCGGCGAGGGTATCGGCGGTCTCGCCGCTCTGACTGACGGCGAAGTGGAGGGCCCCGTTCTCAATGACGGGGTCATTGTGGCGGAATTCACTGGAGACGTGGGCGAGCGCTGGCACGCGGGCGAGTTGCTCGATGGCGATGCGCCCGACCTGGCATGCGTGCAATGCTGTACCACAGCCGAGCAATCGGACGTGGGGAATTCGTTTCAACTCACGCGGGGACAGGCCGAGACCACCGAGGCGACCATTGCCATCCGAGACGGCCAAACGTCCCGAGATGCACTGGCGCAAGGCCTCGGGCTGTTCGTAGATCTCCTTGTGCATGAAATGCGGGTGGTCGCCCATATCCGCTTCTCCCCAAGAGGCTTCGAGGGTCGTCACCTTCGCATCGGAGGGGCCGCCGTCAAGGCGGCTGGTGTGAATGCCATCTTTCTCCAACAACGCGATGACGCCATCCTCGAGATAGATGACTTGAGATGTGTGTGATGTCAAGGGGTGGGGGTCACTCGAGACCCAGTTCTCACCATTGCCGATTCCGAGCACCAACGGAGATCCATTGCGGGCGCAGACAATCTGATCATGGTCTTTGAAAATCACACAGAGCCCCCAGGTTCCACGGGCGATGTTCAAGGTGTTGCGAACCGCTTCGAGGGGTTCGGCGCCGTTCGAGATTTCCCGGGCGATGAGGTGGACCAACGCTTCGGAATCGGTGTCCGAGCGCAGTTGGATGCCTTCTTCTGTGAGGCGCCGACGCAGATCGCGGGCGTTCTCGATGATGCCATTGTGGACGAGGGCGATGTTGCCATCGACCGAAGTGTGCGGGTGTGCATTGGCATCGGTGACGCCGCCGTGGGTGGCCCAGCGGGTGTGGGCGATACCGGTCGTCCCTTGGACCTTATCCGGAAGAGTGGAGGCGAGTTCTCCGACTTTGCCGACGCACTTGTGGACCTCGATGCCGTCGTTGAGAATCGCGATGCCGCTCGAATCGTAACCGCGGTACTCGAGCCGGCTCAACCCCTCCATGAGGAGCGGTGTAGCCTGTCTGAAGCCGATGTATCCAATGATGCCGCACATGGTAATTCCTCACAGTCGAACCGTCTCTCCACAGAGCGGGCATTTGACCCGGCGGGCCGTATTGGCGCGGGCGGTGAAATCGGATTCACAAGACGAGCAGGTGACGGGTAATTCTGGTGCCGGCAGGTCGGGCAAGGCTGGAAGCGCATCTGGAGGTGGAAGATCTCCGAGTGGGGGGAGCGCGGGGAGTTCATCCGGTGATGGGGGAGGGGGCAATTCACCGGGCATAGGGAGCGGGGGTAATTCGCCGGGTGCTGGGAGCGGGGGCAATTCGCCCGGCCCGGGCATCTCGCCAGGCAGCGGAAGCGGGGGGAGGCCACTCTCTTCGATCGCCTTCTGCATGTCTTGGACGACCTGCTTCATCTCGGCATCGATGGCACGACGTTCGCGCCGGGTCGACCGCTCACCTCGACTCGAGTGTGCCTCTGAATCGCCCTCGTCTTGCGGGTGAGGGGATTCGGATTCGGGCTCAATTTCAGCCTCATCCATCACGGCGGTGATGGCTGGCGCATCGTCGAGAACGACGACGGGGTCCATCTCGATTTCATCGGCGTGTGCAAAGGGGGCGTCATCATCGAGATCGACCCAATTCTCATTGACGAAATCGACCTTTCGTTCCGCCCTGTGACGGCGGCGATTGCCGATGGCGACCACGCCGACGAAGAGTGTCAGGGATGTGCAAGCGATGGCGATGGTCCTCAGCAAGGCATCGAAGGTGGTTTGATCCAATCCGAGGGCGATGCGGATCTCATCGAGGAGTCCACCACCGGATGTTTCCAAAGTGGGGTCCTCCACCATCTTGCGTACCCGAAGCCCATTGCTGGTGGCGTATGCGAAATGCAACTCACCCGTGTCATCGGTCCGCCACGCGGACAGGAGCACGCCACCGCTCAGGGTGTCGGACAGCCACATCTCATCACTGCCATCGCCATCGGATAGCAGGCCGTAATGCAGTTTGGGACCGGTCGGTGAAATGGCATCATACAGAATCTGAACGCCGCGGTCGGACTCGAGAAGGACGATGTTGGTCAGGCCGCGCGCCGTGGTGCGAGTCTCGACGCCATCCAGCCAAGCGGGAGAGGAAATTCGAGTGACGAGCACGGCCTCGGCTTCGGTTCCTTCTCGCCAAGCTGTGATCAATCTCTCTCCGCTGGACCCTTCATCGATGAGGACCATGCTGCCGGCTGTGGCATGATCGCCTGCAGCGATGGAGAAGGCCCAGTTCTGCTCGTCGGTTCTGCCATGGGCATAGAAGAGGCCGAGGCGTTCCTCACCTGTCGAATCGTCACGGAGGTCTTGGTGGAGAATATGAATGTCGTTCTTCCCGATCTCGACATCGATCGCGGGTGCGGTGCGCGGATACATCTCGATGTCGAGGACGACGTTGCGAGAAATTGACCATCCATCAGCGGAATAGAGTGAATCCGTGTCGATCAGGAAGATCGAGGTCGTGTCCTGATACGTACCGCTGGTGAACAGGTCTCGATGATAGCCCGCGATGACGACACGGTCCTCGGACTGGTCCATGCCCAGTCCCCAATAGGTGCCTTCGGCGGCGAGCAGACCGGGCATCAGATCCTGACGAGGCGTCATCTGGCAGGACCGGTCGATGGTCGTGTAGGAGACCGTGGATCGGATGAATGCGTTCTCATCCAAGTAGGCCCGTGTCCACGCGACGGTGACGATGCCCTGGTAGGAATTCACCACGATATCCCCCCTCCACTCCGTCTCCAATTCAAGGCAGGTGTAGAGCGATTGATCCGAGGCCATGCGGTGAACGAAGAGTGAGCTTGCCTTGGAGGAGAAAATCAACGAATCTGAGCCGAGTCCAGCCGATTCTTCAATCTGATGGGTCGATTGCAATGCGGGGGTGCGCGCACCGGAGAGGGTCACGGTATCCTGAACGACGACGAAATCGACGAGGTTGTTATCGAGGTCCAGATCGGTCGCCGTCGTGACGTGGACGCGGTATTCCGCACCCCGTAGGTCGCTCATGTTGCCTTGGAAGGTGATGCTGGAACTGGACTGGCCGATGATCGTCGCTGCGCTGACCGCACCGAGGTCCTCGTAGAGGCCGAAGGAGTTCCGCATCAGGAGTTGGATGGAAGCCTGTTCCGAATCTTGGGCCCCGAGGTTGTCGATGCGGACCGAGATGGTGTACGACTCACCCGGGCGAGGCACGGGTGGGTTGGTCGTCACGGCGCCGGGTCGGATGGCGAGGTCGACGCCGTCGGGCCGGGCGAGCACTGGGAATGTGATGGTCTCGGCATTGTCCGAGCGGTCCGTCTCTGGAATCACCTGACCGGGGTCGATGATGACCTCGAGGTCCCTCGGCCCGCTCGACATCGGATTCCAATAGAGCACGACCTCGACGACTTGGCCCGGTTCGAGCAGCGGGATGGTCGCCTCGCCGCGTTTGGTCTCAAATTCACGCAGATGGATGACGACGTCCTCGGCGGTGGCATCGCCATTGTTGCGAACATCGGCTCGCACCTCGAGGAAGGTGTTGACATAGGCCTCCTCGATGGGGATGCCGTACTCCTCGACCGAAACCGAACCAAAGATGGAGAGTGCGGGTGCGGGCGGATGGTTGTCGACCTCGACGGTGCGCCGCATCTCATCGCTGATGACCCCCGATTGGTCGCGACCCTGAACGGCGATTCGATGGAAGCCATCCTCGAGTTCGGTGGTGTCCCAATTCACCGACCAATCCACGCTGGTGTAGTCCGTACCGGATGAAACGGGAATTTCCTCCCAATTGCCGCGATCGATTCGCCATTCCACCGAAATCGGTTCAGGGGTTAGGAAGGTGCCCGAAATGGTCGTCGTGCCATCGACGGCATCCTGTCCACTCGGTGCACCGATCATGATGCTCTGGGTGCCGAGCATCAATTCGACCTCGGCGGTATCGGACCAGGCATTGGTGCTGTCGCGGGCCTTGACCTCGAAGGTGATCTCTTCCCCGTCCACCCAATCTTGAGCGTGGAAGGTATGGGACCAATTCGAACGGCCAACCGCTTGGGCCCAATCGAAGGCATCGCGCTTCTCCTTCGGTGTTCCAGGTTCCTCGTACCAGTACCAGGCGTGGACCAGAACCTCCTCGATACTGGCGCCGATCGTGTCGGATTCAGCGGCGCCACGGATGCGGTAGGATTCGCCCTCGATCAGCCACTCACCGGCCAATGGGCTCTCGATATCGACCCAGTCACCCGAGCCTGAGGGCGGCGGTTCCGTGCTGTTGTTGCCACCGTCACCGGATTGTCCGGTCAGGTTCTCGATGAGGCGGGCGCTGTCGACGATGCCGAAGCCGAATTTCTCATTCCACACTGGGTCGAAGTCGTCGTCATAGGGTGTGCCGCGAACCTCGCTATTGGTGCGCAGCAGGTCGCGGATCTCATCGAGGTCCAGATCGGGGTCGATGCCGAGCATGATAGCGACCATGCCGCTGACGTGCGGTGTGGCCATGCTGGTGCCGGATTGGGTGGCGTAATCATTGTCCGCTGTCGGACGGGGTTGGTTTGGAAGCTGGATTGAACCCGCTGCATTTTGGGCGGCGTGGATGCCGCTTCCCGGTGCGACGACATCGGGTTTCATCTCATCGCCCTCATCGGTGTCACCATCGTCTTCACGGGGGCCCCAGTTGGAGTACGAGGCCATCGAATCGTCCTCGCGGTCGAAGCTGTTGTGCTCATCGATGGCACCGATGGCCAACGAGGAATCCGCACTGGCCGGACTCGGCACGCGACGCATGCCGTCGTTGCCCATGGCGATGACACAGACCAGACCGGCGTCGGAGGCCGAATTGACCAATTGGGATTCTGCCGAGGTGCCATTGTCGCCCGGGTCGTCAGAGTTCGGATTGCTGACACTGCCATAGGACATCGAGAGCACATCGATGCCATTGCTCGAGGCGTTATTGCCCCAGTCGGTATCGACGTTATTGATCGCCCACTGCAGGCCGCGTAGGGTGTTCTGGGCATTGGTGCCGCCGGCATCTGTCAATACCTTGACATCGACCAGATAGGCGCCGGGGGCCACACCGACGTAGACTCTGTCGCTACTGCCCGTGCCGACGCTGGTGCTCGCGACGTGGGTGCCGTGACCGGCGGAATCGTCGGGGTCATCCGTGCCGCTGGTATTGGAGAAGGCGGAGGTCGCGTCATATCCGGCGACCCACTTCTGGTCGATGTAGGAATTCGCATCGATGTCGGGGTCGTCGTTCACATCATCGAAGTCGTTGAGCGAGCGGTGCTCATTGTCGACCCCGGTGTCGAGCACGGCGACGACCACATCATCACCGCGGTGGCCGAGGGCATGGGCCGTGTCCTCGTAATCCTCCGAATCCCTCACCTTCATCGCCGGGACCGAATACTCGAGGAAGGGGGCCATGACGTTCTGCTGCTCGATGGTGACGACACCATCCATGCGCCAAATCGGCAGCAAGGCGTCGAGAGGCACGTGGTCCACCGCGATCGATGGAATCGAATGGAGGACATCGAACCAAGCGCCATCCGCCTCCCATCCATGGGCGGTCAGGACCGATTTCAGCGCGACGGGGTCGGGTGTGTCGGCGAAATCGACGGTGATGGCCACGGTCTGCCGGCCATCCGGTCCTTCGATGGCGGTCGGGCTGACCGATTCGTATTCACCGGCGAGCACCCGCTGTAGCCGGTCGTCCATGCCGTTGTGATCACGGTCGGGGGAATAGGCGAGCCAAGACCCGATGCCACGGTCCGGGGTCGGGCAGGCCGAACCATCCTCACAGACCAAGACGGGCAGGCCTTCGACGAGAATCGTCGGCTCGATTCGAACGGGTGAATCGACATCGGCCATCGTCAGCGGGGCGAGGGAGGTGATGAGCAGCAGGAGCACCGCGAAGAGCGGGGCCTTGCGAGAAGTTCCACCGGACAGCATGCGCATCCCAAAGGGATGCCACCCCACGATGCCGTATAAGACAAACCGAGTCGGGTCAAGGGGCCACGGAGACGAGGGTCCGCTCAAGGCCAGTTCAGATGGCTTGAATTCGAACTGCATCGAAGGCGAGTCACGCCCTGTTTCAGATGGGGTTTCAGGGGTGATTCACAGATCGGACAATGCGCTTGTTCGGCCAATTCTTCAAGCCAAGCTTGCCGCGTTTCAATCTCGTCACCCTCCTCCCTCAATCGACGCAAAGTCCGCGCGGCGTTGCCCTTCAAATTTCCATCCCACGGGTCGCTTGACAGGTCGCCCATTCGCGCTTTGATCGAGGCTTGGATGGCTTCTTGCGAGCCCGCGGTCGACGGGCCTTGGTCGTGGGTTCCAATCGGCACGAGACCGCCTTTAGCAATCGGTTTCGCGAGCACGTAACAGGCGAAGAATCCTGTGAGATGTGCGAGGTGGGCGATGTTGGTTTCACCGGAAAGGAAACCGTACATGAATACCTCGTGGCCGAACTTGAACAAGGCGATCCAAGCGACCGGCCAACGGCGGATGAGAATCAGTGGGAATTCGATCTCATCCCGCGGCCAACACGCCAGATAGCAACCGAGCAGGCCGAAGGCTGCGCCCGATGCCCCCAGAGCAAATCCGAATTCCCCCCAATGGGTCGTGGCCCAACCGATGTTTCCGCCGAGCACGCCGACCATGTAGATGATCAAGAATCGGCCCCGACCGAGCCGTTGCTCCAGCGGTACACCGACCAGAATGATGACGAGCAAATTGCCGAGCAGATGGAGCAGATTCGCGTGCAGCCAACCGGCGGTGATGAGCCGCCACCACTCATCAATCCAAGCGGGATTCAAGGCCCCGAGAACCTTCATCAAATCGAATCCATAGCGCATCTCGACGAGAATCTGCGCGAAGTGAGCGAGGATCAACGAGGCACCGATTCCCAAGGTCATGGGGGTCCGCTGCAACCATGCATGGATGAGCGGAGCGACTGAAATCCCCGCCCAGATGACGAGGAGCACCCAAGCATCCATGCGACCTCTCCGGCCGCAATCCGGCTTGACCCCTTCGCCACCAGACTCAAGCCATCGGCTCGATTCCACCCTTCGTGGCCCTCCTCGAGGTTGTGGGATTGACCGTCCGTCGCGGCACGCGATGTGTGCTCGATGGGCTCGACCTCTCCATCGACGTGGGTGAATGTGTGGTGTTGACCGGGGAGAACGGTTCGGGCAAATCCACCCTCATCGAATCGATCGCTGGATTGCTGCCGGTCCACTCCGGTTCCATCGAGGTTGCACGCCCGTTCGGACTGACCCTGCAATCGGGCGGAATGAACGGCGATGAACTCGTCTGTGAAAGGCTGGAATACGCGGCGGCTTCGGCCGGATTGAAGGCGGATGATTCACTCTTGGCACATTGGGGTCTTGCACACCGAACAGCGGACAGAATCGGTCACCTATCCGGGGGACTGAGACGTCGCCTCGCCGTCCTCCAAGGTCTCATGGCCGCCCTGGGGGACCAACCCCGACTCTGTCTCTTGGACGAGCCGAGTGAAGGCTTGGATGAGGCCTCGATTCAGACCCTTCTGAACGACATAAACTCCCTCCGCGCGCGAGGCCACGCCTTTCTCATCGCCACGCACGATGCGCGATTGTCGGCGACGGCAACCCATACGTTGACGCCGAAAGGGGAGAAGCTTGCGGTCTCAAATGAGGCGATCTTCGAGGCGGCACCCTTGCTCGAAGAAGTGCCGGCTCAGATGTTGATTAATCGATGGTCGGCAAGACTGGATCGCCGCACGAATCATCACTTCCTGTCACGCGGTCTGCCCTTCATCGCCTCGATCCTCGTCCTCTATGCACTGCTGGGACAGGTGAGTGCACAACTCGTTCTCGTGCCGACCTTCCTCGCTGCACTCGCCCCCCTGACCTCCTTGCATCATGCAAAAGAGGCGCGCAGTGGCGATTGGTGGCGCGCCATGGGGGGTTGCCTCTCTGTGCCCGAACCGCTGACCTCGGTGCTGATTTGTCTTGCACCGTGGGCGACGATGGCCATTCTCGGCATCGAGGTGGAAGGCAATCTGGTCTATTTCCTCGGCTTGCCCTTCCTCACCATCATGCTCGCCAGCGGTGCGATTCACGAGCTGGCCCTGCGCCTGCCGCGGGCCGGTTCTCAGTACATCCCCTTGCTGACGCTGGTCCTCATCTGGCCGCTGCTGATCGCGACGGATGCACTCACCGATCCCGAACCGTGGCGCCCGCTCGTCCTCGCCACGGGCATTGGCTTGGTCATCTCAATCGGCCTGCCCGCACTGCATCCACGAACAGGGTCAGATTGATGGGCGAGAAGCCCGGCGAGTGAACCATGCGGGGCGTCTTACTGATGCTCGTCGGCCTCGGCGTGGCCGGCGTGGCGATGGTGCTCGGCTTCGTCCACGCACCCGCAGCCCAAGGATTCGAGCCCTTCTCTTTCCGCATCATCTTCTGGCATGTGCCAGCGGCGTGGACCTCGTTCCTCACATTCGGCATGCTGTTCGTGGGCAGTCTGGCCTGGTTCTGGAAACGCTCCGAATGGGGCTGGACCCTGTCGGGGATCGCCGCGGAATTGAGCTTGCTTTTCGGCCTCTGTGTGGTCATCTCCGGACCGATTTGGGGTGCGGCCGAATGGGGCACGCCGTGGGATTGGTCCGATGCCCGATTGAACACCTATGGGTTGCTGTCCGCCCTTGCACTCTTCCTCGTGATGGCGCGCCGAAGCCAGCCGGATACACCCGAATTCCGTGATGTCTACGCCGGCTTCGGTCTGTTCGGATTCATGCTCGTGCCAATCACCTACATGGCGACGCGCTGGTGGCAGGAACGCCACCCCGCACCCGTGGTCGGTGGCGAGGAGGGCAACATGGTGGATGGTACCATCCTCTCGATCTGGCTGCTCGCCTTCGCCGGAATGGTCATTTTGATGATCGGACAGGCACTGGTCAGCGCAGAAGTGCAGAAGTGCGAGCGACGCCTCGCCGAATTGCAACAGGGGTTGGATTGAGATGGAAGATATCGTCTATCTGGCAGCCGCCTATGCGGCGATGATTGGACTCATCGGCTGGTTCACCTGGCAATTGCTCGACCGACTCGCCGATGTGAAGGCCCGATTGCACGCGGTTGAGGAGAGCCTTTCGAATCCAAATGACTCCGAGGAGTGAGGCCGTCGCCTTCAAGGAGGGTCCACGCCGCCCCCCTGTCATGCCAGCTCTCGGTTACGACATCTACATCCTCTTCCATCTGGCCGGTGCCTTCGCCTTGGCGATGGCCTACGGTGGACTCGGATTCTGGGCGCTCAATGAGAAAGAGGCCGAGGAGAACCGCTTCAAGAAGCACGGCACGATCGCCCACGGTGTCGGTCTGGTCGCCATCCTCGTCGGTGGATTCGGCATGCTCGCCAACCTCTATCCTGGAGAGAGCCCGATGTCCTTGGGCTGGGTCCACATCAAGCTCACCATCTGGGTCGCACTCGGCGGTGGCCTGACCCTTCTGAAGAAGAAGCCAGAATACGCCAAGGAGATTGTGATCATCGCCTTCGTGCTGCTCTTCGCTGCGGGATCGATCGGTGCGAACCACATGCCGTGGTTCGGCGCCTGAAGTGCGCAGGTGTGTGGATTGAATGTCACGCGGTGATGCGTTCTGCGTCTCCTGTGGCGCGGGTCCCCCGCACTCGAGCGACCGCTTGTGTGAGGCCTGTTTTCGAGACCGAATCACCCTGTCGAGCTGCGATGAGACCAGCCAAGCCTATCGCTGCCCCAAGTGCGGGATGAACTTCGAATCGAGTCGCTGGGGCTATCTCGAGGACCCCGAACTTTTGCAGCGCAGACTCGATGACGCGCTGTCCGTCCACGAGAGAGCCGAAGAGGTTGGCTTGGCGTGGGAGCCTGAATTCATCGATGATCGAAACACCCGGCTTCACATCCAAGTTAAAGGGCGAATCGACGCTTTCAACTTCGCCGAGACACACGATTTGATGATTCGTACCTCGAACATGATCTGCGTGACCTGCACCCGCAAAGATGGCAACTACTACGAGGCCACCATGCAAATTCGCTCCTCCGGTCGCAAATTGAACGAGGATGAATTGGCGGAATTACGTGGATCCCTCGATACCTTGCTCGCCTCGATGGAGCCTGACCCGATGCATTTCATCACCACGGAAGGGCCCGTCGTCGGCGGTTGGGATGCGACCATGGGCAGCAAATCGCTGACCCGTTCCTGGGCTCGGACCATGATTCAACGCTGGGGTGGCCAATCCAAGGAAACGAATTCTTTGGTCGGTCAGAAGGATGGCATGGATGTGACACGGCTGACCGTTCTCTACCGCAGACCCGGGTATGACCTCGGCGATGTGATTCGCTGGCGGGATCGCCTGTGGGCCGTGTCCGCCTGGCAAAAAGACGGGCCGATTCTGCTCGCCACCGACCGACGGGAGAAAACCGGTGCATCTTGGAGAGATCTTGAGAAATCGATTGTGATTAGCCGATTCAGCGAGCAGATCGAAGTCGATGTGCTGAATCGGGATGACTCCGCGGCCGAATTCATGGATCCGCGGGATTTCCACATGCAAACGATTCGCTTGCCCTACGATGACGACGGTTCGCAGCCCCGGTTGCGCATCGGATGGGTGACAGATGCGTGGATGGCCCTGCCGCGTGTGCGCAATACCGATGAAGGAAAGGGCGCCTGAGGGTGAATGATGACCGCACTGGGCGACCTCGCTGAATCCCTCGATGCCGAGGGCATGCTCGGCCATTTGCGCAACTTTCCCGGCGACCTCGCCGCCGCTTGGGACCGTTCTGGGGATTGGGACCTGTCGAAAGTCGAGCGCGTCAAATTCGCCGGCGTCCTCTGTCTGGGAATGGGTGGCTCTGCCTCGGGTGGAGATTTCCTTGCCGCCCTCTCGACCGCCGATGGATGCCTGCCCTTCATCGCCCACCGCGGCTATGGCCTGCCGGCCTGGCTCAGCGAACACTGGTTGGTCATCGCGACCTCCTATTCAGGCAATACCGAGGAAACCCTCGACGCCACCGATGCGGCGATTGAATTGGGCTGCGAAGTGGTTGGACTGTCCTCGGGTGGGGCGCTACAATCGCGCCTTCAAACCGCGGATCAGACCTGGATTTCCCTGCCGGGCGGCCAGCCACCGCGCTCTGCCTTTGGCCACATCTTCGGCACCCAGATCGCACTCGCATGGCGACTGGGAATCATCTCGCCCCCCGAGGACATCGGTGGGATGCTCGAGCGGGTTTCCGATGCGGTGGAAGCCTGTGATTTCACCCTCGAAGGCGAAGATGTCATCGGCGAGATTGCCGCCTCATTGGAGGGCCGTCAGGTCAGCGTCATCGCCACCCAATCTCTCGCACCGACCGCCTACCGCGCCGCCTGCCAACTGAATGAGAACGGGGGCATCTTCGCCCGACCACACGTCCTT
>CAVOCV010000006.1:0-31198 GCA_963694325.1 Candidatus Thalassarchaeaceae archaeon | reverse complement strand
AAGCAGATGCCGTCTGGCTGCCGGCCGGTCTATCACCCCGAATGAAACAGGAGTGGAAGAGACTCCAACGCACCGGTGTATCGACTGGCGTGCGCGCTGTGGCCACGGAAGAGGAGTGAACGGACCGATGCGTCCCATAGGGACGAGCCGAGAACATTGATGGGGGTTCTTGACCCCGTTCAGACGAATGGGGCGTTGTCCGTACTGTCTTTCAACCAATGCGGTGGGGTCGAGCATCTGCCACAGTTGCGGTCGAGTCATCCTCGGTGCACGGGGTGTGGGCATGCGCTTGCGACCCCCGCCTGCGGGTGGTCATCGCGTCAGAGCTGCCCAACAGGGCCCTCCGCCCGGACTCAACATTCGGCGCGGCGGGCGACGCCGACAGAAACCAAAGAAGAATAATTTCCGTAACTTTGCCCTCGTTCTCGCGATCGCCTTTCTCTTTTTGTTCACCCCGGCGCAGGAGCGCATTCAATCGCAGTTGACCAAATGGTTCGATGACCTCATCGATGAATTTGGGCCGGCTCGTGAATATCCTGTTTACGCCGTTTACACCGTTGAGCGCCGAGTCAATCTCCTCAACCCTTACTCCGGTGACATGCCCTTCACCTACGAATTGGCCATTCCCGAGGTCAGAACGGATTTCGGTGATTCGCCAAACGGCTTCGAGATGTTGGATGGCTCCGTCACCACTGCGGAAACCCTTCAGGTGGTGAATAGAATGGAATTGCATGCCGCCTTCTCCAGTACGGCCGTGACCATACCAGTCTCCTCCGTCGAATACCGCGTCGAAGCCAATTCGATCGCTTTGAATTCACAGACGTCTGTCTATTGGCCCGAAATTGGGGATGGGCAAACTGAGTGCGATGTTGGCCGTTGCGTTATCTGGTCGGGCAACATCCCCGGTGGTCAGACAGCGACACTCATCGTCGAATACGATGTCATTGGCTCCTCATTCAGTTGGTGGGGTGGAGAACGGTCGCCGGACGAAGCCCCGATCTCCTCTACAGGTTTCCAGATTGACACGACGAATGACGGCACCTTCGCCGACCTTGACCGACCGGGACGCATGGGACAGGCGACGGCTGCGTTCGGTGACATCCCCCAATGGTACGATCGGGATTCAGGCGTCGGTGAGAATTGGGCCATCGATGCCCACGCTGCCATCGTCCGGGAACTCGCGGATGAGATCGCTGCCTCCCTCTCAACCGCCGATGCCAACAGCCCCTATGCCTTCGCCCACGCCGCGTTCATCGAGGTTCGCGATACGATCGAGTATAGGCAGGGATTGTCCCCGGCGCGGAGCGGCGAGGCCTGTCTGATCGAAGGTCGAGGCGATTGTGATGAGCAGGCCAATGCCTGGATGAGCCTACTGCGGACCCGAGGCATCCCTTCGTGGTATGAATTCGGACCGATGACAGATGCGGAGTATGTGTCCTGGGAACCCCATGCATGGGCCAATGCAATCTTCCCCCTCGATGGGGATTGGTGCGCCTCCAAAGGCATCGCTGAATCCTCCTGTTACATCGAGGGCGATGTCGATGTGGTCAACAACAAATGGCTATTGCACTCGCCGACGACCATGACGGAGTGGATCGAGCGGGCGAGCATCGAAGGCGAGGATGCATACAAATTCTATAGACCGCTGGCGATCAGTTGTAATAATTGCTGGACCGAAACCTGGACAACCCTTGGTGACCCTGTTATCACGGGTGGAACTTTCCGTGTCTCCGTGCGGGAAGGCGTGTGAGCATTCATATGGGATAGGAAGGGCCGAAAGGCTGCCAGAGGCGTGACATGCGCATCATCATCGGTGGAGCCGGCGAGGTCGGTCGCGGCGTTGCGAGAGCATTGCAGGACGAGGGTCAAGACGTCGTCTTGATCGATCCGAACCCCAACGCCATCAAGGAGGCGCAGTCAATTGATGCATTCGTCCTGCTCGGTGACGTCACCCGTCGCGAGGTGCTGAGAGAGGCGGGCATCAAGGATGCCGGTGTCTTCATCGCAGCGACCGGCAGCGATGAACGCAACATGTTGACCTGTGCGTTGGCACGCGATCTACTCGAGGAGCAACTGCCACTGGAAAAGTATCCCGACCGCGCACCCCTGTTGACCATCGCGCGCATCCACGATTCGAATCTGATTCAGGACGAGGGCGGCCGTCTGTCTCGTTGGGCGGGTGTCGACGTCGCGATATGTCCGCACGAGACCTCGATCCAACGCTTGCGCGCAGGCTTGAAATCTTCGAGTCTAAACGACGTACTGCCACTCGGTGGAGACGCGTGGATCGTCGAGGTCGAGGTCACGGCAGACGCCAGTCGCATGGCAAACTTCTCTCTCGCTCAAGCCGAGGAAAACATCGACGGACTGCCGACCGCATTCACCCTCTGCAGAAAGGGCCAGAAGGCATTCGTTCCCGATGGGGACACCATTATCGAGGTCGGGGATCGATTGGTCTTCGCAACGATTGGTGAACACACGTTCAAGCGCATCTCAAAGGCCGCAGGTCATTCTGAACCGGCTTATCCCGAACATCCCCGTGTGGCCATCTTCGGTGCCACCGCTCTGGGCCGTCAATTGGCTTCGGCCTACTTGGACGACGGATGTTGGGTGACCGTGCTGGACGAGCATCTCGAGGCGGCCAACGAATTGGTCGGCAGTGAGATCGGCGCCCACAAGCGTCTCGATGTCATCCACTGCAATCTCAGTGATCTTGATCTGCTCAAAGAAATTGAATTGGTCGACCACGACATCGCCATCGCCGCCCTCGGCGATGACCACGAAAACATCGCCATCGCGATGCGGGCCTCGGATCTCGGTGTGGTTCGCACCGGCCTCGTGCTGGATGATTCAAATCTCGCCCGTGTCGTGCGACGCATCGGCCTGACCTATGCAGTATCCGAACGTCGGGTCACCATCGACAATATTCTGATGCAGGTGCATCGACGCGTTCCGGGTCATTACCAATTGATGCCCTCCGTACCTGAGATCGTCGCGATGGGTGCAACCCTCACAGAAGGCCACAGCCGGATTGGCGAGACGATTGAAAAGATCGAGGGCAAGGGATCCTTCCGCATCGCTTTCGTCGAGCGGGAGAGTGCGGACCAGTCCAGGCTGATGTTCCGGCCGAAGGCCGACATGACCGTCAAAATCGGCGATCGGCTGATTCTCTTCGTCGAATCCGATGATGTGGCGGCAGTCGAGAAGATTCTGGAGCGTTGACCGATGCGCACCGATGTGATCGCCCTGGTCGCGGGCTGGAGCCTGGTTCTCCTCTCGATCCCCTTGGCCATCAGTGCATTTGTCGGATTCATCTCGCACGATGAATTGTCCATCTTGCTGTGGTCTTTCCTACCGGCCATCGTGTTGAGTGCGGTCGTCGGCGGTGGGCTTGTCAAACTCGGCACCCGGCAGGATACATCCAGCCGATTGCGTGACCGAGAAGCATTCGCTGCGGTCGCCCTTTCTTGGCCTTTGATCGTCGCCGTCGGAGCGCTGCCTTACTGGCTCGGTCCGACCTTTCACGGGCCGATTACGTGGAATGGCGATGGTGCAACACTGCACGAGATGGCGGGTGGCATGGTGCGTGGATGGTTCGAAGCGATGTCTGGCTTCACCACATCCGGTGCGACGACCATCGATCCGTGGGCCAGCCCGAACTGCGATGGGCAGTCAGATTGTATCGGCGGTCAACCCAAATCGATTCTATTCTGGCGCTCGCTCACCCAGTGGCTCGGTGGCATGGGAATCATCATGCTGGGCATGCTGCTGATATCGCGCGCGCTCGGTGGCGGCATGTCGATTGCGAGGGCAGAACTTACCGGTCCCTCCCTCAGCAGACTTCGCCCTCGCCTGCAAGAGACAGCCAAGGCATTGTGGGGGATTTACGTTGGATTTACGGTGCTAGAATTCATCCTGCTGATGTGGTGGGCCGACCTCGGCTGGTTCAACGCGATCAACTATTCATTGACGACGATGGCTTCTGGAGGATTCGGTACATCCGACGCCGGCGTGATGGCATTTGACAGTCCTCTTGTCGAGGGCATCATCACCTTCTTCATGGTCGCCACAGGAATCAATTTCACCCTGTTCCACTTCATTCTCCTCAAGGAATATACCAAGGTCGTCAACGATCAAGAGTTGCGCGTCTACCTCTTTGTCCTCGCAGGTGCATGGGCGATTTTCGCACTCAACCTCGTCTATAGTGCGGGCTGGGGGTGGGGTGAAGCCTTGCGGCACGGTGCCTTCCAAGCAGCGGCGATCGGAACGTCCACCGGGTATGCGAGTGCGGATTTCGCAAGTTGGCCCGTACTCTCCCTCTTCGTCCTTCTCTTCCTGATGATCGTCGGCGCATCTGCAGGATCGACGAGCGGCGGGTTGAAAATTCTCAGATTGAGACTGGCCTTTGGACTGGCGCGGCGTGAAATCAGTCGCATCGTGCAGCCGCGCGCCATCGCCAGCGTCCGGATGAATGGGGAAATCGTCGATGACTCCCGCATGTGGATCGTCATCGGGATGCTCACCACTTGGGGTGCACTGGCGATGGTCAGCTCGGTTCTCATCGCCATCCTCGAACCTGAACTCTCGCTGGAAACGGTTCTCTCGGTCGTCATCGCATCGCTCGGCAATACCGGTCCCGCGCTCGGTGCCTACGGCCCGACCTCGACCTGGGCGAGTTTGAACTGGCCGACCTTGATTTGGACCTCCCTTCTGATGTGGGCGGGTCGACTCGAATTGCTGACCGTACTCGTGCTCTTCCACCCGCGCACCTGGCGCAAAGAACGCAAGGGCTGATCAGAAGAAGTCCAATTTCTTCTGAGATGGGTCTGGTTCGGACTCTTCTGAGGCGGCATCCACATCGGCAGCGATGGAGGCGATGTCGGTCTCTAGACCGGGTGAGGTGAGCATGGCCTGTGCTTCTTCATACTGTAGAGCGAGAGCCTTACTGGTCTTGAGATTGGCGCGTAGCCCATGCAAGGCGAGATGATCCTCGGCCGACAAACCGAGTGAGAGTGAGATGTCAAAGTCGTTCGAATCCCCTCCGAGTGATTCACTCGAGATGGCCCGGAGTGCGGGCCACAACTCCTCGCGGACCGAGGTCTCGCTGGCCCCACAAGTTTCGGCGAGGCGCTCGACGATGGAACTGCGGCGCCAGGCCTCCCGCCCGCGACGGAGGAATTCTGGATACTGGAGTGAAAAACGGTCGGCCGGTTCTTCATTCGAGGCGATGCTGGCCGCCATGGCGCCGAGGTTTCCTCCCCAATACCACGAGCGGTAGGCGAGATTCGAGAAGCGGACGAATAACGCCTTGTCGGCGATGGATAGGGTCTTGGAGGCGCGCGCCCAACTCTCCGGCCTTCGCATCACAGAGGCATTGTTCCAAGCCACCCATGCGACCAGGTCATCGGGGTCCTTGTCGAGGCGAAGGCTGAGTCGAGCGGCCTCGGCTGCCGTCCGGGTTCTGTAGAGTTGTTCCAGTCCTGGGAAGAGATCGATCTGTTGGTCGCGCTGACCGAGGCCGATCTGGATGGCGACACGCGCTTCGTCGATGTGGTCTCCGCCAGAGGTGCAGATGGCCTGCAGGTCACGGACCAATGCCCGAATGTCGCCTGGATTGGCCTCCACCAGACGATCGATGGCGATGCCATCGGCGGTATAGCCCTCGGCGACGAGCACTCGATTGGCGATCCGCCGCAATGCCGTGCCGGAGGCGCGACGGAATTCAATGATCTCGACCAGACGGGCAAAGCGGTCGCGCGTGCTGCGCCAATTGCCGCTGCGACCCCACAAGCGCATCGGGTCATTACAGGTCAAGAGGATGGGTTGCTTGGTCTGTTTGAGCAAGCGCAGCAGTTCGGCCTTGCCACCGCTGTCCCCTTTCAGGTCGTGTTGTCCCTCATCGTCGTCCCCCCGCGAAGAGATGATGCGTTCGATACGGGCATCGCTGACCTCGCGGAAAGAACCGGCGAGATGGTCGACCTCGTCGAGTAGAATCAGGGTGCGTCGTTTTGAATCGTTGCTGAAGGATCCATCCATGCTGAAGGTGAAATGGGTGGCGCCGGATGTGGCTGCTCGCCGAATGGCAGCCGCGTTGCGCTGATCCGAGGCATTGAGTTCGATCACATCCCAACCGAGTTCCCCGGCGATGGCGCTGGCTAAACTTGTCTTTCCCACCCCTGGCGGGCCTGACAGCAACAAGCCGCGCTTCTCGGGCGTTCCACTCTCCCAGGTGGCGAGCCAATTCCGAATCCGTTTTCGCTGGGCATCATTGCCCTCGAGCGCTTGGGTGGACTGCGGCCGATGCCGCTCTGTCCAATCCTCGACATCTCTCGACTCGGTCATCGACGGCCTTCGGCCGTTGGCGCCTCTTGAACATTGACCGGCTCAGAAGAGGGAAGACAGGGTTCCGAGCGTTAGATGCGTCCCAAGGTCGGTGACTGGGATTCGAATTTGTGTCCCATCGTCGCGGCGACGCACCGTGACGGTCGCATCCTTCAGTGAGTCGTGATCGACCGTGACGGCCCACGGTACACCCACCTCGTCGGCCCGTGCATAGCGTCGACCGATCGACCCGGACCCATCGTAATAGGAGGACAACCCAGAGATTTGGGAGAGAGTGCGATGAATCTCTTGACCCAGGCTGCCGAGCCCATCCTTTTCCATCAGCGGCAGGATGGCCACATCGATGGGCGCGATGCGCGGGTCGAGTCGCAGGACGGTATAGGCCTCGCCTCCCTTTTCGGTCTCGTCGAAGGCGTGGTCGATGGCATGCCACAGAATTCGGTCGATGCCGAATGCCGGTTCGACCACATGCGGCAGGAACCACTCGCCATGCTCGGTACTCTGGACGCGCTTCTCCTCGACCATCTCGGCCTCGATGGTGACCGATGAACCATCTGCCAATGCGAGTTCAAAGGGGAAGTGAGCAGGTGCTGACTCGAGAGAGTCAAGGGCGGCATTGACAGCGCCGGCCTGACCGCGGAAGGCAGGCCCGATGATCGCACCAACACCGGCGAGAACCGTCTTGTCGACGACCTTGGGTTCGTCAAACGGCCGCCATGCACGCAGGTTCGAATCTTGGGTGGCATCCTCGTGCGCACCGAGATCATAGCAGCCACGATGGGCGATACCGACACACTCGACCCAGCCGTAGGAGCCGTGGATTTCTGCGTCCCAGCAATCCGATGCATAGTGCGCCATCTCAGTCCCTTCGTGCTGACGGAAGCGGATGCGCGCCGGGTCGATGCCGACCGAGACGAGGAAATCCCAAGTCCAAGCCATGAACCAGGCGACGGTCGGATGGCGGATCACATTGGCTGCCGAGGCAGCCCCGACCTCCATTGTCAGGGGTTCGCCCTGCGCCGGGTCGGGGACGAGATTGAATGGTACACCTTCCCACTTGGAGAAATCGTGTTCCGGGTTGACCTCGGGATCGATGAAGTATTCTAATTCGGCCATGTTGAATTCGCGCAATCGAATCATGCCTTGGCGCGGGCTGATCTCGTTGCGATATCCCTTGCCAGATTGCATTGCACCGAAGGGCAGCCGATTTCGGAAATGCCGGTATAGAGCGGGGAAGAGCATGAACATCCCCTGTGCTGTCTCGGGGCGCATGTAGGCAGCTCGACCGCCTTTCATCGCCCCGATGCGGGTGCTGAACATCAGGTTCATCGGTCGACTCGCTTGCCAATCTGTGGCTGTACAGCCGGGGCAGGCCACAGCGTTGGAGGCGATGAGTTCGTCCAGTTCTGCACTGGAGAGAATGTCGGGATTTGGGTGGAGGTCCTCGATCAGATGGTCTGAGCGAAAGGCGCCGCCACAGCCGTTGCACTCGGCCATGTGGTCATTGAACTCGCCGACGTGGCCGCTCGCGACGAGCACTGGCTCGGGTGTGATGGTCGGGGAATCGATCTCGACGATGTCACCGTGCCGTGCCCAATGCTCTAGCCAGGCATTCTTGACCCGCCGACGCAATCTGCCGCCGACTGGACCGAAGTCGAACAGCCCAGCCACGCCGCCGTGAATCTCGAAGGCGGGGAGGATGATGCCGCGGCGACGCAGCATGCTCGTCAGCCGCTCAAGCCGCGCACCAGCGTCTGTCATCATGCCTTCGCGGGCATGGAGGTCTCATCAAGCAATCGGCGCCCACACCCTGAAAGGGTGGACTCTTCTTCCTCCGAGCATGGGACAGGCGATGGTTGCCATCACCGAGGCGGATTGCACGGGTTGTGACCTCTGCATACTGCACTGTCCCTTCGAAGCCCTCCTTCCTCGCGCACACGTCCTCGAACACCGTCGCAAGCGAGATGTCATCGTCCTCATGGACCGCTGCGTTGGTTGTCTATCCTGCATCGGCTCCTGTCCAACATCGGCTCTATTCGAGGTCGACATGCCCACATCGGCGCGCACGAGTCCACTCTTGGAGACGGATCCCATCATCCCTCAAACCGAAGCGATTGCACGTTGGGGCCCGAAGGACAAGCCATGGGCCTGAGAGTTCCCTACGGGAACATTGCGAATTGTTCTTATAGCGCATCGTAACGCTCCCCTCCGACTGAATCGGAGGATTGTGCCATGGCTGAGACACTATACCTTGAGGACCTCGCTGAAACCGAGGCGCTCCTGTCCGAACTCTCGCAACCCGTGCGCGACTGGTTCAAGGACACATTCCCTGATTTCACGGACCCGCAGAAGTTGGCGATCCCCTCGATTCTCAACGGCGAACACCTGTTGCTCTGTTCACCGACGGGTTCTGGTAAGACCTTGACAGCCTTCCTCACCATCATCGACAAACTGGTCCGCCTCTCCCTGGATGGAAAGTTAGAGAACAAGGTCTACTGCATCTACATCTCGCCGATCAAGGCGCTCGCAAATGATATCCAGCGAAATCTGATTGGCCCGTTGACCGAGATCAAAGAGCGATTCCTGCCGAGCCGGGCCCAGGACATCAAGGTCGGCCTGCGGACTGGTGATACGCCCCAATCCGAGCGTCAGAAGATGCTGCGCAAGCCGCCGCACATCCTCATCACGACGCCGGAATCGTTGGGGCTGGCCTTGGCCTCCAAGAGATTCCGCCCCCTGATGCACGATCTCAAGTGGATGATCATCGACGAGATGCACTCTCTTGTCCCGACCAAGCGCGGCACGCATCTCTCCCTGACGATGGCCCTGCTCGACACGTTGATCGCCAATCCGGTGCAACGACTAGGCATCTCCGCGACCATGGAGCCACTGGAGGAGGTTGCCCAGTTTCTCGTTCCCGTCAAAGGCGAAGACCGTGAAGCGGGCGCCGTGTCGACACCAAAGTTCGACGATGAGGAATCCAGTCTCGTCCACATCGCCAAGGTCAGTGGCGTACGCGAACTCGACCTCGACATCATTCTGCCACATCCAAAGTTCAGCGAGGTGCCGGTCAAGAAGCTGCTCGACTACAACGTGGACATCATCAAAGATCTCTGCGAGGCCCATACGACGACACTGGTCTTCGCCAATACGCGTGCGATGACCGAGATCATCACCCAGAAACTCCGCGTCCTTGGGCTGGCAGGCGTCGAAGGCCACCACGGTTCGATGGACAAACAGATTCGACTCGAGGTCGAACGCAAATTGAAACGCGGCGAACTGCGCTGCTGTGTCTCCTCCTCCTCGCTCGAGATGGGCATCGACATCGGTGCGGTCGACATGGTGATCCAACTCGGTTCGCCAGGCTCAATCTCGACCGCTCTACAGCGCATCGGTCGCGCCGGTCACCACGTCGGCGGCATCCCGCGGGCCCGTTTCCTGCCGACGAGCAGCCATGACCTGCTCGAATTGGTGGCGCTCCAAGGCGCCATCATGAGCGGTGAGATGGACAATCTTCGATTCCCTGAGAATTGCTTGGATGTGCTCGCCCAGTTCATCATCGGCCTGACCATCTGCGGCGAGATCGACATGGATGAGGCCTATTCCATCATCACATCCTCCTATCCCTATCGCCATCTGCCCTACGACGATTTCATTGAGGTACTGTCTCTACTGGAAGACGAGCGCCGCGTCTGGATGGATTGGGAGGAGAACACCATTGGCAAGCGAGGCTACTCGCAGATGATCTACTACACCAATATCGGGACCATCGCACCCGACAACAATTACCTCGTGTTCAGCGCCGATGGGTCGATGATTGGGCAATTGTCGTCCTCCTTCGTTCAGAACCTGCGGACCGGCGATGTCTTCCTCTTGGGCGGCTCGACCTACCGGGTCCATCAAATCCAGGCGAGCCGCGTCAGCGTCACCCCTGTGACTGGCTATAGACCAACAGTCCCATCTTGGTCCGGCGAGGCGATGAGCCGCAGTCGCGAACTATCGGAAGCCGTCCTCAATTTGCTCAACGCGACCGTCACGGCAATCCGCCGTGGACGCGACCCGCGTCTGCTCTTGACCGGCGCTTACGCCCTGTCCGATCCGGTGGCAGAGTCCTTGGCGCGCTTCCTCGAAGAGCACACCATCGATTCCATTCAGGTGCCAACCCTCGATCGCATCCTTTTCGAACAGATCATCAATTCGCCCGTCCCCACCTACATCATCACCACCTGCAGAGGGCGGGCGTTCAACATGGCCTTGGGTTACTTCATGGCGGGTTTGTGCGAGATGTACGATATCCACGTCGTCGAGATGTCCTTCGACGAGAATGCCTTCCTCTTCAAAACCGGCCAGGAGATCGATACCGCTGCCATCTATCCCCTGTTCAAGAAGAATCAGCGCGATGCCGTCCTGCAGCGCTACCTGCTCGACAGTCAACTCTTCGCCAAGCGATTCCGCGAGGTCGCCGGCCGTTCACTGATCGTCCCGCGTCGCATCGGTGCAGAGGAGGTCAGCCCCAAGCAATTCCAGCAGAAGGCAGAGAAGGTCTTCCGAGAACATCGTCAACACGCGGACAGCCTCTTGGTTCGTGAAGCCCAGAACGAGATCTTCCACACCGACCTCGACATGGAGGAATTGGAACGCTTCGTCAATCGAATGGAGGACGAGGACGTGCGCATCGTCCACTCCCGCGTCACCCTGCCGAGCGCGCTTGGAATGAATCTCTACATGGCGGCCTTCGAGGACCTGCTCAGCATGCGCACCCGCGCCTACCTGGTCAAGGATATTGACCCTGAAATCTTGCGACGTTTGCTGGGTGGCCGCTCGCGCGCGACCGATCTCGATGCCGAATCTCTGCAGAAATATTTCCACGATAAGGTGGGCACACCCGAAGATGCAGATGGACTGCTGCGCCTGATGGAGAAAGGCGGTGGCCTTCACCCGAACCTTGAGAATCCGCTCTATCAGGACAAACTGACCCATCTCGACCACGATACCATTCACAGTTGGGTGGTCGAACTCTCCGAGGCCGGTGCCATCACCAAGGTTCGGGGCACCGGCGAGGATGCTGTCGATGACAAATGGTACAGCATGCGCATGGCCGAGGTGCACGGCACCTTGGGCGTCCTCTCAACCAAGGGCGCAGACGAGATGGAGGACCTGCGCGAACTCTACACCGGCGGCTTGTCCTACGATGTCGCCGACACGTTCCAAGATGCGAATGTGATGGAATGGAAGCCGGCCAAACTGATGGACCCACACGAGGCGCTGCGTGTCAAAATCGTTGACATGCTCGGCAGTGAAGGCCCGAAGACGCTGCCGAAACTATCCGGGAGATTACCGTTCCCGAACGCCCAAATCGAGTCCCTATTGCACGAGTTGGAGGTTCGAAACATCGTCTCGATCGGCTTCTTCACCCAGACCGATGAAGGCGAGTACATCCTGCGCGTGGACGAGCATATCATCACCGGTGGCAAAGAGAATATCATCGAATATCGCGAATTGCAGAATCTACTACTGCGCAAATCCTTCAAGCAGTATCCCGATGCCCAGAGTGCACTCGACGACGGCCATGTGATGTTTGCGAAGATGCATGAATTACTCGACCGGATCGAAAATTTCCGCTTTTCCGATTGGAAGGACATGAAGCACGACCCGGACATTGTCATGGGACGTCTGCTCCACTCCCGCGTCGGCTATACCACCCAGTCGATGCTCCCCATGCTGCTCGGGCTGCGGCCAGAACCCTGGTTCAGCGAGATGGATGCGGAATTATTCGAATACATTCCACCGGACCAAAATGTCGAGCGAGCAGAAATCATCGGTCATCTGCCGCGCGGCGAGGAGCATAAGCATCTGCAACGGGATGCGCGCAATGCACTCTCCAACATGGAACGACAGATGGTCTTCGTCAAACAATTCGAGGAACTTCAGCATCGCAAGCGCTCCCTCTCCCTCTTCCACCGAGTGCACGGGGAATATGAGCCCATGGACTTCCCCGAAGCCCTGGTCGAATTGATCCAGCGAATTGGACCGATCAAGCTGCACGCGCTACGCCTCTTCGTCTCTCATCCGGTCGAATTACTCGCCGAGGTGCTGCGCGACCTCGAGGCGGAGAAGAAGATCATGCGCGTCATCGCGTTACAACCGGACCCGACCGATTTCTACTGCGTTCCCAGAGATGTAGCCGCCTTGTCAAGGCCGACCCGTGAGGATCGGAAATTGCGCATCCTGACTCAATCCGACCCCTTCTGCAGTCGCTTCATCCAAGAGGTTCGCTACGTCCTCAAGCAGGGTTGGTACTATCCAGTGTTCAAGGGCGTCGATCCGGTCGGCCGAATTTTGATGTACAAAGTCAATGATTATCTTGAGATCAAAGACATTCACATCCCGCATGCCTATCTCGATGAATTCGCAGAAATTTTCGATGTACTCTTAGAGAATTACAAGGATACTCTGGTCGATGTTGCCGTGTTGCACGCCTTCAATGGGGAGCCGATTCACGATTGTGATGAAAACATTCAGTCGATCGTCGAGAGACTCGGATTCCGCTCGATGGGGGATAATTTGCGCTATATCCGTGGGGGTGTGGTCGACCCGCGACCGCGAAAGATCGCCTTGCGCGCCATGTTCCACCACCACGGACTGCATCAGGATAGTCGCTCAGAGAACGAGACGCTGGCCATCGCCCATGTCCCCGAGGTTCGCGACGACTTTGCCCTGCGCGGCCGCTGTGAGATGTACCGGGTGAACCTGAAGTCGATGGCGGCGAGTCAGCAACTCCACCTCGGGACGAATCTCCGCAACCATCAGGTATGGGCCTCGCTCAAACACTTCCAGCGATTGTTGAGGATTCGAAATGTCCAGCCGGATGAGGACCTGATCGACGTGCTCGACTTCTTCAGTAGCCATACAGACCCGAAAATTTTCATGGATCGATATGCGATGAAGCGCGCGGAATTCCGCAAACTCATCCAGCCGCTGATCCGCAGCGGCCACATCGTCCAAGATTACCGCGGCGGCTTCAAGACGGTCCATCGTCTGGAATCAAAGGACACGTGGGAAGTCAAGAAGGAATACCTCAGGGAGATGCTGCAGGAATATCCCATCATCACCCTCAAGCAATTCGAAAAGCTCGCCGGCAGCCCATTCAAACCGGAAATGCTGTCGAGTGTTCTGCACGAATTCGAAGCCGAGGGGTTGCTCATCAAGGGATTCCTCGTCGATGATCTACACGAGGTTTGCTGGGGGCGAAAGAACCTGCTAGAAGCCGCGGATAACCTTCCGCCGATGCGTGATTTCGTCCTGCCGCCGTCCGACCCGCTGCTGCCATATTTCCAGAGTCTATTGCGGGAGAGATTCGGATTTGGCAGCGCTTACATGGTCTTCCACAATGAGGAGCCCATCGCCGCTTTCAAGGCGAATACGCGGGATGATATCATCGCAGTCACCGATTTCGTCGGCGATTCCGAGAAGGAGAAAGAAGCGTTGCGCGTCATGAAAGAATTTGCCTGGGAACACGGCATGCCGCTGAAGGGCAAGGTGCTCGACCGGCTGAAGTCACGTCGTTGAACGGCGACTGAACAACCGCGTCAAGGGGTCGAGCACATCCAAGACGTGGCTGTGTAATTTCGGCAATAACTCGAACAGGGCGAGCGCCATCAAGAACATCGCGCCCAAGGAGAGGAACTTCGCTGCGTAGGAATGACCGAACTCAAAGATGCTCAACCCACCGAGGTCCCACGAACCCGCGTAGGTCACGTGCATCCAGATGATGCCTGCATTGCGGAATGTGTTGAGGACGTGAATGACGGGGATGGTGATGAAAATCGCACGCAACCGTCGCTGCCAAGTCGCTTCTCGGACAGCGACCAGCGCACCGATGAAGACGATCATCGATTGCAGGGCACTACACCCGAGTACGAAGGCGATGTTCACCGGTGTACCATCGGCGTGAACCATCGGCACGAAGAAGCCGCCCTCGCCCAAGGAATCGGTGAGCAACCAGCGATTGCCCGTCCATTCAGACCACAGCACATCACCCGCGCCGGTATCGACCATCATCGCGCCCAATGTGATGTCTCCCGCACCGGTCCACTGCAGCATGAGGGAGGCATTCCAAGCCGTGAACCAGACCACAGCGGCATTGACCATCGGGATGTGTTCGATCATCAAATACGGCATGGCGGACCAGAAAACTGCGCCTCGCAACCACTCAACTGCGGGCGCGATGCGGCCCTCGCGGGCATTCAGCGCTTCCCATCCACCATAGGCGATACAGACGGGCAAAGCGCCGAGCGACATGAAGATGAGAACGGGGTCTTCCATCTCCATGTAATAGGCAGCGCCGAGGAAGAAGTAGATGCCGACACAGACCCAACCCGCGGGTGAGGCCCAACGCATCCAGTCCTTCTTGCCGTGGAAGGAAAGGCCGAGACAGGCGAGGCCCGAGGCGATGATCAGCAGTTTGGTCTGGCCGAGGTCGAGGCCGATGACAGCGCCGAGCGCCGCAACGGTTGAACTGACGACGTCTTCCATCTCAGGCTCAACCCGGGTCGGCAAGTCACATATAGGCTCGCGCTGACGCCCCGATGAGCGCCATGTCAGAGGATGCCTTCGATTTCCACGGATTCATGGACGCCTATGTCGCGGACCTGACCAAAGCGCTGCGCTCCCTCGACCGGGTTTCGGTCGAATCCTTGTACACCGAGATGCTCTCTGTAATCGATTCGGGCAACATGGTTCACTTCATCGGCAACGGTGGCAGTGCGGCCACACCATCCCACAGCGCGGGCGACTGGTCCAAGGAACTCGGACTCCCGACCTTGGCCCACACGGACAATATGGCCGCGCTCACCGCATGGGCGAACGACACCTCCTACGCCAACATCTTCGTTGGGCAACTCCAGACTTGGCTGGCCGATGGCGATCTCGTCGTCGGCTACTCCGGCAGCGGCAATTCACCCAATGTCATCAATGGCATCGTCTTCGCCAAAGAGAACGGTGCACGCACCGTTGGCATCACGGGCAATTACAACGAGGGCGAGGGCGGCGCATTGGCAGAACTTGTCGACGTCGCCATCGTCTGCGACACGACTTCGATGGAACGCATCGAGGATTTGCAACTCATCATCAACCACATCGTCAAGGAGGCCGTCAAGGCCAGCCGCGGCCTGCCGAGTCATTCCTGAGGTGCCTTGGATGGACCTGCCCGGTCGACACGATGCGGACATCGATGCACCCGTGGCCACCGTAGAAGGGTGGGATGGATCAATCGCCTATCTCGACCGAGATGGTGTCCTCAATGTCGGCCGAGAGGACTATGTCAAGACCGTCGATGAAGTCGTAATGCTCGCTGGAGCGGGCGATGCGATTGCAGCACTCAGGGATGCAGGTTATAGAATTGTCATCGTCACAAATCAATCTCCGGTTAACCGCGATATCTTCTCCCATGCGGACCTTGCAGCAATGAACCAAGCTGTTCTCGAAGGATTGCTCGAACAGAACGCAAATGCACACGTCGACCTCGTTCTCTACTCCCACTACGCACCCTGGGAGCACAGCCCTGTGCGCAAGCCCGGACCGGGCATGCTTCAGGTCGGGCGACAATTGCTGAGTGGACTCGAGTTGGATACGTGTCGGGACTCTGCCGAACTCAAGTTCCGTGCCGACGAGGGTCGTTCCTTCATGGCCGGCGACCGCGATGCGGACATGGGCGCGGCTTGGCACCACGGTGTGCGCGCCTTCCGCGTCGATGCAGCAGAGGGCATCGCCGCAATCATCGAACGACTCCTCGACGATGAAGACGAAGGTGATCACCCGGAAATACGACGGTCGAGGCCGAGTCCCTGATCTGGATCGGTCTCGACGACACCGATGAACGTGAACACGGTTGCACAACGTGGGAGTTCCATTCGCTCCTCGAACGACTGGAATCGGAAGGATTCACCATTCAGGAAGAACGCCTCGTCCGTCTTTGGCCATTCGCGCCGGGCCGCACACGCGGCAACGCGGCCCTTGCGGCATCGATTCAAAGCCGAGACATTCGCCGAATTCAAGCCATCCTCGACGATTGGTTCACCACACGCTACGCAGATCTGAGCCCCAGCGATGTCGAACACGCGGCTCAACCGGTGCTCATCGCCACGTTGAATCAATTCTCAGAAGATCTCTACTGGGATACCGTTCGCAACCAAGTCGACCTGAAGGAACGAAGGCAAGCCCTGCAAGGCACCCTGCATCACGTCTGGGCAACAGAGAGAGGCCGCAGGGGCATCATCGGCGCCAGCGCCGCCATCGCCTGGCGCGGCGAGCACGACCACACCTGGGAATGCACCGCATGGAGAGGCCATCAAGGGGAGAGAAATGTCCCAGCAAACTGCGTTGTCGACATGGCGAATAAATTTCCATTGACATTCATGAATCGCGATCCGAACCGCGCCCTGATCGCACCACGCACACCCTGTCCCGTCCTCTATGGTATCCGCGGAGAGACGCGCAAGAGCGTGTTGGAAGCCCACGCATTCCTGCAATGCCAAGATGTCGAACAGAGCGTGGCACACCGGGCATGGCGCACCAATCAAGCCACGGGAGACCATCTGTCCGGTGTCATGACTGGAACCGTTCAATCAGCAGAAACGATTCGTGGGGGTCACGTCTGCATCCAGACCGAGAACAAGTTGTTCGCATTCGAACCATCGGGCCCCGTCAATCAAATGGCACAATCGTTCCAACAAGGAGATGAAATCGAATGGGCAGGACTGCGAGCACCCGATGGCTCGTTTCATCTGGAGAATATTCGCTTGATTCAGGGCGTTAGAAATCGAGCGAGGCCCATGTGTGAATGCGGCCATCGATTCAAATCGAAAGGCGTAGGGCAGTCTCTGAAATGTCCAAACTGTTCTCAAACCCATGATGATGTCTGGTGCTCCGAAACGATTGCATCGGATTGGACCGAGCCGACAGATTCGAACCGCCGTCACTTGGCCAAACCGCTGTCAAGAAGGGGCAAGTCTCTAGACCGAGGCCCGGAATAGGCCCGGCCATGGCAACCGAAGAGACGGCCAAATACGCATTGATTCTGGTGACGATTGGCATGATCGGCCTGATTTACTATCTGCGCAAGAAGAACATGGCAGCAGCCGAGCAAGCGCCGAAGGTTGCGGGCGATGACGTTCTCGACGGAGGTGCGAAGGATCCCGCTGCCTTCGATGAGCCCGATGACGATGCGCTCGATGAGATGCAGGATCTGCTCGAAAACGCGGCCGAGAATCAAGGCCTCACGTACGAGGAGTGAACCCTTCATCACCCAACGTGCACTGTTGGGTTGAGTCAGATTTGACGATGTTCCGAATCGACATCTCCTCGGGGTGGAGGAACCAGGTCTCTACCTTCAGGCCGCCCCGAGACTTCCAGCCCTTGCCGGATGCATCTTCGTAGGCGGAGCTGATCAATAGCAACGGTACCTCGCCCTCTTGACAACAATCGATCAGCGAACGGATGGAGGTCAGCAGTTCGGCGGGTGCCTTGCCGGTCTTGGCCGTCCAGTCATCGACGATGACCAATCCAATCGAATTTAGCGCGCCCAACAGGCCAAGAGCAGAGGTGATACCATGCCCTATATTGTCCCCGACCGCAGCCATGTGCAGTCTGGCGACAGCGACAGGCGACACATCCTCGTAGAGTTGAGAGAACCGCTGCCCATCCGGCATCTCGGCACATACCCAGACCACATGTCTGCCATCGGCAAGCACAGTGCGAGCCTGTTGCAGGGCGAATGTCGTGCCACCGCAGCCAGCCTCGACGGCCAGGTGCACACAACCCGTCACCGGCTCCATGGTGTGGGCCTTGGCTCCGCGGTTCTTGAGGAGTGTGGCGCAGCAATCGATAAACGCCGGGCCTTGACTGGACGCATCATGCCCGAGGACGCAATTCTCGATGCGGACACCGATCGCATCCCGCGCCGCGCGCTTCCACCCTATGATGAGCAGCCCGATGACGTCGGTGTCATCGGGGGCATGATGGCCAGCGGTGGCCCGTTCAAAGTCGCCTTTCACGACACGAACCAATTCGGCCCCCACGCCATGATTCTCATGCTATTCGGATTCGCCGGCATCACCGGCGCGATCCTCTTCGCCCTCTCCAAACTCTGATGCTCAGAGATGGTTGCGGGCCAGTGCGACGGCCTCGTCGACCAATTCTGCACTGACGCCGATGTGGCTGGCCGGGTCGAACATTGTGTCTAACTGTTCACTGGTAAATTTCGAAGTGATTTCAGAAAGGTCACCACAGACCTCACGCAGGTGACGCTTCTCAGCGACACAGGTCATGCTGGCGCCTCGGAGGATCTCGTGGGCTTCATCACGGGGGATGCCAGCATCGACCAGATCGATCATGACACGCTCGGCCATCACGAGGCCGTTCTGGCGCTCGATGTTGATGCGCATGTTGTCTTTGTCAACGACACACTTGGCCATGACACGGTCGGTCTTGGCCAGCACATCATCGAGCAGGATGGCGGCGTGGGAGAGCGTGAAGCGCTCGGCGCTGCTGTTGGCGAGGTCACGCTCATGCCACAGTAGGGCGTTTTCGTAGGACGGGATGATGAATGAACGCACGACGCGCGCGAGGCCACAGGCGTTCTCCGCGGTGATCGGATTGCGCTTGTGGGCCATGGTACTGGAGCCGACCTGCTTCTCCGCATCGAAGTATTCACCGACCTCGGCGATCTCACTGCGCTGCAGGTTGCGAATCTCTTGCAGGATCTTCTCGACGCTGGTGGCGGCGTTGGCCATCCATGAGACCCACTCGATGTAGCGGTCGCGTCCCACAACTTGGGTTGTGACCAGCGGGACGCTGAGGTCTAGATGGGTGAGGATGAGTTGCTGCAGTTCGCGCGCGTTCTCGCCTTGAGCCGCACCGGTGCCGACGGCGCCGAGGAACTTGCCGATGCAGATGCGGTCTTGGATCTCATCCAGGCGGACGAGGTGGCGACGGAACTCATCGAGGAAAACGGCGACCTTCAAGCCGAAGGTGATCGGGACGGCGGCCTGACCATGTGTGCGACCGATCATCACCGTGTCGCGTTCTCTCTCGGCGAGGTCCGCAAGTGTGGAAATCAATTGCACGAGAATGTCACGGTGGATGGCGACACTATCCTTGATTTGGAGGCCGACCGCGGTATCGACGATGTCGTTGCTGGTGGCGCCGAGGTGGATGCACCACCCGGCCTTGCCCGCAGCCTCTGCCATCGCCTTGGTCAGGGCCATGATGTCGTGCTTGGTCTCGGCCTCGATCTCATCGACACGTTCGCAGGTGACGGATTCAGAGTTCGAGATGGCGGCGACAGCCGCATAGTCCGCATCTGAGACGCGCCCGAGTTGGTTGTGGGCCCAGATCAGTGCACGCTCGACCTCGAGCTGGCGCGAGTGCCGACCGTTTTGACTCCAGACTTCTTTGATCGCATCGCGACCATAGCGGTAATCCAAGGGGCTGACCGGCATCCAATCACCTTCGATGAACCGTCGACCCGGCCGAGGTGTTTGAGGGTGCCGACGGTTCACCCAAGTGAGGCGTCCCAGATATCGACCCAGCCCCGGCGTCCGGTCCAGTGGGCAGTCTGGTGGACGATGATCGGTTGATTCATCCACGGTGCATCGAGAACAGCGGTCTCGTATTCGCCCCCCTCACCATCGACGTTGAAGCGGTACTCCTCTGAAAGTTCTTCAAGAGAGGAGAGTCTCTCAGCGGTAAGAAGAGAGCCAACCCATTCCTCACCGAGTCCATCGGTACTGACGGCGGTCAACATGAGGGAATGGCCGTGGGCGATCAGGTCGCGCATGTGTTCGCTGCCATCGTGATGCCACACGGGCGTGAAGGAGCGAATGCCGAGGCGCTCGCACATGCGCTCGACGCGGGTCTTCTGGTAGTCACTGCGCAGCGCGCCGACGACCAGGCCATCGATCGGCTCACTGGCTCGAAGCCTTTCCAGAGAAGCAGGCCATTTCCAGCCCTCAGGCCAAACTGCATCCGCCTTCTCAGAAGCGGACCAAGTCGAGGATCGCCTCTTACCTGAACCAGAGACAATACTTTCCAAAGCAGATTCCAATTCATCCATCTCTGTCTCTTCATCCCCTGAGATGGGGACGGGCATCCATGGTATGCCCGCGCTCGCCGCCTGGAGTCCCGCGAGGGCTGTCGACGGCACTTGGAACATCATCGAATCGTCGCCGGTGATACGGATCGTCACCATGCCGGCGACGTCCCAACCCCGGAGGGTGGCCCACCATGTGGCGTAGGAGGAATCCTTGCCTCCTGAGGCGAGTATGAGGACCCTCATCGGTGGTCTGGCGAGGGTGGTGGTCGATAGACCCGCCGTCCACGCTGTTCAAGAACCGCCATCGGTGGGGACGGGATGACCGACGAAGGTTCATAGGGGACCTTCCCGGGTCCCGGAGGGATTCAGATGCAGCCGAGTGGACGAGGATATGACCATGGCATCACGACGTTCTCTCCGGACGGTCGTTTGTTCCAGGTCGAGTATGCGAGAGAGTCGGTCAAGCGTGGCACGACCACGGCTGGGCTGAAGTACCGCGATGGTGTGATTCTCATCGTCGACAAGCGCATCGCCAGTCGACTGATCATTCCCGAGAGCATCGAGAAGGTCTACAAGATCGATGACCACCTCGGCTTCGCCACCTCTGGTCTGGTCGCCGATGCTCGTCAATTGGTCGAGCGCGCGCGCGTGCAGTGCCAAGTGAACCGCATCACCTATTCGGATTCCATCCCCGTCGATACGCTGGCCAAGCGCATCTGCGACTTCAAACAGTCTTTCACCCAGTATGGTGGCGTGCGCCCGTTCGGGACCGCGCTACTCATCGCCGGTGTGGATGAGACCGGTCTTCACCTGTATGAGACGGACCCCTCGGGTGCGTATCAGTCATATCACGCGGGCGCGATCGGTCGCGGCCGTTCGACGGTGGTCGAATTCTTTGAGAAGAACTGGAAGGCGAATCTGACGATGAATGCGGGCATCAAGATGGGCTTGGAGGCTCTCCGTGAATCCCTCGAAGCTGAACTCAACAAGGATGCCGTCGAAATCGCCGTCATCGATGCGGATGGTTATCGGGTGCTCGATCGTGATGCGACCACCGCTCAAATCGACAAGCTGAAGCCAGCATATGACGAGTGAGGAAGACCATGGTCAGTCTCGATAACGCTGTGGTTGCGCGCTTGGAAAAGGGCGGCAAGCGTTACGAGATTTTGGTCGACCCCGAACTGGTTGACGTGTTCAAGGTGGACCCCGAATCGGTCTCGCTGGATGACCTCTTGGCGACGGATGAGGTCTGGCACGATGCCCGTGCTGGAGAACGCCCGACGGAGGACAAATTGGTGTCGACCTTCGGGACGACCGAATTGCTCGATTGTGTTCAGAAGATTCTCTCCGATGGTGACATCCAGTTGACCACGGTTCAACGCCGGAAAATGATCGCCGATAAGCGGGCTCGAATCATCACCGAGATCAGTCGTACGGCGATCGATCCGCGCTCGAAATCCCCACACCCCGCAACGCGAATCGAATTGGCCCTGGATGAGTTGCGTTGGAACCCCGACCCCTTCCTCTCGGTCGAGCGTCAAATCAAGGACGCCGTCGATGTGCTTCGGCCGGTGATTCCCCTCTCTTTCCAGACCATCAAATTGGCCTTCCGCGTGGCCGGCTCCGCCTACGGCTCCGTCCACCGAGAAGTGCGCAGCGATGTGATCAAAGAACAATGGCTCGAGGATGGCTCGTGGGCCTTCGTCGTCGAGATTCCCGCAGGGATGAAGGGAGAGTACCTTTCGAAGGTCGCCAAGCGCGACCCGAACACCGAGGTCAAGGAGATCAAGTGAGGCTGGTTCCATCACCCCTACGGGGTGGGCAGCGTTAAAGAGGGGAGTTCGGTCGGCCGGCTCGGAGTGAATGAGAAATGAGTGAAGACAGCACACCCTCCGAGCAAGACTCGGGTGCTGGGCGACTCGTCCATCCGGGCGAGCGCCTCGGCGGCCACGAAGGCGCCGAAGCTGGACACGGTGTCCGTCGAATCGACGGACAGATGGTGGCCATGCGCATGGGAAACCTACAAGAAAATGGACAGATGGTCAGCATCGACCCGTTGAGCAGCCGATATGTGCCGCGAGCGGGCGATCTTGTGATCGGTCTGGTCGAAGGCATGACGAACAACATCTGGTTCTTGGACATCGGCGCGTCGTTCAACGCGATTCTGCCGATGAGCCTCGCACCGTGGAAGGTCGAGTTCGGTGCCGTGCGCGAACACCTCAATGTCGGGGAAGCCGTCCTCTGCCGTGTGCAGGAGGTCGACGAGACCCAATCCGCAGTCGCGACGATGAAGGGCATGGGACTTCGAAAGTTGAAGTCCGGCCTCGTCGAACAGATTCCCCCCCACATCATCCCCCAGGTCATTGGGAAGGGCGGCAGCATGCTGCAGGCCCTGAAGGACTTGGGAGATGCCCGTCTGGTCGTTGGCCAGAACGGTCGAGTGTGGATCGATGGAGAGCAGGATGGCATGCGTGACATCCGGTCAGCACTGAAGCTGATCCGGGACACCGCACACCTCCCCGGTCTCCGAGAGCGCATTGATGCGCTGGGTGAGTGAGTGAAAGTCAAAGGAAGTGAATATCATGGGATATGGAGATTATCAGTGCATGGATGCAAATGGCATCCGAGAAGACGGCCGCAAGGCCGATGAAATGCGCGCTGTCGAAATCGAGTGCGGGGTCATCCCCGTCGCCGACGGCAGCGCCTACATCAAGTGGGGCAAGAACGAGGCCATCGCCGCGGTCTACGGACCGATGGAGGCCCACCCGCGAAAGATTCAGCGTCAAGACCGCGCCATTTTGGATGTGCGCTACAACATGGCGCCGTTCAGCACGACGGATCGCATCCGTCCGGGCTTCAACCGACGCAGCCGCGAGATCAGCAAGGTCACGAAGGATGCGCTGGAGAGCGTGGTCGACCTCGAGTTGTACCCGCGCAGCAAAATCCGCGTTGAAATCGAGATCATCTGTGCCGAGGCTGGTACCCGCTGCTGCGGCATCACCGCGGCCAGTGTGGCACTCGCCGACGCCGGCATTCCGATGTCCGACATGGTCGTCAGCGTGGCGGCTGGCAAGTGCAACGGTGTCGTCCTGATGGACCTCAACAAGCCCGAGGACAACTACGGCGAGGCCGATTTGCCCATGGGCATCCTGCCGATGACCGATGAGTTGGTCTTCCTGCAAATGGATGGCGACCTCTCGATGGAGGAGTTCAAGCTATGCTGGGACTACAACGTCAAGGCGGCTCACGATGTGCACGCGATCATGGTCGATGCACTCCAGCGCCGCTACGGAGGTGATGTCTGATGGCAACACCGATCATCCCCAGCCTTCTGCGTGAGAATCTCGCCGCACTCGCGGCCGATGATGCTCGCCTGGACGGCCGCAGCCAATTCGATGGCCGCGATCTTGAAATCGAGGTCGACTGCCTTGCCAATGCCGAGGGATCTTGCCGCGTGCGCATGGGCGACACCATCGTTCTCGCCGGTGTCAAGTTCCAGATCATGACCCCCTACCCGGACCGACCCACGCAGGGCGGTCTGATGACCAGCGCAGAGGTGCGCCCGGTCTGCGGCCCGAACTGGGAGCCCGGCCCCCCCTCGCCCGAGAGCATCGAACTCGGCCGTGTGGTCGACCGTGGCATCCGTGAGTCCGGCTGCATCAACACAGAGGAATTGTGCATCCTGCCCGGCGAGAAGGCCTGGCAGGTCATCCTCGACCTGTTCGCCATCAGCGATGACGGCAACCTGTTCGACGCCTTCGCCCTCGCGGCGATCGCCGCCCTGCGCACCGCGACGGTGCCGGCGGAGCGATTTGACGTCGGTGAGGATTACAAACTCGAGGTCAAGGGCGCGCCGATCATGTGCTCCTACCACAAGGTCGGTGGACGCTTCGTCTACGATGCAACCCACCGCGAAGAACTCGGCGGAGATGAGCGAATTCACATCACACTCGGCAATGAGGGCCATGTCCACTCCCTTCAGAAGGGTCTAAGAGGAATTTTCACCGCGGCCGAATTCGACGAAATCATGGATGCCGCGCAGTCCCGCTGCGCCGAACTCCGAGCGATCGTCGCTGAGCAGGAGGCCTCACTATGAGCAAGCGAACACAGAAGACAGGCGCGACCGCCAAGTACGGCGCCCGCTACGGTGTCAGCGTTCGACGCCGAGCCGGTGCTGCATTGGCCAAGGTCAAGCGTTCCTATACCTGCCCGGTGTGCCAATACCCCAAGGTGAAGCGCAAGGCCGCTGGCATCTGGGTCTGCAAGAAGTGCGACCACACCTTCGCAGGTGGCGTTTGGGAGCCCTTCACACGCGCCAGCGATTCCAACAACCGCATCATCCGCCGTGGCATGGAAGGCGCGACCGCAACAGACATGGCGGTCATCGCCAGTCAGAAGGCGATCGAGTTCGAACGCGCCAAGTCGGAGGCGGCCGAGCGTGGCGACGAAGAAGAGTGATTGGACGGCCGAGATCCGTCTGACCTCCCCTTCATCCAAATCACTCGCAGCCAGTTTGTCCTGTGAAGATGCTCTTGTCTCTCTGAATGAAGAAGACATTCAAATTCACATCGAAGGATCCAGTGCGAGCGACCTTCGCGCCCGATTCAATTCCACCATGCGCTCCCTGCGCGCGGCGAGCGAAGCCCTGATGAGCATCGGCGACGGTGGTGAATTCGATGCGTGAGACCCAGAGCCTGGATCAGGTCGTGCAATTGTTGCAGATGGTCTCCCAACAATTGGCCGCTGTTCAAGCTCAAGTGCGGGAAATCGAGGCGACATTGGGCCATCTAACCACTCAAGATCCCTCTCGCGCCATCTATCAGCAGGTCGGTCCCCTGCTGATCGAGGTGGATGACCTCGAGACACTCCAATCCAATCTTTCCGATTCTCTCGGCCAGCTGAAGGGCCATCTGAAAACCCTCGAAGCCAAGGAAGCCGAACTGCGCAGTACCTACGAAGAGGCAGTCAAGCAATTCGAGACCGCCTGAGGTGACGTTCATGTCCGGTCGGGCTGAGGATCTCGCCGCACTCGACCGATGGGTCACTGCGGCAATGAAGCGTGGTGCCATCGCCGTGTTGACCCATCGCAATGGCGACATGGACACGGTCGGTTCAGCCTGTGCATTGGCACGTATTCTCGGGCCGATGGCTCGCGCGTGCGGACTGCATCAGTCGACCATCGCCAGGGCAGTCGTCAAGGATACGGGCGCAGAATTTCTCCAATTCACAGACGGCGCGGTCTGGCCGCGTCAACTCGGCGGACTGATCATCGTCGATGCTGCCGGTCCAAGCCAACCAGGCGTCGACCTGCCCGATGTGCCGAAGTGCATCATCGACCACCACGCGGCGGGGGAGGCATTCGACCTTGGACCAGAAGATCTATCCATCGTCTGGGAGGTCTGTTCCACCGCTGAAATCATCCAATGCTTCGCTGAAGCTCACGCTGCGGACCGACTCGACGATGCCTCGCGCCAACTATTGTTGGCGGGCATTGTCACGGACACGGGCCGCTTCCGCCACGCCGATGCACATGCCTTGGCCTGCGCATCTCGCTTGTCGGATGGCGCGTCATTGGACTTCGCCGCCTTTGTCGAGCGCATGGAATCTGTCGAACTCAATCATTCACAACGCGTTGCCATCGCCAAGGGCTTGTCCCGCGTTGAAACATTGGCCGCGGGCAAATGGTTCCTATCCTATACGCGCGCGAGCACCAACGAGGGCATCGTCGCCCGTTCGCTGATCTCCGCCGGCGCCGATGTCGCTCTGGTCGCCCGCCGCGCCGAGGGAGAGACTCGACTGTCCGCGCGGGCCAGCCGTGCGGCGACCAAGGGCGGTGTCCACCTCGGTGAACTGATGCAGGCCATGGTCGACCGGAGCGGCGGTGAAGGCGGCGGTCATGCTGGTGCCGCCGGTTGGACGGGCAAGACCGATACGGTCGATGCCACCTCTGGATTCATCGCACTCCTGATGGCCTCTCAGGGGGATCTGGCATGAGCCTCTTTGAAGCGGAACTCGCCCTCGCTGCCGGCCGTTCACACACTCTACCTCTCGATGCGTGTGAAATCCAATTCCTCGAATTCAGAAAAGCACAATTGGCCAATGATGCCCAAGCCGCACAACAACACCTGACCCAGGCGCTGGAACTCAGTCGTCAAGCCGAGACCAGAGATCACCTTCTCGAGGCGCGCATCCGAATGGAATGGGGTTTGGTCCGTGCCAGCCTCGGTGAACACGAGCAAGCGGGTGTCGACCTGAAATGGGCGATGGACCGCCTCGAAGCGTTGGAGGCGGGTCATCGATACCATGGCCTCGCGATCATCAACCTCGCACGATGGCATGAATCGCGGGATGAGCAAGGCATGGCTCTCGCCCTGTACAGTTCGATCTCTCGTCAAGGTCCCCACCTTGTGGAGATCATCGCTCTCTCCCGTTACCACGCTGCCAATCTGTGGTTCGAAAAGGGACATGGTGCCGCGGCCTTGCGTCATTATTGGGTCGCCCATCACGGATTCAAACAGACCGAACTCACCGAACAGGCCGTCGATGCGGGCTTGCAGTGGCTCGATCTTGCCCTCGCTGATGTCGATGCCGATGCACAGACGATGGATGAAGCGGTCGAGTTGGCCGCGCCCCGCTCCCAAGGGGAATCCCACCCGAAGATGATGGCCCATCCGGATGATGTGCAGCAGATGGTGGACTATCTCCGAGACAAGGTGGCCGATGGTCCGGGCCTACTCGTGCTTGAAGATGCGGCTCAAACCGGCCAATCATGAGCGGCAAATTGAACCAATTCGCCCAGACTCCAAGCGAGTGGCTCGGGCGGTTCAAGACACCACCCGACCTCCTCGATGGCGGGATCTGCGGAGGTCCAAGCGACAGGCGTTGGATCTTCATCGATTTCGACCCAGACCACATGCCCACCGCCTTCTGCGAGTCCCTTCGCGACGGATTTCGCCGTGCCGAGTAGGCCGGTCTCTTCGAAGACCTCGCGCAGCGCGGCCATCTCAGCATCTTCGCCAGACTCGATCCAACCCCCGGGCAATTCCCATCCCCGTTTGACATGTTTGACCATCAGAAAGCAGGCATCCTCATGCGACAAGGGAACGGGTGGCAAGGCCTTCGGCGTGACCCAAGCGACGACCCAAGAACGTGACATGTCCAGACCTCAGGGGATATGCACTTCATCGCCGGCAGAGAGCCCGGATTCGGCCCGCTCGAGGAAGGGTTGTGCCCACGTCTCTCCCCGCGTAACGAGTCTTCGGGAGAGGAAGAAGGCTGCAGCGAACTCACCCGAGTCGAGGAATTGCGTCAATTGGACCTCGTCCTGGTTAACTGAGGTGACTTCTTCCTCCTCTTCAGGTTCCTTTTCTTGGGCCACAAATCGCGAGGCCAAGGTCTGCATGCGCTCGAGGAATTGATCTCGGACATCGATCGAGGGTTGTGACCATGGCAATTTCTTGCCCGAATCCAATCGACCCTTCATCCGCTCCCGAAAGGCATCTCGGACCGTGGTGTGCGGGCCATGGGTCTGCGCTTGATCATAGCAGAACCAGGCTTCATCGAATGCTTCTGCACGCTCGTGCGCGCGCCCGAGGTCTGTCCACATCTCAAAATTCTGAGGTCGTTGGGAGAGCAGGCTGCGCGCCAGTGGAATGCACAGCCCATCATCCCCTTCGACCCACAAGCGTTCAACGCGGCGCCCGAACAGCACATTGCAGCGCGGGTCGGACAGGTCAAGCGTGGCGAAGCGGGCACAGAAGGACGCTTTGGAATCCTCATCCAAGGAGGTGAACCATGCATCGGGGTCGAGCGGGTCGCGCAACAAAGCGGCTTCGAGCAATTCGGAACCGACGGAGAGAATCGGCACGCCAGACAATTGGGCGACCTGGTCAGGGTCACGTCCGAGCACGGCGAAGAGATCACTGAGCAACGCGCGCAAGCCCATCTCATCCTCGATGGCCAATTTGATGCCGGCGAGGGCCCGCCAATTGTCGACGTGGGTGAAGTCATGCAGCAGGGCTTGTCTGGCATTTTGTTCGGCCCAATCCATGTTGGATTTGAACTGTGAGGCATCGGCATTGGCGAGGCGCTGGAACTTGATGGCCTGAGAGCGGTGACGGTCGCCGAGACTTCTGCGAGGGTGCTGCAGGGTGCCTGCGAGTCCTTCGGCCATCGGTTCCCACCTACTGGACCGAAGTGTAGGGTCCTTTGTCAATCCCGGGGGCCAATGTTGCATCATATCCGATCTTGGAGGTTGTCCCGTCCTCAGCTCTCGAGGGGTCGAGACTGCTGCCTTTCTGTCCGGACAGGATGACGGTATCAGCATCAGGCTGCCAGCGGGTCATCAATGCCCACTCCACGCGCGCGGGGTCTGCCACATCGATATCGCGATCGACGATGGTGACCATCTTCATGCTCCGATGACCGTCGAGAGCGGCTTGAATCGCCCTGCGGCCATCGCCCGCATCGTTCGGTGTGATACTGACCACTGCAGACAACCAACCACAGCCGCCCTCGGTCATGTGCACATCATGGCAGGTCGTGACGGCGGAGACCGCTGCCTTGATCGTCGGCGCCCGCGGCAGGCCCATCAGTGCCTTGTGTTCGCCTTCAGCAGGGATGAGAGCGTGGAAAATGGGGTCGTTGCGGTGGTGTAGACTGTGGATTCTGAATACCGGTTCGGTGCGTTCATCGTCCAGAGTTCCTGTGATGTCTACATAGGGTGCCTCCACATCATCCTCGAGTGTGATGGATGCAGCCATTGCATACTCGGCATCCGCTGGAACGGGGATGCCATTTTCGAGTCTGACCAATGCCAATGGTTTTCCATAGAACCGCTGATGTAGCGTCGAAGCGACGGTCAATTCGTCGATGTGCTCGTCAAAGGACATCGCCGCAGCCAGCAGGACGACCGGGTCACAACCATTGACGATGGCAATCGAAATCTCTTCGCCCTTTGAGCGCGCTTTGTCAACCATGGTTCGCAGGTGACGCGGCACCAGGCGTGCGACAACATGGTTCGCATCCCGGAGTTTCTGTCGGTGGAATGAAACATTGCGCTGGCCATCATACTCGGCGATGACGATCGAGGCCGACATGTAGCGGCCACAATCCTCACGGTAATGCCAGGGAATCGGCAACGAGTGCAGATCGACCTCTGGCGCATTCTCCAAGACAGGGCCACCATCGACGAAGACCGGTTCGGTCGGATTCTCCACCGCGGACCCCAGAATGTCGATCAATTCACCCGCGTCGATTCCCAACACCGCGCAAAGCCGTTCACGTGAGAGAACGTTCACTGCAGCGGCATGACCCGGTGCTTCTGCGACATCTTTGGCCAAGATGAGCGCGTGCCCCAACTCGTGTGAAAGGTCAAACAACCCATGGATGCAGGAGATGGTTCCAGAGGGGGAATGCGCCCCTTCGAGGTGGTCCCTGAATGCCATGTTGAATGCCGAGTGCAGCGAACGTATGATGATTGGGGACACATCGCCCCCCCTGAACCGTCAACCCGAGGGCCAATCGGTACCCGTCACGCTCATATACGGTGGGTCGGTCGGCGGAACGCTCCGTAGGAGAGGTATCCACATGGGTCGCGGTCTATTCTCAGGTCCGAAGATGAAGTCGGACCGTCTCAAGTTTCGTTGGAAGGATTCTGGATTCAGAAAGCGACAGGAGAAGCGTCGACAGGGCGGTGTGCTCAAGCACGACCCGCTACAAGGCTCCAATCAGGCAAAGGGCATCGTCATCGAAAAGGTCGGCGTCGAGGCAAAGCAGCCCAATTCCGGCATCCGCAAGGCGGTCAAGATCAGTCTGATTCGCAGCGGCAACAAGCTCACCGCTTTCGCCCCTGGCGATGGTGCAATCAATTTCATTGACGAACACGACGAGGTCATGGTCGAAGGCATCGGTGGCCGACAGGGTCGGTCCTATGGTGACATCCCCGGCATCCGCTACAAGGTCATCCAGGTCAACGGCGTCTCGCTCAACGAGATGGTCCGTGGCCGCAAGGAGAAGCCGATCCGCTGAGATCAGGAGGAATCACAATGTCTGACGAAGAGATCATCGAAGACATCGAAGAAGAAGAGGAGGCTGCCCCCGAGGTCGAAGCCAGTCCCATCGCGGGCATCGGCACACTCGTCTTTGGGAAGTGGGATGCCTCTGAGGTCACCTGCGAAGACCCCGGCCTTGCCCCTTACGTTAACCTCGCAACCGTCGGCACGCCCCACTCGGGTGGCCGTCACGCAAACGCCTGGATGGGCAAGTCGAAGCTCAGCGTGGTCGAGCGCTTCATCAACGGCCTGATGCGCAACGGCCGCAATGGCGGCAAGAAGCAGTACGGCGCCAAGTCCTTCGAAGATGCACTCGACATCATTCACGAGCGAACGGGAGACAACCCCCTTCAGATTCTGGTAGACGCGATCACACACGCGGCCCCGATGGAGGAGATCACCCGCATCAAATTCGGTGCGGTCTCCCAGCCCAAGGCCGTCGACAGCGCCCCCGCGCGCCGTCTCGATGTCGCCATCCGCAACCTGTGCAGGGGCAGCATCTCCGCCACTTACAAGACGACGCGCACGCTCACCAATGGCATCGTCAACGAACTCATGAAGGCCAAGGATGGCGACGTCGCCTCCTTCGCGGTCGGCAAGAAGGAAGAGGTGCAGCGCATCGCTTCCTCGGCGCGCTGATCATCAGCCCCGGAATTCACTTCGGTGTTCCACTCGACCCCAACCCTCAAAGATGAATGGAAGAGGGGCGGCG
>CAVOCV010000005.1:0-32195 GCA_963694325.1 Candidatus Thalassarchaeaceae archaeon | reverse complement strand
GCGTCACAGGGTCGGGCAAGACCTTCGCCATGGCCAACATCATCGAATCGCTGAATCTCCCCACATTGATTCTCAGCCACAACAAGACGCTGGCGCGCCAATTGTGGCAGGAGATGTCGGGATTGTTCCCCGAGAATGGCGTCGAATACTTCGTTTCCCACTATGATTACTACCAGCCTGAGGCCTACATGCCGAAGCGCGACCTGTACATCGAGAAGGAACTCTCGATGAATGAGCGAATCGAACAGGAACGCTTCTCCACGGTCGCTTCGATGGTGTCCAGACCCGACGTTCTCGTGATTGCGACCGTCTCCGCAATCTACGGCCTGAATCCGCCGGAGACTTTCCTGCAACAGCACATGCGCCTGCACGTCGGTCAAGAGGTCGAACCTCGGGAGGTCGTCAAGGAATTGGTCGGCCTCCAGTATCGGAGGGTGAATGGAGAGATCAACAGAGGGGAGCTCCGCTTGCGAGGCGAGGTGCTCGACCTGTGGATGCCCTCGCGAGACGATCCGCTTCGAATCCGATTTGACTTGGATGGCATCACCCGAATTCAGGTCTGTGAGGCCGTGTCCTGGGAACCACTGGATGAGGTCGAGGAGGCCTGGATTCACCCGAAGGAATTCTTCATGACCAGTCCCGAGCGATTTGAGCAGGCGCTCAGCGATATCGAGCATGAACTCTCGGAACGGATCGACCATTTCGAGAAGCAGGGCAAAGACCTCGAGGCCCACCGATTGGAAACCAAAACCAACTATGATCTCGACATGATGCGGGAGATTGGACACTGCCGGAGCATCGAGAACTACTCGATGCACTTCGATGGCAGGGTGCACGGCCAACGCCCCTATTGCCTGCTGGATTTCTTCGCCGCCTGCGCCAAAACATTTCATGGGTCCAAGGAGAAATTCTTGGTCGTCATGGATGAGAGCCACGTCACCCTACCGCAGTTGGGAGGCATGTATTTCGGCGATAAGGCGCGCAAGGAGAATCTCATCGAACATGGCTTCCGTCTGCCTTCTGCAGCCGACAATCGACCCTTGACGGGGGAGGAATTCCAAGACCTCGTGCCCCAGGTGCTCTACATGTCTGCAACACCTGGCGAACGGGAGTTGAGACAACTCTGCGAAGTGACCGGTCAAACCTTCAATGAACCCGACCCCAAGGCCAAGCGAAAGCCACTCCTCATCGATGCACTGGGTACCATCGAAGGCATCCCCCGCATGGAGATTCGACCGACCGGCTTGCTCGACCCCTCCATCGAGGTCCGGCCGACCGAGGCACAGATCCAGGACTTGCTGGATGAGATCAATCTCCGGGTGGATCAAGACCAGCGCACCCTCGTCACTGTGATGACGATCAAATTCGCCGAGGAGGTGGCGGACTATCTGCAGCGCATGGGTGTGAAGGCCCATTACCTGCATTCTGAGATCGATACGATCGAGCGCAGCGAGATCATCAAGGCACTTCGACTGGGTCATATCGACGTCATCGTCGGTATCAATCTCCTGCGTGAGGGATTGGACATTCCCGAGGTCAGCCTGGTCGCCATCTTTGACGCGGACAAGGAGGGATTCCTCCGCAATGAGCGCAGTCTATTGCAAACCATTGGTCGCGCCTCTCGGAATGAGAATGGTCAGGTGATTCTCTATGCGGACCGACTGAGCATCGCGATGGAATCCGCCATCACCCAAACCATCGAACGACGCGAGCGGCAGATGGCGCACAATGAACGGAACGGCATCACACCGAGAACGATTCAGAAGGCCCTGCCAGTGATGGGCATCGAGGCCGATCAATTGCTGGCGGGCACGGCAGGGAAGGGCGTGTCCGGCGGCAAGCGTCTGGTCGGTGGTGGTGGCGGTGGTGGCGTCACACCCAACGTCGGTCAACCCACGTGGGTCGATGATCTCCCCGAACAGGATACCATCCAACGCCTGCGCAATGAGATGAATGCGGCCGCGGCACGGCTTGAATTCGAGCGTGCAGCCACTCTTAGAGATAGAATAATCCAATTGGAAAACGAAACTACCAATTGAGAAGTTCAATCCTTCGCATTGAAGATAAGAAGGCGGTTGGCCGGGCCGTTCCCATGCCATTCGATGCCGATGACTTCGATGTCCCCGTCGAGGATTACGTATTCTCTGACATCGAGAGTGTGCCCTCCCTGATCGACCAGATGTCGAAAGCGGGCGGCTTCACAGCGACCAAATTGGCGCACGCGCGTGACATTCTCGCAAATGCAATGGCGAAGTCAGGTGAGGAGGGCGTGTTGAACTGGCTCTCCTTCCCGGCCTGTCTCTGTGCGACCGGCACGCGTGGCTTCTTCGTTGAGGCGATTCGACGCAAGGCCTACAATGTCATCATCACCACCTGTGGAACGCTCGATCACGACATTGCCCGCACCTACCAGGACTACTTTCACGGCTCCTTCGAATTGGATGATGTAGAACTCGGCGAGGCCGGTTTGAATCGCCTCGGCAATGTCATCGTGCCCAACGAGTGCTACGCTGAAATCCTCGAGAAGTCGGTCCTACCGTGGTTGGAGGAGATCGAGGCAGAGCGCCGAGAATCCAACCCTGAGAACCCCTGGCTGGGCTTCGGCAGCATCGAATTGTGCTGGGCATTCGGTGACCGTATCGAGGATGAGAGCAGCCTGCTCCACTGGGCGGCCAAGCACCGCATTCCCATCGTCATCCCGGGCTTGTCGGATGGCTCGATCGGGGCGCAGTTGTTCATGCACAGACAGAAGTCACCCGACTTCATGATCGATTTTCTCGCCGATGAGCAGATTCTTTCCGACCTCACCTGGACCTGTGCTGAGAGCCATGCCCTGATGGTGGGCGGTGGCATATCCAAGCACCACGTCATCTGGTGGAATCAATTCCGCGATGGACTCGACAGCGCCGTCGGCATCACGACCGCACCCGAACACGATGGCAGCCTCTCCGGTGCCCGATTGCGCGAAGCGATCTCGTGGGGGAAGATTCGCCCCGAGGCGCCCCATGTCACCGTTGAAGGCGATGCGTCGGTTCTGTTGCCCCTGCTCGGCTCAGACCTGTTCAATTGAGCGGGCGATGCACTCCATGATGCCGGTACGCATCGCCGTCATCGGCCGCCATCCATCGCTGCCACAGGCGATCAGAGCATCGTGTAACGGGCCGAGGTCGGGCCGCCTGCGCTCCCCGGTGTAGGTCACGGCGGCGGGGCTCGGTACCTCACTCAGCGAATCGATCGAATGGGTATGATTGAGCGCGTGCTGATATCGACGCCAGAGCGTCTCAATTTCAGAGACCACCATCGTTTGGGTCCACGCCCTGCGCCCACACAGATCGAAGGCACCCTCGACATCCTTGGATTCCAGCAAAGCGATCGCATTCTCCACATCGCGGTGATACACCCAATGGTGAATCGTATCGGTGGGCTCGGGTTCACCGCCCCGCATCACCGACAATACCCACTCGGAGAGAAGGTCGGAACCTCCCGGCGTGTAGACATCGTGGAGGCGGACCTCCAACATCGAACTCACGCGACCTGTTCAATCGGGCCCACAAAGTGGGCCAAGGCAGCGCGCACGAGGTCGACGATGAGGTCGATCTCTGCGCTTGTGATGTTGAAGTGAGGCGTGAATCGCAAGGCGTTCTTGCCGCCGTGAATCACACCGAGGCCCTGTGTACGACACCATTCCTCGACATTGCCGAAGCCGGTGACGGGCAGGGATTCTGGATTGAGTTCGATGCAGCATAGCAGGCCGGTGCCCTGGACCTTGACCACAGCATCACCGAACTCAGCCTTCAGCGTGGCCAACTTCTCCACCAGTTCGGCCCCGCGTTCTCGAATATTCACTCGAAGTTCGGGCGTTACCCTGTCGAGCACGGCGATGGCCGTCTCGAGGGCGCGTGGATTGGTCGTCATCGTATTGCCGTAGATGCCGACGACATAGAGCTCTGCAGCCCGTTCGGATAGGCCGACCACGGAGAGCGGATACTGGCCGGCGTTCAGCGCCTTGGACCAGGTCTCAAGATCGGGTTCCTCACAATCGGAGAATCCGTCGTAATCGATGATGGAAAGGCAGCCCTGGCCGCGCAATCCGGCCTGAATGGAATCGACCAGCAGCATGCTGCCGTGGGCTTTAGTCAGTCGACGTGCCGCATCGTAGAATTCCCGCGTCACGCATTGGCCCGGATTGCCTTCGCCCTGTACAGGCTCGATGGCCATCAATTCGATGAAGAAGGCCTCGGACTCTGCGCGCGCGAAGACCGCTTCGAGCGAGCCGACATCATTGGACGGTACCAGAAGGAGATTGTCCCGGTCACGGAAGGAAGCGAGATTATTGTCATAGCCCTCCTTGCAGGAATGTGAGATCTGGGCCGGGCGTCCGGTGCGCCCGTGGAAGGCCTGTTCGATGGCGAGCAACTTGATCGGTTTGCCCTCGTGTCGTCCACCTGGCCCAGTCAAATTGAAGGAGTTCGCATCGGAGATGCGCAGACCGAGCGTGACCGATTCAGACCCGCTGTTCAGGCAGATGAAGTGGGAAAATGGACAGCCCCCATGGGTGTGGCCGACCTCTCGGCGAAGTCGATCCGCCAAGCGTTTGTGTGAGAGTGAGGGCGTCATGACATTGGCCATCACCCAGTTCTGGGACATGGCGTGAATCACATCGTCGGGGCCGTGGCCCATGCCGAGCATGCCGTAGCCGCCATTGTCGTGCAGCACCGCACCGTGGGTGGTGATGATCCATGGGCCACGCGCAGCCAAGGCGACGTAGGGATTGACCGTCGCAGTGGAATAGAAGTTGACGTAATCGGCCTGAACCGCCTTGGCGAGGTCGGCCTCATCCTGACCGAGGAAGTCGGCCCCGAGGTCTTCGACCATCCTGGCTTGGACCTCGCACGCTTCCTCGATCGCCCGGACCAACCTCGGGTCGGCCTCACAGAATGATGCGATGACCGCATCGGAAAGCCCGGTCGTCACCGCGGCGCCGGCTGTGGCTCGAATCCCGTTCAGCCTCTCCAGCATGGTCGGTTGGAGCCGCAAGCCCCACATCAAGGTTCGCCGCAACTGCGGTCAACCAGGCTGATAGTTCAAAAAAATAATCCAATTGAAAATCCAGTTCCACCCCTGCGCTCGGAGTCATTTCCCCTATTGGCGGATAATGAGAGATTATCAGCCATTTCCAATTAAAAATGAACAAGTGTACAGTGGGCGCCTTTTCGATTGTTCAATTGGAGAACTAGCGATTATCAGCCTTTTTCAATTGAACAACCAATCCATCTTGTTCGGGAGATGCTTTATGAACCCAATCGCCCCGTGTACCCACAAGCAGGATGGGATACTGCACAGGAGATGAGATTGATGGCAGACGATAACTACAGAATTCAAGAGCTTCTTCAGCGAGAAGTCTACGTCGGGGAGAACCTCGTCGGGACGATTGTTGGGGAAAGATACCACCCGAACGAAGACAGGGTCCGCTCGATGCGGCTCCAGGTCGCACCCGACGTGGCAGAGGAATACATGCGCAAGCCGGCGGAGCACGCGCCCTTGTCCAAGGAATTGATTCACTCGATTCAGGACGATGGCTCGGTCAAGCTCTCCAAGTCGATGCGCGAACTCCAGCGGCGCTGGCGCAACACGGTGCGAATCGAAGAGCAACTCTACGCTCCGGACGAACTTCTCGACCGCGCGGTGCTCGACGACGACGGCATGGAACTCGGCGTCGTCATCGGCCTGGTCAAGGTCAAGCGCACCTACCGCGGCATCACCGTGAAGCTGCGCAGCGCGATCAAGCGACGCTACGGACTCGAGGATACCATCGACATCCCCGTCACCTCGCTGGCGCGAACCCGCGCCCGTCTGGATGAGGTAGTGCTCAGCCGTACCTACGAGAAGTTGCGCAACCTGCCCAGCTACATCCAGATCAACGAGGGCATCCTCGAGGATTGAGCGCAACCGTCATCGTTAATTCGGGGACCTCGGTCGCCGGATTGCTCTGGACGGGTAGCTTAGGTTGGCTGGAGCACCCGGCTGATAACCGGGAGGTCGCAGGTTCAAATCCTGCCTCGTCCACTTTTCATCACCACATAGCGTGGACGAAGGCAGGTTTGAACCGGGAACTGGCTGAACGATTCTTATCGATACAGCCGCCAGTTCCGTGGTTTGGACCTGCAGCGCGCGAAGGTCCAGAGCATCAAGAAGCACCTCACCCAAACCCAACGATGTCACTAAGAACCCTGAATCGCCATTCCAAGCCCCCGCGCACAGGCCCCGCCAAAGTGCTGAATTCCACTCGGATTCTGTCCGGCGTTGGATGGGAAACAACATGAACAGCCGGCACCGGCCCCTCACCATGCCCGTGGTCTCCGGCAGCAACGCCCCGGACCTCGCCGCCGCACTCGCCGCCGAACTCGGCTGGGAACACCATCCGCTCGAAGTGCGCCGATTCCCGGATTCAGAAGGCTACGTGCGGGTGCCGCAGGAATCGATTGAATCGATCCGTAGCGAACCCGTCGTCGTGGTGGCGACCACCTTCCCCGATTCGGGCATCGTCGAAGCCCTGCTGATGCTGGAGTGCATCCACGACGTGCGCAGCGGGGACATGGAGAACCTGAAGGGCGAGGGCGACCAAGCACTGGCGGGGGCGGGGCCCGGCATCATTCTCGCCGTTCCGTACTTTGGCTATTCTCGCCAGGACAAGCGCTTCCAATCCGGCGAGGTCGTCTCCGCTGCCTTGTTGGCGCGCCTGTTGACGCGCCGCTGCGATGGCATGGTCGTGCTCGACCTGCACGCACCTGCGGTGTTGGCGGACCTTGCGGTGCCCGTTTCATTCGTCTCGAGCATGCCTGAGATTGCGAAGCACCTGCAGGAGACCGTACAACCGGACTTCGTGTTGAGCCCAGACAAGGGTGCGATCGAGCGGGCGACCCATGTGGCGAAGGCGATCGGCTGCAAATTTTCCTACCTGGAGAAAGTACGCATCGATGCCCATACGATCGAGCTTACGGCGAAGGATCTCGATGTCGATGGGGCGATTGTGGCGATCGTCGACGACATGATTTCGACGGGCGGCACCATCTGCAAGGCCAGTGATGCCCTGCGCAGTCAAGGGGCGAAGGCGGTGCATGCCGCCTGTACCCACGGCTTGTTCACCGGAGGGGCCATCAGTCGCCTGGCGGCACACGTCGATGGCGTGCACGCCACCGATTCTCTGCCCAATCCGCGCTCGGTGGTGAGCGGCGCTCCCGCCCTCGCCAGAGGTGTACGTGACATCATCGAACGCACGCTCTGAGGCTGGGTATCCCCCGTAGGGGCTTCCGCTGCGTTTATACAGGATACGCCGTGCGGCGGCTTATCCAACATGAGGAGTGAATCCAATGACTGTACACATCGCTTTTGAGACCCCGAAAGACGTCCAAGACAATGTCTACGAGCTTGTCAAGCTTGTCGGCAACGGAAATGGCCGCCTGAAGAAGGGCAGCAACGAAGTCACCAAGGCAGCAGAGCGAGGCACCGCCCAGCTCGTTGTCATGGCTGAAAACGTCAACCCTGCTGAGCTACTGGCTCACATTCCGTTGATCTGCAAAGAAAAGAGCATCCCGTTCATCTATGTCGAGGACCAAACGTACCTCGCCGAGGCAGCGGGCATGAACGTCGGCGCAAAGACCGCGGCGATCGCTCTGATGGAAATTGGCAAGGGTGCCGAAGATGCCTACAAAGGCGTCAAAGGTCACACCGACGCCCTGAACTGAGCCTGAGGCAGGAATACGGAGGAATCTCGTATGGTGCAAGAAGGCTGGCCCGCAGAGGTCGTTGAAGTTGTTGGCCGTACCGGCATGACCGGTGAGGCAACCCAGGTGAAGGTGCGCGTGAACGATGCGCCCAATCCCCGCGACGTGGGTCGAATTATCACTCGAAACGTCCTCGGTCCCGTGCGGCTCGGTGACATTCTGATGCTCCGCGACACGGGTCGAGAAGCCCGCAAGCTGAACACTCGCTGAGGTGAGAAGGATGGCTGAGCGACGCATCTGCAACTTCTCCGGCGAGGAGATCGAGCCCGGCACTGGCGTCATGTTCGTCAAGCGCGATGGGACCGTTCTCTGGTTCAAGGACTCCAAGGCCCGCAAGAACATGAAGATGGGCCGCAACCCTCGCAAGGTCAAGTGGACCCGCCGCTACGTCAAGGGCGGCTTCTGAAGCCCGTCTCTGTCCCCGGCGCCCTGAAATAGGGGTGTCCGGTCGGCCGCATCGGTGTCAATGATGCAGACGACCTACGTGATGGTGAAACCCGACGGCGTGCAGCGCGGATTGGTGGGCGAGATCATCGGTCGATTCGAGTCCAAAGGCCTCCGCATGGTCGGCTTGAAGTCGATCGTGCCGAGCCTCGAAATTGTCGAGGCACACTATGCGGTCCACAAGGAGCGCCCCTTCTATCCCGGTCTGGTCAAGTTCGTGACCTCCGGTCCCGTGGTCGCGATGGCCTGGACCGGCGTCGATGCGATCGCCGTCTGCCGTACCCTCATCGGTGCGACGAATGGTCGAGAGGCCGCTCCCGGCACGATCCGTGGCGACTTCGGCATGGACATGGGCTACAATCTGATTCACGGAAGCGACGGTGAGGACACCGCCGCCTTCGAACTCGGCCTCTGGTTCCCAGACGGCCTGAACGACTGGGTGCCCAACCACGAGACCTGGGTTTACGAGTGAGTCGACTCTCCAATTGGGGAATTGATTCTTTCAATTGAGAAATCCGTGGTGATATCATGGTGGATATGAGCCGAAGACAGCCGATTGTGGCCGTCCTCGGCCATGTCGATCATGGCAAGACCAGTGTGCTGGACCACGTTCGAAGCCTCGGCCAAGACCGTCAGGCCAGCGTCATGGCCCGCGAGGCGGGTGGTATCACCCAGCACATCGGCGCGACCGAGGTGCCAGCCCACCTGCTCAATGCATTGTGCGCGCCGCTGATGGGGGGCAAGGAATTCCTATCGCCCGGCCTGCTATTCATCGACACGCCCGGCCACCACTCCTTCTCGACCCTGCGCACCCGCGGTGGCTCGTTGGCCGACATCGCGATTCTGGTCGTCGATATCATGGAAGGCTGCCAACCTCAGACTTTGGAGTCCATTCGCATCCTCAAGAAGGCCAAGACACCGTTCGTCGTCTGTGCCAACAAGGTCGACAGAATCCATGGCTGGCACTGTGTTGCGGGCCGTTCCGCAGCCGAGGCGATGAAGGACCAGGACGAATATGCCCAGGGCCTATTCGAGGAAAAGTACTGGAAATTGGTCGGTCAATTCGCCGAGCACGGCTTCAACCTCGACCTCTACAGTCGCATCACCGACTTCACCCAAAACATCCCGATGGTGCCCTGTTCTGCCAAAGATGGAGAGGGCATGCAAGACCTGCTCGCCATCACCATTGGCCTCGCCGAACGCTTCCTCGAGGAGCAGCTCTCCGATGTGGTGGGCGCCTCCGAGGGCACCGTGCTGGAGATGAAGGAGGAGCGCGGGCTCGGCAAGACGCTCGACGTCATCCTCTACCGCGGTGAAATTCGCAAAGGAGATGAGATCGTCATCGCCACAGATCAAGGCCCACGCATCACACGTGTGCGCGGCCTGTTCCGGCCCCGCGGCATGGCCGAGATGCGCGATGCGGGCGACCGTTGGGATGCGATCGAATCCGTCGAGGCCGCGGCCGGCCTCAAACTCGCCGCGCCAGACCTTGAAGGGGTTCTCGCCGGGACCACGCTCCGCGTTTTGTCCGATGATCAGGATGAACGCGATGCGGCCTACGATGCCGCGGCCGAGGAATCTGAGATCAGCATCGAATTGGATGAGGAGGGCATCGTCATCAAATCGGACACCCTCGGTGGATTGGAGGCCTTGGCCTTCGAATTGCGCGGCATGGAGAATCCCATTCCGATTCGCGCAGCCGGCATCGGACCGGTCAACAAGCGCGACCTGCGTGGGGCGGAGAACGCCACAGACCCGATGCACCGCGCCATCCTCGCCTTCAGCACCTCGGTCCAGATCGAGACCGCCGAAGACCTCGCCAAGGAGGATTGCCCGGCGGTCCACATCGGCTCGGATGTCATTTACCACATTCTCGACCAATTCGAGGAATGGACCGAGGCCCGCAAACAGGAACTCGAGGATGAGAAGCGGGAGCACCTCGTCTACCCCGGCAAACTGATCATCCTCGCCGACCACATCTTCCGACGCTCGGGGCCCGCTGTGGTCGGCGTTCGCATTCTCGGCGGCCGACTTCACGTCGGCCAACGCCTGCTCACCCGCGACGGCGCAAGTGTCGGTCAGGTCAAGTCGATCCGCAGTGGGGAGACCAGCATCAAGGAGGCCAAGCAAGGCGATGAGGTCGCTGTCGCCATCCAAGGCGCGACCGTCGGGCGCGGCATCGATGAGGAGGACACCCTTCTGGTCGACGTACCGGCCAGCCATGCCCGGAAATTGCGCAAGTTGGAATTGACCCCAGGTGAGCAGGATGTGCTCGACGAATTGACCACATTGCACCGTAAGGATGACCACTTCTGGGGCTACTGAACCGGGAATCAACCGGCGACCTTGGGCCCCCAACGTTGAAGTACGAATCCGACGGGTCCAAAGCCGGATTCAACACCTCAGGTGGTACCATGGCAGCAGGGATGGCACAGGCAGCAGGCGCAGGCCGAACGAAGGACCTCATTTCAACAGTGAGTCAAATTTCCCACGCACTCATGGGAGAGGTCGCCAAGGTCATCATCGGCAAGGAAGAGAATCTGCTCCGTGTCGCGGTCGGTGTTCTGTCCAACGGCAACATGTTGTTGGAGGATTTCCCCGGCCTTGCCAAGACGTTGCTCGCCAACACCTTCGCCAGAGCATTGGGTTGCAAGTTCAAGCGTGTGCAATTCACCCCTGACCTGCTCCCTTCGGACATCATGGGGACCTACATGTACGACCAGCAGGTCGGCGAGTTCAAACTCCGCCCTGGCCCTCTGTTCACCAACATCCTGCTCGCTGACGAGATCAACCGTGCACCGCCCAAAACGCAGGCTGCTCTGCTTGAAGCGATGGAGGAGAAGCAGGTCACCATCGAGGGCATCACCCACCGATTGCCCGCACCTTTCGTGACGATGGCGACCCAGAACCCGATCGAGCAGGAAGGAACCTACCCCCTGCCCGAGGCACAGATGGACCGATTCCTGATGAAGATGTCAATGGGCTATCCGGACCGCGCTGAGGAGAAGGCGATTCTCGCCCGACGCAAGCTGCGAGGAAAGGATGAGCACGATGTGCAGCAGATCACCTCGCCCAAGAAGGTCGTCGCCATGCAGAAGGCGCTCGAGACGGTTCACGTCGACCCGGCCATCCTCTCCTACATCGTCGAGGTCGTCCAGCGCTCCCGTGAAGACCACCGCGTCATCACCGGTGCTTCGCCTCGTGCGAGCCAGTCGCTGTTCAAGACCGGTCGCGCCGCGGCTGCAATCGACAGCCGAGATTACGTGATTCCCGACGACATCAAGCGCGTCGCCCTTCAGGTCTGCAGCCACCGTGTGCTGCTCAAGCCCGAAGCGAAGATTCGAGGCATCACGGGCATGCACATCATGCGCAAGATCCTCTCCGAAGTTCCCGTGCCCGTCATCCAGTGATCACTGGGAATCACCGGGCCGAAGGCCCGGTTGTCCGAGTGTTTGAAAGAGGGGGTTGGCAGAGACCCCACCATCCCGCGGAGGCAACAACATGAATCCGTACAAGATGGTCATCGCCGTCACCAACCAGAAGGGTGGCTGTGCCAAGACGACCACCGCGGTCAATGTAGCAACCGCACTGGCCCAAGGCGATCCGGCCAATGGATTTCCACCGGCCAAGGTGCTGCTGGTCGATCTTGACCCACAGGGCAATGCTTCGACATCCTTTGGCATCGACAAGAGCACATTGAATCGCACCGTCTACGATCTTCTCATGAACGATCTTGGAGAAGAATTGCCCATCATCGAGGATTACTTGATCGCGCCCGAGATTATCACGGACTCGATGCATCAGGCTTGGCGACAGACGAACCCCGACAAGGCCCCGCCCAAATCGATGAAGGTGGAGAACCTCTGGTTGCTGCCCTCCAACATCCAACTCTCCGGTGCCGAGATCGAATTGGCCACGCGCATCGGCAGAGAGACCCGCCTCAAGGAAGGCCTCGGCCCGGCGATGGATGAATTCGATTACATCATCATCGACACACCGCCGAGTCTCGGTCTGTTGACAATCAACGCGCTGGCAGCGGCAAATTGGTTCATGATCCCGATGCAGACCGAGTTCTATGCGCTTGAAGGCATGAGCCAACTGATCAATTCAATCAAACTGATTCAGCGCCGTATCAATCCGAATCTCAAACTGTTCGGCATCGCCCTGACGATGTACCAGAAAAGCAAATTGTGCAACTCGGTCGCCGATGAGGTTCGCAAACACTTCCCCCGGTATGTGTTCAAGACTGTGATTCCGCGCAACATCGACATTGCCGCCGCCCCTTCGGACGGCGCACCGATTGTGATTCTGAAAAAGCCGTCCCGTTCGAACAAGGGCAGTCAACAATACTGGGCATTGGCGAAAGAGGCCCACCACAGGGTCCTCAGCATCCGCAAGAAATACGGTTTCCGAGAACCCGACCGCCTGCGCCAACATCGCCTGCGAACGGGCTGAAGTCGCCGCAGGGGACCGACACTCTCAAAGTCGACGGGCAAAGGCTTCCCGTCGGTGAAGAAATGGGTTCCCCAGACATGACCTCCGTCAGCGTCTCTTTCGAGGTGAGGCGACAATTGAATTCAATGCGCGCGATGGGCAACCATCGGAGTGTGGATGATTTGCTGCAGGCCGTCCTGCAAGAGTACCGAATGGCACAGCTGAAAGCAGAGGCAGACAAGCTTCGCAATCGATTGCGAGAGATCGGCCATACCGATGTCGAAGCCCTCGTCGAACGCCTCGGCCACTCCCCTTACGGTGGTTGAATTGCGAGGACAACCGCCCACCTATTCCGTGAATGCCGCGACGTTGTTTCGCGGTTTGATGGACGGTGGGAGCAATGCGCGAATTCTTCTCGACCTCGCGGCTTCAAACGAGATTGAACTCCACGCCGGCTCCCAGGATTGGAACGACCTGCTGTGGCTGATCTCGACCGCTCTCAAAGAATCGGGCGCCGCATACTCCGGCTCGGAATATGCCACACTGCGGAACAACCTCCCGGTCGTCTTCCACTGAACCTGAGTGGCTCAATCGCCGCCGTGCTTCTCCAACCACTGGTGTCCATACCAGCGCCACTGCTCTGTGGTCCATCCTTCGGGTAGACCACCCTGAGGCAGAGGCGGGGCTTCGGCCGGTGCGGTCTTTTCCTCGGGGTCGGCTTCGGGCTCAGGAGGCTCCTCGGTTGAGTCTTCGGCAGTGTCCTCGGTTGTGGGATCCTCGAAAGAGCCGACCTCTGGAACCTCATCGGTTCCAGCCTCCGGATCGATCATCTCGCCGGCGGCGTAATCGGGCTCCGGCGCAGGACCGGCAAGGTCCTCAGCCATCGCGAAGAGGTCGTCCATCTCAACTTCTTCAGAAGCGTCACCGATGGGTTCGTCTCCCCATCCCTTCTGATCATCGATTCCACCGCGGGTCTCGAAGGAATCACCGGTTTCCCAGGCATCGAGTTCGCGGGTCGCGTCCTGATGGGTATACTGGGCATCGGGTTTTCGCTTGGCACTGACGGCGCCGAGCATTCTGAGTGAGCCGACGATTAACAGGAGGGCCGCGGCCATGCCGACGACGATGATGCCGGCATAGGTGGCGAATTCTTTGACGATCGCCATGGTGTCGACCTCCTTCTCCCCGGGCGCGGTCGCATTGTCCAAATTTGCATCCGGATTGTACTCCTCGGCGCATGTACCCCGGTCATCCGGGTGCTTGACACAGTGTTCCTCCAGCGTCTGAACATCGGGGTCAGTGTCGTTGTAATCGGAATTGCTGCCGACACAATCACGGTCGTGGTCCAACCACTCGGTGCGATTGTCCGTCATCGTGCAGTCGTTATACGTCGATTCCGTATTGTCATCATAACCATCGCCATCATCATCGAAGCAGCCGTATCGATAGATCCAGGTGTATCGATTCTCGCCTGCATCATACATCAGCGCGCGTGTGCTCGTGCCGGCCATTGCCGGACAGGCATCCCCGCGGTGACCGCTCAGATTGTCTCCGTAGCCATCGCCGTCGGTATCCCGCCATTGTGAATCCTGTGTCGGAAATGAATCCGCATTCCCATGCGGATGTGCTTCATCGTCTGTGATGGGGTCCGACCAGCCATCGCCATCGGTGTCCTGGCAGCCCAGTCGGTCGCGATTTGAGGCGCCGGGGCTCGAGATGCAAGCATCGGGATCGGTCGCGCCGGGTTCCTGATTGTCACCATAGCCATCGCCATCCGTATCCGCCCACTGGGAATTGTCATCAGGGAATTTGTCACCGTCCTGGCCACGCTTGTTGTCACCGTAGCCATCGCCATCAGAATCGGTCTGCTGGTCCGGATTCTCTGGGAATTGATCGGCATTTGTGCCGGATGGATTGTCACCGTGATGATCTCCATCCTGATCGCTCCACTGTGTCCCATCGGCCGGGAAAGCATCCGCATTGTTGCCCGAGGCATCGTCGCCCCATCCGTCGCCATCGGTATCGGTGTCCTGTGTGGCATCGTCTGGGAAGTGGTCCAATCCATCGACGACGCCATCGTTGTCGCGGTCCGTATCTAGCAGGTGAATCTCGGATTTGCTGCTGAACGCTGTCAGGAGCAGGACACCATCACCAGAGGTGTTGCGAAAGCCGACGACCTCTCCGGGCACGGAGAATGTCTGATCCTTGCTCATGTCTGACAAATCGATGGAGAAAGATTTCCCATTGGTCATCCCAATCATCAGACGGTCGCCCATTTGGTGCATCGAGCGACCCTGCCCATTCGAGCAGAGGTTTAGGCTGTGCGTGCGGGTGAACGAGGAGGCGTTGTGGACATCGAATCGGCAGTTATCCGTCAGTGAGAATAGGTTGGAGCCGTCTTCGCTGACGCCCAATTTCATCAGTGCCGACGTCGAATTGGTGACGACGTTCACGAAGGATCCATTCTCGTCATGGACCCGGATGACCTTGTCGCGCCCACTGGTCAAAATGTTGCCATCTCCCAGTGCGATGACGTCTGTGATGCCGTTGTTATGACTGCTCGTCGACACGCCTGAGGGCGTCTCATCGGTGAATTCCACGGCGTGCTTGGAGGTGCGCTTGGTGATCCACAGATCGCCATCACGGTCCCAGGTCAGTCCGTCGGCATCCGAGCCGATGTAGACGGTATAGATCACTTCCTGATAGGCGACTGAGACGACCGAAGCTCCCGAAGAAGTGCCGAGGGCAAGGCGTTCAGTGGCCGGGTTCCAAGCCGCGCCATAGAGGGTCGTATTCGTGTTCACAGACCAGACTTCGCCGTAGGTTCCATTGGCCAGAACGAGATAGGAGGTGACCACGCCCTGACTGGTCGCAACGAGCACATTGCCGTTGGATTGGGCCCACCAACCGATGGCGGAGCCGTCGACTTCAGCGATATCGCCAGCATGACCGAGTTCCTCCAGCTCCGCATGGACCACAGGGGCCATCGGCAGCAGGAGGGCTGTGACCAGGAGCACCAGGAGGGTGATTGTCCGCGCGCGCATGGGACTCGGGACGCCCGATTCCCCTTTGAAGGAGCGCATCGATGGTTCATGGCTCGACCCGCACCCCCCTAGGGGTGCGTGAATCACTCCTCTTCGTCGGCTTCAGCGGACTCGACCGGCTTCAGAACCGAGCGACTGACCGGCTTCAGCACGGCGGTCGCAGGCGCGGTCTCTGCCGGGGTGAGGACGGGTCGATCGACATCCATCGGTTCGAGCACCTTGCGGGTGCCGGGTGCGGCCGGTTTGAGCACGGGCCGCATGATTGGGGTGAGTACCGGAAGGTCGGGTTCGACCTCTTCGGCCTCCTCTTCCTCCACTTCGACGACAGGTTCGACCTCAACGCCAGGTGGGCCGCGGGTGGGTGGGCCTTGACTCGGCCGTGCGGGCGCGCCTTCGCGCACCAGACGGCCACCGCCGGGCGGACCGCGCTTGGTGGCGGCCTCAATGTCGGGCTCTTCCTCGACAGCCGTCTCGGCCACCGTGTCAGCGGATATGGCTTCCAGAATCGTCTTCGTGAAAGAGGGAGTATCCTCGACCACGGGTTCGGGTTCAGCGTCGAATTCCTCCTCGGATTCTTCGATGGTGGGCGCGGGTTCGACGACAGGCTCGGTGACGGGCTCGGTGACCGGTTCCGCGACGGGTGGAGCGAGGGGCTGAGCGACCGGAGCGGCGAGGGGCTGAGCGACCGGCTCAGGAGCAGGTTCGGGCGAGGGGGGTGCGATGGCGCGAGCCTTCGGGGCGATCGGCTTGTGGACGGGCTGGATGCCTCCACCGCTCAAACCTCCACCCAGACCACCGGCCGGTCGTGCTCCGAGGGCGCCGCCGAGGCCACCAGACTTGATGATCGGCGAGCGGACGGGCGCTGCGAGTGTGCGTGGGCCCTCGTCGCTCTCCTTGAGTGCGGGTGGGGCTCCGAGTCCGCCGGGACGGCTCGTCAGGCCACCGAGGCCTGTCGTGGGTGCACCGAGGGTGGACGGTGTGCCCGCCGCGGTGCCGGGCATCTGGCCCTTGGCACCACCCAGTGCATCCATCCAGGCCTGGCGACGGTCGACGCGACCGGCTTGGCCTTCGAGTTCGGCTTCTTCCTCGGCTTGGTTGAGTTGGGCTTCGGCCTCGAGATCATCCTCTGTGATGAGGCCCTTCTCCAGTTCGACCCTGAGTTTCTCCTCGGCCGCGGTTCTGAATTCTTCGGCGCGGGCCTCCAACTGGTTGAGGCGCTCTCGAATCTCGGCGCGCTTGATGGCGAGTTGTGCCTCGATCTCGGCGCGAATCTCCGCTTCCTTGCGGCGCACTTCGATGAGGGCCTTGTTGCGCATAATCTCCTCGCGCTTGGCGACCTGGCGCTCGAGTTGGTCTGTGACCTCCTGCTCCTTCTGGGCGCGGAAGGCGGCGAGTTGGGCTTCCATCTCGACCTCGAGGTCGAGGCTGGTCTCCTGCTTGATGAGGTCGAGATTGGTCTCCTGTGCAATGCGCTCGTTGCGCACGCGAGCATCGATCTCGGACATGATCTGACGCTCGGCTGCCTGCTGTCGCGCGTCGTACTCAGCTTCGATCCGGCCGACCCAGTCGGTCCGCTTGGAATCGTATTGTGAATCGAGTTGATCGCGCAAATCGATCTCGCGGTCGTGGCGGAATTGGGAGAGGTGCTGGGTAATCTCCGCCTCGCGGTCCACCTTGTACTGGTCGAACTCGGCACTGATGCGCTCACTGACATTGTCCTCCAATTCAGCGTGGAGTGCACGGTCGATCTCATCGATGGAGTGGGAGAACGAGACATCGTAGCGCTCCTTCAACCGCTGCTTTCGCAGGGCAAGGCGCTCGCCATATTCGGAGTCGAGGCTCTTCAGAATCGAGGACTGCAACTCTTCGCGGCGGCGGGCCACAGCAAGTTCGAGATCCTCTTGCATCCGACCTTCGAGGCGTTCGGTCTCCGAGGTCAAGCGGACTTCGAGTTCATTGGCCAATTCCTGGGCAATTTCCTCTTCGAGACGGTGGGCGCGGCGCTCGTATTCCGCGCGTAGGCGGGCTTCGCGCTCGCGCAGGCGTTGGCGGAGTTGCTGTTCGAGGCGGCGGCGAATGCCATCGCGCAACTGGAGTTCACGTTCGGCGAGGCGGGCCTGCTGCGCATCTTCGATGCGTCGGGCCTGGGCGGTCTCCTCCTCATCGAGGCGGTCCGCCATCTCGGACTTCAGATGATCCTCGATATCCCGGATCTGCTTTTGCATCTCCTGGGCGGCCTCGATTTCGAGGCGTTCTTCGAGGAAGGCACGGCGACGACCGAATTCGGTGTCCATCTCCTCCTTCAGTTGACCATGGAGTTGTTCGCGGCGGGATTCGAGTCGGCGGGTGGATTCGAGTTCGAGGCGGGAGCGAATGGATTCCTCCTCTCTGACCAGACGGAGTTTCATCTCGTCGCGAAGGCTTGATTCCTCGCGCTCAAGAACATCGCGCTCGAGTCGCTCGAGTTCGACATCCATATCGGAACGGAGTTCAGCTTCGATCTCAGCGAGGACACCCTCGGTCTGCATCTCGACGGTTTTCGCCAAGGCACCCTTCATGCCCGCAAGGCGCTCGGCCTGCTCCTGGAGTCGGAGTCGGCGCTCGCGCTTCATCGAGGAACGCATGCGGCGTTCATCCTTGAGTCGGGCGTCCAAAGAGACGACATCGTCGACGGAGGGGGCAATTTCCGCCGTCACTTCGGCCCGCAAGGACCGGAGGTCTGTCGCGTCGGCCTCACCTGCAGTGAGCCGTGCTCTCAATTCAGACAACTTTTCCCTGCTAACACTCAAGGGTCCCATCCCCAGTATCATGTTCGCAATCTCCTGATACTTAACCGACACAGGTTCGAACAAATTCCGAAGGCGGATTATCCGACCCCTCGAGGGGTGTTCGAGACCTGCTTCATTCCGACTCGTGAACGATGCCGAGAACGGCGTCCGCAGTGTCGAGGATTCGCTCCATTGTGCCCTCGATCTGGTCTTCGGATGAGCCCCATTCCCGATCGCAAATTGTCGGTCCGAAGATGACGTGGGCGATGAGCAGTCCGAGGGTGATGGCGAAGAGCACGAAGGAAGCCATCGCGCCATCTCCGGTGTTGTATCCCGCCACCTGAATGGAGACGGCGAACAAGAGGGAGAGAAACATGACGATGGTCAATTTCAGACCCCAACCACCGCGATGCTTGGGCAGGCGACGGTCCGAGATCATCAGCATCCCGGCAAACATGCAGCCGGGAAACATCAGCCAATCGAGCGCGGGGTGATCACCCACACCGAAACTCCACTCAAACGGTGCGGGTCCCAGCGCTTCGGGTTGAACCCACACCAAACCGGCGAGCGAGAGCAGGATGACCGCACTGCCCGGACTTGCCATGCCATGGAACCAGGGGTATTCCTCATCGGATTCGTACTGGAAGCGTGCCAGGCGGAGCATCGCCGTCACGACGACCCAACAACATGCGATGGCCAGCGGCACCGTCCAGTAGGGTGTCGCCTCTCCCCAGCGGCTGAACATGCCGAACACGAGCAGGGCTGGAGCGACGCCGAAGGAGACTGAATCCGACATCAGATCAAGGTAACTACCGAGGTATCTTCGCTTGGAATATCGACGTGCGATGGGACCGTCGATGACATCTCCGATGGCCGACAGCAGGATGAATAGCATCGCCAACCAAATGTAGACCTCGGCCAGGTGACTGTCATCTTTGGAGGCGAATCCATCGAAGGCGAGAATCATGAACAGAAGGGAGAGCGTGCCGAGCAATCCATTGCCGAGGGTAATCCAATCGGCGACTCCCATCAACCGAAAGGTGGTCTTCATGGGATGAGCGAGCCGTGGTTCCGGGCTTCAATCCTCGCCCTGCTGATGTGTCTCAGAATGTGACGCTGAATCCTTCCGAGCATGCGGGGCAATCCAATCGCCGCGTGCCCGGTCGCGGGCGGATGCGGAGGGTGCGTTCACAGGCCGGGCAGACGACTTCGACCTTGACGACCTTGCGGCCGACCTTGAACACGGTTTCACAGGATGAACATCGCAGGGCGCAGGGCCGTTCATCGACCCCGACGCGCAGGACCTTCGAACAGGTGGGGCAGCCGACCTTCTCATCCAACCAGTCCTCGCGCGTGGGCGCGTGATCGATGCGTGAGACCGCCGTGCAGACCCCGCAGGTGATCTCGCCGAGGCGGTGGGGTAGCATGCTCTCACAATTCGGGCAGTTGACGGTGGGTGGCGCCACCTTGGATTCAATTTCAAGCGTTTCATCGGTCATGAGAATCCCTCTCAAACGCGTCGTGGTGGGCCGATGACAAGGATGGAATTCGGCATGAAGGTGAAGGCCATATCGAGTTCGATTCCAAAGGCGGATGCAATCTCCTCCATCGCCTTCTTGGCACCGATGCGGTCGGTGGCTGAATCGGGAATCGGCAGGACGTGGACCTCGGCGCCTGCGGCCAGAAGCTCTCGTGCTTCAAGCGGCAGATCATGGGCCCAATCCGGTGCCGGTGAGGCGCCGGTCTCGACCCGTTCTGTGACGCGCCACCAGCGTGCACGACCCTCGTCGCGGTGGTTCTCGACAAGGCCGTTCTTTTGCAGGGATTGCAGGTGGTGATAGAGGTGGTAGCGGGTGACGCCCGTGCTCTTCTGGAGTTGTACCGTCGACATCTCATCGGCATCGAGGAGCGCGTCGTACAAGGCACGGCGGGTCGGATGTGAGAGCGCCATCGTGCGGCCGTCGATGCGAATCTTGCTCACTGGGTTCCCCTCCATTCACCTTCGGTCCATCCGCGTATATCAAGAGCGCGGCTGCGGCTTTGAGAGCAGCATTGCGAAGGCATTCACATAGTCGTTGAAGAGGTCTGAGAAGACTTCTCCGACCAGCTTGAGGCGATTGCCAGAGACGGCGACGAAGGCACCGTTGAGGATGACCAGAAAGGCGCTGGCCTCGTGAATTGCTACACCGACAGCAAGGTTGGTCTGCCATTCCATCAGTACGCCGAGCACCAGAATGACGGTGATGGAGACTGAGATCGCGATGTTCAATTGGACGACGGCGCGGGTGCGACGCGCGAGGCGGATGAGCGTGGTGATCGCGCGCGGGTCCTCGCCGGGAATCAGCACGTCCGCTGCGTCGAGGTTGACCTGTTCCCCACTGCCGACGGCGATGCCGATGTCCGCCGCCGCCAAGGCGGCGGCATCGTTGAATCCGTCTCCGGCCATCAGCGTGCGGCGGCCCTGGCTGCGACGCTCGACCCAGATGGCTTTGCCCTCGGGGTCAATCTCTCCTCGACAATGGGCGGCGGGCACGCCGACCAGTCGCCCGAGGGCCTCGACCGCGGGCTGGGCATCGCCGGAGAGCAACTCCACAGCCACCCCCATCGCGCGCAGGTCGTGAATCATCTCCGCGGCTCCCGGCCGCAGATCATCGTGGATGAAGGTGAAGGCGGCGACGGCCGTTCCATCCTTCGCCAAGAGGGATAGTCCGTGGTCAGAATTGAGGTTCTTCAGCAGAACGGCTGGGATGTCGATGCCCTCGGACTCCAGCCAATCCTGACGGCCGAACATGACCGTCTTTCCTTGGTGTGTGCCCGAGACACCCGCGCGACCATCCGTCAGGCCCTCCACCGTGTGGAAGGCTTGGTCAGATTCTGAGAGAATGACCGATGCATAGGGGTGGTTGGAGCGCTGCTCGAGGCCCGCTGCGAGCAGGACGGCCTCATCTCGCTCGATGCCGGCGACGATGATCTGGTCCAATTTCGGCCGACCGCTGGTCAGCGTGCCGGTCTTGTCGAGAAGGGCGAGGTCGATGCGCGCTGCGGCTTCGAGAGCATCTCCACCGCGGGCGACCACTCCAAACCGAGACGCGGTCGACAGCGCCGCAGCGTGAGGCACGGGGGCGGCGAGCAGAAGGGCACACGGGCAGGCGACCACCCACAGCAGGAGCATGATGCGGATGTCGCCGGTCACAAGGCCAGCGAACATGGCGCCGATCAACACGGTCGGCACCCACCATCGAGAGAAGTTCTCGACCGTCGCCTGTATGCGCGGTGGGCGTTCGCGAAAGGTGCGAACCTCATCGATCAGACCTGAGAGGCGGGTGGCTGCACCGATCGCCGTCGCCTCGATGACGAGTGGGCCGCGGTCGAGGACCAGACCCGCGTGCACCGCATCTCCCTTGGAGACCCGGATGGGGATGCTCTCTCCAGTCAAGGGTGCCCGATTCAGGGACCCGATGCCCTCGAGGACCAGGCCATCCACCGGCAGGATTTCGCCACTTCGAACCTCGACGCGGTCGCCCACTTCTAGCAGATCGATCGGCACCATGCCATCCTCGTCCTCGTGAACATCCGTTGATATGGGGAGGACGGTTGATATCTTCTCGAGAATGATGCCGGTGATCGCCTTCGGTGCTGAGATTCGACGGGCACGACGTGGCAATCGGTCCAAGCCACCCTGCATGGCCTCGCGCGCTTTCTTGAGGGCAGCCTCCTCCATATGGGAGGCCACGGCGACGAGAATCGCGACCATCAGCGCCTCGGACCAATGCTCGCCGAACAGAGCGCCGAGCACGGCCAATGAGGTCAGCAATTGGAAGCCCAATTCGCGATTCTGAAGACCGGCCCAGGCCTCGGCAAACATGCGCCAGCCGGACAGGGCAACCCCGACCAGGGTCAGGGCCATGAGGACATTCGGATTCAAGTCCCCCGCAAACAAGACTATGCCGAGCAGTAACACGGCGGGAAGGGTCAGGACCAAGCGCCATTGGGCGGTGTCGAGCCGATCGTCCTCGACCTTGCTGAACGATGGACTCACGCCGAGGACTCGGAGGAATCCAGCCTCTTGCTCGGCCCGCAGTTCCGCGCTCAAATCGGGGACGATTTGAATGTGGACCGCGGCATCCTCAAAGCGCGCATTGAGCACACCTGGAATCTGGGTGAACAGCGCCTTCAACTCATTTCGATGCAAGTTGTGCCGGGTCGACAAACCACTGGCTGTCACCCCTCGAATTCGCTGCCAGGGCAGGTCGGGTTCATGGCCGAGGCTGGCCAGCACCGACGCCACCTTGGAGGTATGGCCTGCACCGAGATCGATGCGGATCGACGCCGTGCCCATGGTCGCGGAAATCTGTGATTCCTCCACGCCGGGCAGCCTCTCAGTCGCTCGCTTTGCCTTGGCTGCACAATCGGGGCAATCCATTCCCTTCAACGGCCAGTCGAAGGTGTGGACCCCATCGATCTCCAAGGAGAGGACCTCGGCCTCGGCGGTTGCTTCGACCTCAATATCCACCAATCGCGGCTTCAATCGATCCTTGATTTGGTCGACCTGACTTGACAAACGGGAGGTCAGCCCGGCGAACCGTTGCTTGACCGGGATTTTTTCAGCCGGTGCTTTGGCTGGCGTCGTGACCTCGACATCCACCGGTTTCGGTTCGTCCTCATCCTCAACGAGGATGAAGTCATCTGGCGCCCCCATCGCGTCGAGCGAACAACGAATCTGGTTTGAACCTCGCTGTGAAGGCATTCGCTGAAGTTGTCAAGACAAATCGAAATGATTGGGGATTTCTCAATTGAAAAATCAATTTCCCAATTGGTCAACAACAAGACGGATCGGGCTCGCAGCACCCGGTGTCGCACTCGATGATCGACCACTCGCCTTCGTCCAAGCAGATGCAGCCGCAACCGCAATCGCAGAGCCAGCCACGGGCATCCCAGCCCTTGCCACCCTCGGCACGGGTGTAGAGTCGCTTCATCTTGCAGTCACACTCGCAGACATTCGCCTTGATCTTCGCCATGAGATGGGCCACTATTGTAGTCATTATGAAGACTTTGATTGACCACATTAAATTGGTGCAGGGGACAGGATTTGAACCTGTGAAGCACTTGGCAGCGGATCTTGAGCCCGCCCCCTTTGACCACTCGGGAACCCCTGCAGTGGCCTCGCGAATCGCTTGGTGGTGTTCACTCTTCCTCTGCCGACCCATCCAAACCGGGGGGCAACGGTGGCGGCACTTGATCGGGGAATACCTCGGGCGGCTCGGGCCAATATTCGTCCTCGACATCCCTGCGGCTGATGTAGAATATCGCGCCGACAAAGCCGAGGGCAAGGCAAGCGATGATGAGCAGTCCGAGCGCCAATACGCCATCGCCAAAGATGCGTTCGAGCGTCGACAGGCTCGCCCCCTCCTCCCGGATTGGCGGCACATCCACCGGCATGCGGTTATCGGGGTTGTCATCGAGGATGAGGTAGACCTGCAGATCGCCCTCTCGCCATGCCTCGAATTCGAAGGTGAGCAATACAGCCTCATGACGGTCCAAGGAAAGATTCACTTCACCGAGTTCGACAATCTGGTCCGCGCCATTCGGTTGAGGTTCGGTCGCCCAAAGGCCCACTGTGAGGATGCCGGCCAAATTTCCGTTATTGGTCACGCGGACATCGACGCGCACCATGTCGCCCACCTCGGGCTCGGACGGGTTGACCCAGACCGAGGTCAGTTCAGGAGAGAAGTGCATGACCTCAAGATAGGGCACGCGGGGGGCGGAAGCACTGCCGGAGCCTTCGATCGAATTGCCCGCAAGGTCCTGAGCTTCCACCCAAATCAGCAGCATATCACCCGCCATGAGCGGTAGGGGTGGGGTGAAGTCGGCGTAGGCCGAATAGACCCATGATCCATCGGAATGCACACCGAGACCCAAGTCCATCTCACCCTGTGCGCCCGCGACTTCGATGCCGCCCCGTCGGAAGGTCCACTGCAGGTTGACGGACTGGTCGCCCATGCCACCCGCATCCTCGACAGAGAAGGAGACCAATTGACCGGAGAGGGCATCGGAACGCATCTGGACCAAGCTGGTCGTCTGGAATTCGATGCGCGGCGCCACGTCATCGATGGCGACCTCAAAGGAGAGGTCGGGTAAACTGATGTTCCATCGACTGCGGTTGGTCAGGCCGAACTGGACGTCGTGTAACGGACCTGGCCAATTGCCCGATTCAAATTCAAGCGTCGTGCTGAAGCCGATCTCATCGATGTCAAGTGATAATTCACGAGGGAGGATGCCACCGAGAACCGACAGGGTGATGCCATCCTCATCGGGCAATGGAATGACGATTGGCAATGCGGTTTCTCGGTGTACAACGGAGGCCGAGAGCGAGATTGTATCCCCGGGTTGAAGATTGACGCGATTCTCATAGGCGGGCATCGCGGGTGCGGTCAAATCCGTCACCTCGTCGACCACCCAGCGCAGCCGATGGTCGAGCGCCCAAGACAGATGATCAAGGTCAAGGGCACCGCTGGAGACCATCTCTCCCTCCTCGGTGATGACCAAATCGGGCACCCAGGCCCCCGATTGCCATGCCTCGGGTGCGCTGAATCCGATGGCGAAGGTCAACGCGACCGCATAGGCATCATCACCCAACGACTCTACAGTTGAGCCGAGCGGAATCAATTCACTGCCGGCCGGTGCACTCAATTCGCCGAGGAGCGGCTCATAATGCAAGGTACCCCGCCCATCGCCAGCGAGATCCAGATCGATCGAATCGATCGATTCGATGCCATTTCCATCGATCAGGGTGAACGAAAAAGTGTGGGCACTGGCCTGTAACAGCGACATGTCGAGATGCCGGTCGAGCGAGATCGAGGGCAAACTGACCTGGGTCGGGCGCTGGGTTTCGACCGTCATCGTCGCAAGGTCGGCATCAAAACCAGGGCCACCGGCCCCGACAAAGGCATATCCAGCGAAGTCAGCCCCTTCCATGAAGCAGGAAATCCGGTCTCCATCCTCCATGCCCGTCAAACTCATGGCCGGGAAATCCACCCGAATCATCCCCCGCGGCGTGCCACCGATGAACTGGTTCGAGTGGCCGTATTCATCCTCATCAGGCACCCCATCCCCATCCATGTCATCATGGGATTCCAACCAACAGCGAAGGTCGACGAAGGACTCGAGCAATTCAGCATCCGCCACCTCGATCCACAGTGGCAACAAGCGATTGGGAGACAGGATATTGCCATCCGCAGACTGACCACCCAGAGGGGTGTGAATCATCAGCGGGCCGAGCGACGGCGGGGCATCATCGATGCGCACCTCGACCGATAGCGTGCCACCCGATGCATCGACAGCGCCTAGCGAGGGGACGCCCTGAGGACCGATCTGTAGAATCCAAGGGGAGAGGGTGATGTTGCCCGGTGTGAACGGCAGGTCAAGGCTCGCTGTGAAGCCACCTCCAGACCCACTCATGCCGAGCGTCTGTGTCGTTCCCGACTCCAATGCCACACGGAAGGCATCGACTGTCGGGTGGATGCCGGCTTGGCCCTCAAAACGAACCACGCCTGTCACATCGAGGGTGGAACCGGCGCGGGCATGCAGTGGGTAACGCGCATCCCAGGCATTGGACAAGAGGCGACCCGCTTCGTCGCGAACCTCCCACGAGACGACCTCGAGATCATTCTCCATCGCCTGATGATTGGATCCGCCAATCTGTCCATGACCCGGACCCATCGTGAACCCGTCCGGTTCGATGGCCTCGGCCAGTACCTCGATCAAATCTTGATCGTCAAAGGCCCACTGCGCGGCCATCGTCCACATGATGCGATAGCCGTCACCACCCAGTTCGGTGATATTCACGTCGATCAAGGTCATCTCATCGGCCCCGAATACCTGAATGGCGACGGGTTGGGTGGCCAGTTCTGAGATGTGGACCTCGATGGCCACACCCTGACTGGATTGCATGCGGAGAATCGCTGTGTCCAACAGACTTCGGTCGAAAAGGTGGCGATGCTCGGTGATGATCGTCACCTCTTGGTCGGGCACCATCGTGCCCACAGGGGTCCAAACGACGCCATTCGTGATCCGTTGGGCATGGCTCACGCTTCCCTCGATCGAAACACCGCCCTGATCCGCGCTCACGACGATGGGAATGTGCACATCACCGGAGACCATCGTTCCTGGGCCCGTCCCGTTGATCGCCTCTGCCTGCACCCCGCGTAGGGATGGGCCGAGACCATTGATTGTGAAGGTGGATTCCCATGTGCTGCCGATGTGATACAGATCGAGCTGGATGGATGGATTCACGTTCTGAATATCGTCGGGTGAGCGCTCCAGCAATCGCATTTCACCCGCTGTCATCGTTTGAGTCGCCCCGCCAGGCCAATTCCATGAAAGGTTCACCGGCGCGTACCAAAGCCACGCCTGGTCGGTGACCCATGCGGGGTCCGGTGCCCAAGGACTCCCTTGAGAACGGGCGTGATTCACTTCACCCGTCATCCAGCCGAATGAACCGAGAGCGCCAAACGGGGTTGCCGGAGGCCAACTCCAATCCTCCGTGCCATCGCCACCGATATCGACGCTGGCAAATGTCATCGGCGCCCCGAGATGGCCGGTGAACGATGCATGGCGAATCCAACCTCCAGGTTGGAGAGAAATGGTCGGACGAATGACTGCGACGGCGTGCGGAAGTTGGATGGTTCGATTCGTCAAACTGCCAGACACCAACACAGTTCCCTGCCCATCTGTGATTTCAAACAGGGCGCCTGCGGCGTCGGCCGAGATCGTGACCGCCTCGATGGGCGCAGCGCCGAAGACCGGATCGGCAGGGATGGATTGGGTGTTCAATGTTGGATTGGTCACATTGCCGACCAACCGATTCTGATTCACTTCAGCGGGGAGGCCCCACCCATTCGACCCATCCGCAGCGCTGAATATCCGCACAGCGCCTTGGTGGAGTCCCTGAATCCGAGGTGTGAGCTGATGGTTCGTCGTTCCGAAATCGATACGGATTCGATAATCCACGCCCCGGAACACCACGGGGAATGTCTCATTCTCGACCGACCCCCCATAAAACCGTGAAGAGTTCTCGACGCTGACACGGACCCAGGTCCCATCGGGCACCATCGCATCGATGTCCAAACTCCCGGCTTCGGTCCACATCTTTCCCGGGATGACCTCACTGGTCCAGGTGCCGTTGGTTTCGAACCAGTCGACGATGACGCCGACGTCGTCGATGTACCAGCCGTCGAATTCGTAAAATGTGTCTGAGAAGAAGGAGAAACGGAGCATCACGTCTTGGCCACCGAAGGAGGACAGATCCCCTTCGACATGGGTGAATGACTTGTTCGTTTGACAGCCGCCCCCCTTCTGATTGGACCCGTCCCATACCCATTTCTGATACAGGGGGGACTGGGCATTATTCCAGTGTTGGACATCGTAGAAATCCGGAATTTCTTGACCGTACATCTGCCAAGTTGTGCCGTTGTCGATGCTGGTGTAGAGCACGCCGCCATCCCAGCCGGCCTCGGCGCAGATGAAGTGGTCGAAGGTGACCCGTGCGCTGGCACCGACCGGGATGTGGTAGGCGGGGCTGATCAGGTGGGTCCAGGTGTTGGCCGCGTGGCGGAAGTCGAGGCCCATCGCCGCGCCTGTGGTCCCGCTCGGCCAGGCGCTGGGCCCCCAGCCGGAGGCGTTGGAGATATTGCCGAAGGCCCAGGGTTGTCCGTGCGCGGTGTCGACAGTCCACCCCAGAGCGACGCGGGGGGCATTCTCGAATGACCAGGTGGATTCGCTCGGCCCGTTATTGCCCCACCCGGTCAGGTGCTGCCATTGGTCGAAAGAGCCGCCGGTCAACAGACCGTGCCAGCCACCGGCGGGCGTGGTGAGGTTGTCCGACCAGCGGGTGCTGGTCGCACCGCCGACGGTACGGGTGATGCTGAGATCATCGATGAAGATGCCCTCGGGCGGGTCGAGGGCATTGCCATAGCCCGAGGAGGGCATCTGGTCGGTCTCGACCTCGAAGCGAATCATGACGCTGCCATTGGCGGGAATCGTGAACGAGGAGGGGAAGGGGTGGGCGACCTCGATCCAGCCGCCGGTGTCGTCCATGATGGTCCGCCCACCCACGGTCAGGCCGTTGGGTCCGGGGATTCCACCGACGGGAGACAAGCGATGCCAGGAAAGATTGTCATTGGAAATGCGCACCTTGTATTTGTCCCACGAACCTCCTTCGAGGTCGAAATCTGTCCAGTAGCGCAGCATCCACGCACCGCTGGTTCCCCCGCTCATGTTCAGTTGCAGCGGCAGGGTCAGTTGGGCATGTGCATCCGCCGCATATTCTCCGGTGAGTGAGCCATGGAACCACGAACCGGGTGTGGTGCCCTGATTGGACAGGGTCACCTCATCGACATACCAACCGGGTCGATCGACCTGACCGGAGGGGTCTGTCCAGACGACGAAGCGGTGCATCAGGTTGGTCGATGAAGGCGTGTGGAGGCTGGAGATGTCGAAGGTCGAGTTGACCCAGCCCGACGCATTGGGTCCGCCGAAGACACCGAAGCCGGGTCCGGCTGCACCCTGTGGAACCGGCGCGGTCGTCGAGATGTTGGCTGGGTATCCGCCCTCGGGGGTCACATAATTCCACGTGGCACCATTGTCGAGGCTGACCTCGAGCCAGGCACCGGAGGAACCCGTGCTGGCGTTGAGGTGGTGCAGATGGTACCAGTGATTGAACGAGATCATCCAGTCCATCGCGATGACGGGCACCGCGCTCGCCGTGGATGATATCCAAGCGAACGTGCCCGCAGGCAAGGGGTCCTCGGGCAGTGTGGCAGCGATCAGGGCGCCGTCGGGTGCAAGTGCAGGGATCAGGCCCCCAGCAGCCTGTCTGGCGCTGTAATTCATGGCCAGTGGGCCGTTGAATTGGCTCGGCTCGGCCATGCGCCACACGTCGACATTGCCGCCTGAGGTATAGCGCTGGAAGCGGAGGGAGAGCGATTCGAGGTCGTCGAGGCGGCCGACGGTTTGGTTGACGCCGAGGGTCAATTCGTTGTCGAAGACCTCGATGGAGGCATCCGACAAGTTGCCGTGGCTGAAGTTGAGGTTCGGGTCATCCGCCAACCAATGCCGTCCGGTTCCACCGTCGCCGTTGGCCCCGGTTGAGATGTTCACCCAGCCGTCGAGAATGGTGGCGTTGGCCGGCACGACGAAGGCATCCTCGGTCAGATTGACCATCGTACCATCGCCGATCGGCTGGACGATGAGTTCGGTATCGCCGATGTACGGAGACTCGGTTGCGACGGCCAGCGGTGCGCCCAACATGAGCAACACGAGAAGGATCGCTGTTCGCATGGCCTCGCCTCCGGTGGCTGGCCACCCCCCGTGCAGGGTTTGAACGCCACGGCGGTCTGTGAAGCGGTCGAGGGGCGCGGCTCGTCGGATTGGTTCAAGAACCGGCCCGGGTCACGATGGGTTCGCGGTGGACGGCATGACGGTGCAGGAGCGGATGTCTGGGCCGGAGTTGTCGGCCATTGAAGCGCAATTGAATGCGCTTCTTCGGCAACAGACCAAACGTGCCCTTCCCGTCGACCTCCCCCGCCCTGATTTCTGGCAGATGTGTTCGCATCTGCTCCAATCGATTGAGATGGAACTGGCCGAGATCGGCCGCACCGAGGGATGGTCGGCCCGGGCGCAGAACCTGTCGCGACGACAGTCGAACCTTCGGCGCACCATCGCCGACCTCACCCGACACCGGCTGACGGCATTCGTCAACCACGCCGCACTCACCAACCTCGTGAGCACCCCCTTTGGGGATGCGGCACCCGATGTCAAGGCAAATCTCGTCCCCTTGGATTGGCAGCGCCAGGATGGGGCGGAGCGCGCCTTCCACGCAGGGGTTGCCGAACTGATCGAGCAATACAAGCAGAACGTCTCGTGGAAGGTCTTCCAACAAGGGGTCCTCTCCAGTGAAAGACCCAACATCGCCACGCCGGCGGGCAATGCCCAATTGGATGCCTTCGTCGATGGACCTGGAGGCCTGACCGGCGAAGCACCGCCGAGCGTTGACGAAGCCCCATTGTCTGCGGGGGAAGAGGTCTGGCAAGACCCGGACTTTGACGACGAGGACCGCGTCGCTCTGATCGAGGGTTTTCCTGAAATTTCTGAGAATATGCCAGTGGAGATTCTCGAAGCCGAGGTCGAGGCCGAGCCACTCTCCGAATCCACTTCCCTCGTCCGCATCTTGATTCTACAGAATCTGCCCGAACCGCTGATCGATGAGGATGGTGAGGATATCGAACTCTTCGAAGGGGATGTCCATCACTGTGCAAGCCTGTTCGCAGAGACGCTCATCGCCGCGGGATTCGCGGCTGCAGCACCACTCAAGTGAGTGGCCAGTCTCATCTCACGCGACGTTGCGCAGACTGAGTTCGATGGTGACGGTGTCCGGGATCGGGATGCGGAGCACCTGTCGCAGCGCGGTCTCATCCTTGGCCGTGTTCGTCACCAATTCGAGGAGACGCTTGTGGATGCGCATCTCCCAGTGGTCCCACGTCTCGCTGCCCTCGCCGTCCGGTGCCTTGCGGCAGGGGACGACCAAGCGGCGGGTCGGCAGAGGGATGGGTCCACGGAGCTTGACTCCGGTGCTGGTGCTGATGTCGCGGATCGCGCCGCAGACGTCATCGACGTCGCGGTGGTTCTCGCCAGTCAGTTTGATGGTGGTGACAACAGGCATTTCGGTTCACTTCCGTCAGCGTCTCTGGATCTTGTCGTTGTGAGCGGGGCTCACTTCTTCTCGATCTTCATGCAGACGCCGGCGGCGACCGTCTTGCCCATGTCACGAATCGCGAAGCGGGACAGTTCGGGGAACTTGTCCATCTGCTCGATGGCCATCGGCTTGGTCGGCATGAAGCGGATCAGGCATGCATCGCCCGTCACGAGGAAGGCGGGGTTCGCCTCCTTGCCAGCCTTGGAGGTCTTCTCCAGGAGTTCCACGAAGCGGACAGCGACCTGAGCCGTGTGCGCGTGGAAGACCGGGGTGTATCCCGCGGCGACCGCCTTGGGGATGTCCATGAGCTGGATCTGACCGATGAAGGTCTCGTCGTGGCGCACGAAGGACGGCTCGTTGTCCGCGTAGCCCGCGATGTCGCCACGGCGGATGTCCTGCGCGGACAGTCCGCGGACGTTGAAGCCGACGTTGTCGCCGGGCTCTGCCTTCTGGACCATCGTGTGGTGCATCTCGATGCTCTTGACCTCAGCCGACTTCTGGCTGGGGTTGAACACGACCGTCTTGCCAGCGTTCAGAACGCCGGTCTCGATCTTGCCGACCGGAACGGTGCCGATGCCGCTGATCTTGTAGACATCCTGGATGGGCAGGCGGAGGGGGCGGTCGGTGGGCTTGGGGCCCATCTCGATCTTGTCGAGGCACTCGAAGAGCGTCGGGCCGGAGTACCAGCTCATGTTCTCGCTCTTGTTGTACAGGTTCTCGCCGAGGAAGGACGAGCAGGGAATCATCGGCACATCGGCCGGGTTGAAGCCCGCCATCTTCAGCAGGGTCTGGACCTCTTCCACGACGGTGTTGTACTTGTCTTGGGAGTAACTGACACCGGAGATGTCCATCTTGTTGATGTTCACGATGAGCTGCTTGACACCGAGAACGCGCGCGAGGAAGGCGTGTTCCTTGGTCTGGGCGTTGACACCGTCGTTGGCCGCGACGCAGAGGACTGCGGCGTCGGCCA
>CAVOCV010000004.1:0-32563 GCA_963694325.1 Candidatus Thalassarchaeaceae archaeon | reverse complement strand
CCCGGTTTCAGGACCCCTTTGCAGACACCGAGGCGGAACAATACCGCGCCTTCCCATTGTCGAATGATCTTCAGAAGAAAGCCGAGAAAGATGCTGAGACCGATGATTGCAATCCCGAGTACGATGGCCACTGCGATTTCCATGTCCCCTCGAAGACCGAATCCCCTTGAAAGGGTTCGCTAGGCACTCACAGCGTTGGATCGATGTTCATCTTTGCCGAGGCGGTGACGCCAACGAATCGCATGGTCACAGTGATGTCCTCTCCATTCTCGTTGTTGCTCAATGCGAGAGGGTCGAAGGGGCCGGGTTTGCTCCCGGTCCGCGTCTCAAGGGTGATGCGTGCAATCCAGTCGCCACGACCCGCATCATCCGCCGACGTCCAATTGGCGAGAATGACGGAGCGCTGCCCCTCCTCGACGTAGGTATCACCGGTGTAGTTTTCGAGCATCATGATCCGCATCGTGTAGGTCGTTGGGCATTGGTTTCCGGATGAACCGGTCAACGTCGATCCTGTTTCAATGTAAGATCCGATGCCATCCATCACCATCTCGCCCTGTGCGTCGTCACACTGATCGGGCCATTGCCCATTCTCGTCGGTCTCGCCATGCGCGACCGTCACCTCGACGTATGCGAGGTTTGAATTGGCATCATCGAAGGTCATCTCAAAGTCGAATTCTTCGTCATCGAGAAGGGTCTCGGTGCTTTCGAAGGTCGCGATTTCTTTCTCTTCAAACGAGATTTCCCACTCGCCGGCGATGTCAGCGCCGATGACCGAGCCATCGGGGAGGAAGGCGGCCATGTTGGCGAAGTAGATCGGGAAGATGATGAGGAAGGCGAGGGAGATGGCCCAGGTCACCTTCTGGTCCTGAGTCGAGAACCACTTATCGATGATCGTGTCCAATACCATGTGGTCTCCTCCGAATCGGTCTGTGGGTGCGTGGTTGATGAATCTGCCCTATCGCAGGGCTTCATTCCTCTTCCCTTGTGTCGGGCCACCCTATGGGTGGCCATTCAGCTTCGATGGGCCATGCGGATTTGGCGGTGTCGAAGCCGAAGCGACGGAATTCGCGGCGGCTGCGCCGCCACACGGGCATCAGATAACCGACCACACTGCGCTCATAGAAGCGCCAGCGCCACGGACATCGCGGATGTTTGGCGGCCCAGGCGCGCAGGAGTTGGTGGAGCGGTGGCCCGGTCAGGTGCCCGGGCACGACCCATTCGACCATGGTGATGCCACCCGCGGTGCCACCGACCTCTTGCCAAGCGGAGAGGATGAGGCCTTGGCCCTCGCCGGAGGTGATGGCGAGTCGAAACGAGCGGGTGGTGCGGGCGATCGGCATGATGATCATCCAACGATCGACCAAACGGGTGCCCTCTTCCCGTTCCCAATCCCAACCGGCCTCGGCGGCGATCTCGCGCAGGCTGCGCACCGCCTGGGTCGGCGAGATGCTGACCTCGAGGGTGACGAGGCGAGGCCGGGCCATACATCGAATGCTGACGCGGTTCGGTCATGAGGATGCCGCAGCCCCACGAATCGGGGGCTGGGTGAAAAGTCCACCGCGGAGGGGCGCCGGGCCCGGCATGGCTGGACGAGGCGCGGGTGATTGGCAGCCCCGGCGACCGTCCGACTCTCTCGAGTCAGGCGGCCAGCGTACGCTCGGGGGCGCCCCACCGTGTGGGTTTGAGATCCTGGTTTATTGTCGGTTGTTGCAACTCTGCATCGGGGTTCAGCCGAAGAGGGAACCCAAGCCTTCGAAGCTCGTGTCCTCTTCCTCTTCTTCCTCTTCCTCGGCGGCCTCAGCGGCCGGCGCATCAGAAGCACCACCAGCCGCGGCGGGTGCCGCAGCGGAAGGTGCTGCAATCGCCTGGCTCATGGCCTCACCGATGTCGACGGAAGCGAGGCTTGCGACGAGCGCCTTCACGCGCGCGTCGTCCGCCTTCACACCGGCAGCGTCCAGAACGGAGCTGACAGCCTTCTCATCGATTTTCTTGTCTGCAGAGTGCAGCATCATTGCCGCGTATACGTATTCCATTTTTGTTCACCTTTTTTTTTGTGTTGTTCGGATCATCCGAAGAGATCCCCGAGTCCATCGAACTCGGCTTCCTCATCCTCTCCCTCAGCCTCTTCTGCAGCGGCTTCAGCCGGTGCATCTTTGGTGGGGGCTGCCGCAGCGACCGCGGTCGCTGCGCCGAGCGCACTGGACAGTTCTTCGTCCAATGCAGAGGAATCCATCTGGCCCGCGACTGCGAGCATGCGGGCGTGGGCCCGGCTGATCAGGATCGGCATCGTCTCTTCGTTGTGGACGCCGGCTTCAACCGCCACGGACATTGCTTCACTGGACGCCTTGGCGAGCAGTGCGGGCAGGGTCTCGGGCGTGAACCAGCCGATGTTGCAGGCCAGGTTGAAGGCGCCACTGGTGGCGCTCTTGATGTTGGCCGTGAAGCCATCGAGGTCGAGGTCGAGGTCCGAGGCGGGCAAGACGATGCCGCCTTCGATCGCGCCGGAGAGAATCAGGCCGATCTCGATGGGGTTGATCTCGAGCTTGGCGAGCATCAGGCCCATGTCGGCGGTGATCGGCTCACCCTTTTCGACAGCGGTGACGGTCTTGCTGATCGAGACCTTGCCCTTGTCGATCTTGGCTGGGATGCCGACCGAGTTGAATTCGCCCACGATTGGGCCGGGTGCGAAGGAGGTCGGTCCACTCTGGACGATGATGTCCTCGGGAGCGAGGTCGCCCGCCTTGGCGGCGCGGCCGGTGCGGGTCTTGTCCAGTTCCGCAAAGAGCTGGAAGGCGTTGAGGTCGTCAGAGTGGACCAGCATCGGCTGTTCGACGTCGGACAGGAGCGTGTCGAGTTCATCCTCGGACAGGCCGGCCTTCTTCCAGGCGCGGCGGACGAGGGTCTTCTTCGCCATGGTCAGGACCATCTGGTTGCGCAGGGTGTCGCGCATGCCGAGCATGGCCGTTGCGGGCACACCTGAGACATCGATGATGCCGATGACGCCGTCTTTTTGCAAGAGGTCGGCAAGGACCGTGACACGGTCCCTCTTCCACTGGGCTGCCTTGGGGATCATTCAATCACCTCTACCTTGACGGATGGTCCCATCGAGGTCTTGATGTAGAACGAGCGAATGTTGCCGGGACCGCGCTCGAGCTTGCTCATCACACGCTTCCAGACCTCCATGCCGTTCTCGGTGAGGGCCTCGATGTCCTGGGCTCGCGTACCGATGACGGTGTGGAAGGTGATCTTGTCGCGACTGCGCACGATGGCCACGTTCTGCAGACCAGCCGCGATGGCCGCGGGGTCGGCCACGGGCGGCACGGGGCGCGGCATCTTGCCGCGCGGTCCGAGAACCACACCGAGGAATCGACCGATCGGTCCCATGTGGGGAATCTCGGAGAGGAAGAAGTCGTGCCTGCGCGCCATCTTGCGCGCTTTCTGACGGTTGCCGCCGAGCTCTTCGATCTGACTCGGCTCGATGACCATGATGCCGGCATCCTTGGCCTTGGCCGCCATCTCACCGGTGGCGAACATGGCGATGCTCGGCGTTCGGCCTCGACCGGCGGGGAGACGAATCTCCTCCTGAATGCGGTTCGAGGGGTTCTTCAGGTCGACGTCTTTGATGGTGAAGGCAAACTCCACGGTCTCGACGAATTTGCGCTCAGGCGCCTCAGAGAGGGCCTGTTCAATGGCTTGCTTGATGTTTTTTTCCATTTTTTCTCACCCCTGCGGTCCACGAGGGTCGCCCCTCTCCCGCAACCCGTGATTGTTGTGTTCAATTGAATGCTGAGTCGAAATCTCCTTGCTTGACGGCCGCGATGGCCTCTTTCGGGTGCATGCCCTCGACGTTGATTCGCATCGAGACACAGGTGCCCATGACCTCGAGGGCGCGCGCCTTCTGACTGGCGCCCGTGAGCTTGGCCTTCTTGGTCTCGCTGACGTCGATGACCTGCTGGATGGTGAGGTTCTCTGTGGATGCCTCCCACGAGCCGTTGCACGTCTTCTGACCAAGGGTCTTGAGGATGGTGTGCGGGGTCTCATTTCGTGCGGACATGCTGTTCACTCCCTTTGAGGCGCCCCGGCGACTTTCTTCCTGTATTTAACACGCGCGTGGTGGTCAAAAATTCTCAATCGACGCGCTGCGTGACGCGGACCTGATCTGCGCGGACGGTGATCGGAATCGGCACAGCCGCTTCGAACAGTTCGACGGTGACCTCTTCCTTGGTCTCGGCGATGTTGGTGACACGGGCGCGCTCGCCCTTGAATGCGCCCACACGGATCTCGACGATGTCGCCCTCTTCGATGCCGGCGGTTGCCGCCTTGGGCTCGAGATAGGGGGTGACGTCACCCAGCGGTGCGGCGCCGGGCAGTACGCGGTTGCAGTTCTTCAGCGGCGTCGTACGACCGCCGGCGCGACCGATGAGCTTCTCCACATGGTGGAAAGCGCTGGCCTCGACGAAGATGTATCCGCGCATGAGAGAGGGGTGGAGCACGCCGTAGATCTCGCCTTGGATGTCGGCGAGGGAGCCCGTTCCTGAGAGGCGGGCCTTCATCTCGCGAGCGACCTTCTGCTCCTGGCCGATGGTCGTCTTGACGATGTAGAGATACGCGGCGACATCACCGTACAACTCACCGAGTTGACTGACGTTTTTGCGGGGAATCTTTCGAGTGACCGAACCGTCGTTGTCCTCGGTCCAATCAATGTGGCCCGGGTCGGCCCACTCCGCGTCCTTGTACAGGGTACGGGGCTCGACCTCGGTGCTCTCGGCGACGAATAGCACCGGGGTGACATCGTTCAGTCGGTTGCCGAATTCGACACCGCGGGCGGTGCCGCTGCGAACGTGGGTCAGGTTGGCGGCGGAAATGCCGGTCGCCTCTTCGATTCGGGTGGTGACGGCGTCGAGATCATCGGGGTCACCGATGCCGTAGACGCCATCCCAGGCGCCGGGGAAATCGGCCACACCCTCGGCCCGCTGCATCAGCAGAACCTTGTCTTCGTGGCGAACGAACGCGATGAATGCATCAGACATATCGAATTCCTCCTCAGTAACCGCCGGTCAGCCAGTTGAAGAAAGATGGCAGCACATTGTCCATCAGCACCAACATGACGAATCCGATGAAACCGAGGATAAACATGCCAATGCCACAGACGATGCACGTCTGCTTGAATTCGAGGGACGAAGGCTTGCGAGCCATCTTCAGAATGCGCGCCCACGACCCGGTCTTCAGACCACGGAATCCCGACTCGATGCTGTCCTGCCACTTCTGCACGCGATTCTCAAATGAGTCACGCTGCTCGGTGTCGCCATTGCTCGTCTTGGACATGGGGTAACCTCTGGGATGCCTCGCGACCTGCCTCCCTTTCTTAAACGCACCGAGTCCGACTGAGTCGGTTGACGGCTGGAAGGCGGTCGAGCTCAGTTCACGAACTCGAGTGTGCGGTTGTGCAGGGTGCGGAGTTGCTGGTGAGCGGCCGCTCCAAAGATCTGCTGACTCTTGACACCGGTGAGGACGAGCATGACCCGAATCTCACTGCCCATCGAATCATCGACGGTCGCGCCCCAGATGATGCGGGCGTACGGATTGATGCGCTCGCGGATCATCTGTGCACAGGCTTCGGCTTCTCCCAAGGTGAGGTTGGGACCGCCGACGACATTGACCAGGGCGCCACGGGCGTCCGAGACATCGATGTCGAGCAACGGGCTGTCGAGCGCTTCGAGGGTGGCTTCGATGGCGCGGTCGGGTCCACTCGATTCACCGAGTCCAATCATCGCCATGCCACCGCCGTTGAGCATCACTGCGCGGAGGTCCTCGAAGTCGAGGTTGACGAGCCCTTCCTTGGTCACCAGTTCGGTGACCCCGGCGATGCTTCGCATGAGGAGTTCATCGGCGACGCGGAAGGCCGCTTCGATCGGCAGGTCGCGCACACCCTCGACGGAGAGCAAGCGCTCGTTGGGCAGGACGACGACCGTATCGCAGACCTCGCGCAGTCGCTCAAGGCCCCACTCTGCATTCTGACGTCGCAGCGTGCCTTCGGATTCGAATGGATAGGTGACGACCGCGATGGTCAGGGCACCGGCATCTTTGGCCAGGCGCGCGACCACGTGGGCGCTGCCCGTGCCCGTGCCACCACCGAGTCCGGCGGTGACGAAGGCAAGGTCGCATTCCTCGACCGCCTTCTGGAGGCTTCGCTCGGATTCGAACGCGGCTTTCTCTCCCTTCTCGGGATCGCCGCCCGCACCGCGCCCTCGCGCGGTTCGACCGATGAGCATCTTGTTGCCGACACCGACACGAATCAGATGCTGAGCATCCGTGTTCACAGCGATGCCTCGGACCGAGTCCTCATCGAGAAGCCCAGCCGCGTTCAGACGGTCGACGGTATTGCCACCGCAGCCGCCACACCCGAATACACGGATTCGTGGTTGGAGGGATTTGAGCAATTCGTGCAGTTCACCGTTGTTCGCGGACACCGAGTCGCAGACGACGGCCTCTTCCGTTTCCTCTTCATCTTCTTGCAATTCCAAAACACGGTCAATGAGATGACGCATGTTCTCAGGCTCGCTGTCGGTATGATAACCATTACCCTCAGAAAAGAACAGAGAATGCGGTTTCAAGACCCCTAAAATTTCCCCGAGCCCCGACCGCAGTGCACCGTTTCCTCATCCACACCCATGGTGGGAAGCCTCAAGATGATGGCCTGAGGTTGGCCACACATGCGCGCGCGGGTCGTATTCGCCCTGCTCGCCCTTCTCGCATTGGTCGCGAGCGCTTGGACCGCCTCCCTCCCGGCCCCCCTCTCGGCCCCCCCGATGGAACTGCCCGAAGAGCCCGAGGCGTCGGGTGTGCAGATGAATCAAGTCCAGCCTTGGAATCAGGCGATTCGCCCGGCCTGGCATTCGGGTTGGACACCCCAACTATGGCAACCCCAACCGACCGGTTCCTTGTGGGAGGTCGACTTTTCTCCCAATGGTGAGTTGATTGCTGCTGTCGATAATTGGGAGAACCTCTTGGTTGTGTGGAATGCGAGCGATGGCCGAACCGTCTTCTATGCTGAATTCGAAAATCCATTGTTTGAGGTGGTCTGGTTGGATGACAGCCATGTGCTCGCTGCGGATGGCAATACCCGCTGGTACAGTTACGAGATCATCGATGACGGCGGCATGTGGCCGATGAATTCCACGGTGGAGCGCACGGGACGCTGGAGTGCGGACCTGAGTGGGGCACATGCGGGTTGGTTGTGGGGCTTGGATATCACCCATGATCGCAGCAAAGTGGTGTTCTGCGGTGACATCGATGACCCGAACATCGGCGGCGAAGTCATCGTGGCGGACGTCGGCTTCTTCATCGACGATGGCCCTTCCAATAGCGCCCATGTCTATCCGACGAACTGGGGAGCGGACTGTGCGATTTCAGCCAACGGGACCTTCGTGGCCGCTTTGAACCGGGTCCAAGAGCCAGGGAACGGACCGTATCGCGATACCGTGACAGGTTGGGAGGTGGCCGGGAATATCCTGGCAGAATCCTGGACGAGAAATGTCGCGGGCGCGGAGGCGATGGCCTGGGCGATCGACTTCTCACCGGGTGGAAATACCTACACGATCGGCTACAACCGCCCCACCGAAGGTGTGGTCGCAGACTTCTTCCAAGAGAATGGCAACATCAACTGGTATTCTCCCTTGCCACAGAATATCTCGAGCGTGCGCTGGGCGCCCGATGGCACGATGGTCGGCGTTGGATTGCACGACCCGGGTCGTTTGTTGACGCTGGATGGTGCTGGAGCGATTCTCTCCGATTATAGCTGGCATGGCACGGTTTGGGCGGGCAAGGCCTATGCCGCTGACATCGCGGCTGTCGCCGTCGATGATGGCAACACCCGCTTCGCCACTGTCGGGCGGTCCGGCACCGTCGAGATCCATACCATCAACCCCCAGACCTCTCAGTTGGACATCCATCGTCGGCTCGGGACGGACTTGATGCGGGAGATCGATGCCCACCCGATCGAGCCCCACATCGCCTTTGCAGAATCCGCCGGGGTGGCGACGGTGCGCGATTACAGATCGGCTCGGATTATCTTCCAATGCTTCCACCCCGATTATGATCAACCGATCGCTGCCTATCCCTATGCCAAGAGCGTCGTCATGCACGACATGCTGACCATCGTCGGCTTTTCCGACGGGACGATCATCGCCTGCAGTGAGGATGGCAAGCAATTGTGGGAATACAGGATCCCATCCAACAATCCAGACTTCGAGGCCTTTGGGCGCATGGACATCCACCCGATGGAAAATTTTCTCGCCATGTCGTGGACGGAAAACATCTCCAATTCAGGATTCGCTGGCAAGGTCAGCATCCTGGACCTTGATCAGATGTCAGAGGTGACCGGTTGGGGCTATGCGACCGAATATTGGACGATGGAGTTCTCTGGTTCGGGCGCATGGTTGGCCAGTGCCGGTCAGGACGGTACGGTGCGCTTGTGGCAGACCGACGACCCGGATCCAGCGTTGTGGTCCGATCAAGGCAGCCCCTATTCGCATGGGAATTATACCGGCGCGGTCGCTTGGCACACTGAATTCAATTTCCTGATGACGGCGGGCTGGGATGGTGAAGCGATTCTGTGGGACGCGGACAATAGCCAACAGATGCTGAATTTCCAATTCACCGACGAAGCCTTCGGTGTGGCCTTCATCAGCGGTTCATTCCTCGTCGTCGCAAGTGGAGATTCCTCCGATAGCGCCTCGGGTCAACTGGAATTCTACGATGGTCTGAACATGACCCAGATCGGCAGTTGGCCGGTCGACGGCATCCCACGTGGTCTGGCCTTGCCCAATCAAGGCGGGCTGGTGGTGGCGAATCACACAGGGTCATGGTGGGTCCTAATCCCAGATAGCGATGGGGATGGCATCATCGATGAATTAGATGAATTCCCGAACAATCCGCTGCAGTGGACCGACACGGATGGGGATGGATTCGGCGACAACAATGCGCCCGGTGCGGGTGGCGATGGCTGCATCACCGTGTGGGGTACCTCGACCCTCGACCGCGGCGGTTGTCCAGACACCGACGGGGACGAATGGTCCGACCCAGATGCGGAATGGCCCGTCTGTGTCCTCGGTGTAGGGTACGGCGATGCTTGGCCAGACAATCCAGAGCAATGGTGCGATGCGGATGGGGATGGCCATGGTGACCAGCACCTGTACGAGATTGATTCGAGCAGTGGATTGCGCATGAACGAGCGCGGCGATGCATTCCCCAACGACCCCAGTCAGTGGCGGGACCTGGATGGTGACGGTATTGGCGACAACCACTCCTTCACACTCGGCACCGATGGTCTAAGACAGGACGAGGTAGGGGATGCCTTCCCGACCGACCCCTTGCAGAGCCAAGACACCGATAGCGATGGTTGGGGAGATGCCTACTCGTTCAATCTCGGCATGGATGGCCTGCGCCAAGAGATTGGAGATGCATTCTTCCTCGACCCGCTCGCCTGGTCCGATCTCGATGGCGATGGTTGTCCCACGGCGTCTGACACCGGACTGTCCATCGACAATCATCCCGAAGACCCATCCCGCTGTGATGAGGCACTGGACTTCGATCTGCCCGCGCAGTTCAACATCCACGCCGATGAGGAGGATGACGTATGGACCATCTCATTGGATTGGAAGAGCGCCTCTGAGAACACTGACCGAATCCATCTGTACGGCCTCGGGTGGAATGCGACCGAGGGCATGGAACACCTGATGCTGAACATCGAGCCGCCCGGTGCGCTCCCCTGGCAGGCTTGGGATGATCCGGGCACAGGGGTGGAGACCTTCCAGTTCACGTGGGATCAGACGGGCGACAATGACCGCTTGACCCTGCGATTGATCACTTGGAGCACGGATGGGCAACGCTTGGAATCTTGGGCGAATTTCACCGCCACGGCCGACGAGGAACCCATCGAGCCGCCCGACCCTGTCGACCCGGCCGACGAGGGTGATGATCCACCGGTTGAAGTGAATGAGGAATCGACACCCGATGCCGGTTTATCCCCCGTGATGTGGGCCGCGATGCTCATCGGTGCGCTCGCCATCCTGCTGATCGGCGCGATGATTCTGCGTCGCAAGCCCGATGTATTGGGTGAACCACCGAGCGTCAGCAGTGGCATGCACGCCCCGTGTACCGAATGTGGTGGGATGTCGCATGAGACCGTGCACAATGGGGACCGTTGGACCTGGTGTCCAACCTGCAGGAAATGGCTGACTTACCTCGGAAAAGCCTGAGTCAAGACGTGCCACCGCGGCTGTATTCGTGGTAATCCATCGTCGGTTGAAGCGTGTCGATGGCAGCTTGGAGTCGGGCGTTCGCCGCCTGTTGGCCCGCTTCGATCGCCGCCATCTGTCGCTCGATTTCTTTCTTGCAGAGAGACAGGGCCACCGCCGCTTTCGCCGGCAGATGGAGATCGGGTGCAAGCCAAGTCCCGATGTGGGAGAGTAATGGGTCCAATGGCTGTGCATCCACTCCTTCTGGGCTGAGTTGGAAGGCCTCACCTATGCGCGAGACTGGGCCTGCATTTTCGAGCGCCCGGGCCAGACAGAGTCCAACCTTGCCGGCTTTCTTGAGGGAGGATGAAATCATCACATGCGCCTCCAACGGTCTCCATGAGGCCTCGATCAGACCGGGCTGGACCTTGCGGGCGCGTTTGTGATGGGATAGTGCTGCGCGCAGGGCGCCCTCGTGCGCGCGCACGCGACCACGTTGAACTTCATCGGGTGCTTCCATCGCTGCGGCAGCGCGCGAATCGTCGCGCAGGTCATTCTGTTTGAGGAGTCGAACGTACTGGCGGCGCGCCTTGACCAGCATGCCGCCGGCCGCACGACTCTCATCCCACTTCTGGCGAATCTCATCGATGCTCGCAAGGTCGCGAAGTGCGATCACGAGATGGCCCTGCTCGGCGAGGGTGCGATTCTTCTTGGCGAGCAACAGGTCGGAGAGTTCACTCGCCATGACCTCGCTGATCTCGAGACGACCATCCTGCACATAGCGGCGGTATTGGTCGATCACCGTCGCAGGGTCGCCCATTCCGAACAGACGATCACAATCCTGTTCACTTCTTGCGCTTGATAGCCTTGCGCTTGGTCGCCTTCTTGCGCTTGACAGCCTTCTTCTTCGGCGCGGGATCGTCGTCGTCCTCATCGTCCCAATCGTCATCGTCCTCATCATCGAAGTCGTCATCGTCCCCGTCAGAATCCTCAGCCTCGTCTTGGTCAGCTTCCTTCTCGGCAGGGTCCTTCTTCGTGCGGCGCTTGCGATCTCGTCCTTCGGACGCTGCGAATGGATCGTCAGCATCGGCGCGTTCTGTCGCGCCCTCGCTCGCCGTATCCATTTCCTTGCGAACATCTTCGGGTGATTTAGCCGTGTCTTCGTTGTCATCACCGCCGTCGCTCATGAATTCCATCATCCAGTCGTCGTCGTCCTCATCGTCGTCGTCGCCCTTCTTCTTCTTCTTGGATTCACCGCCGATGACCAGACTGATCATGGCCAGCAGAAGCAATACGAAATTGACGATGGCCAGCGCGTAGACCATGAGATAGAGTCCCTCGTAGAAACTCTCCTCGGGCTCGGGCGGGGGAACGGGGGGCTCGATGCCGGATTGTCCTGCACAAGCGGTGTCGAAATCGAGTACGGTACGCACGCAGTTGTCGACGGTGAAGGAGGTTTCAAACTCGTCCTGATTGCCAGAGGTATCCGTCACACGAATGTAGACTCGCTGATTCTGGCCCACATCGTGGAAGGTCGCCGCGGGCTCCCACCATTCGAAGACCAGAGTCTGACCATCGCTTGACTCGGGGGTCAGATCGGTCATGTTGGTCCATTCGGTTTGATAGGTCCAGCCTTTGTCATAATACTGGAATTTGATTTCCACAGATGCGATTCCGACATCATCGGTCACCGCGCCGTAGACGTGAATCAATTCGCCGTACAGGTACAGGCTCTGGGAGTTTGGCGCGTAGACCACGATATTGGGGAGTTGAGCGTCAATCGACCAGCCGACGATGTCGGTCAAGCCGATGTTTTGTGATTCATCCCGAATCGTGATGATGGCGCGAATCTCAGAGGTGTCCAATGTATCCGTCACCTCAAAGTCGAATGTGTAGGTAAAGTCCGCATTCGAGACCGGGGTTGCGCGGACGGTCGAGGTCTGGTCGGTGAAGGCGTGTCCGCTCTGGATGATGCCGAATTGATCGACCACGTAATTCGTCGTCGTCAGATTGATGATCGGATATTCTGCGAGCGCCTCGTTGGAGACGATTTTGAGGGTGTATTGGCCGGAGCGCAATGACTCGACTTCCTCGCCCTCATTATTCAGCACCTGTACGCTGATGATCGCGGGTTGGGTGTCTTCAACGACCGACCGAGCATTCATCGCTTTCGAAAATTGTGTGTTGGCATTGCCGTACTGATCGGTGGTTGTCACGGCGTACCAAGTCACTTGGTCAAGGCCCAATTCCAAGGGGATGGCCCGGGTGAAGTCGGGGATCATGTTGTCGTTCGCCGTCACCGGGTCGAGGACGGTCTGCCAGCCAGCATCCTCCATCACATCTCCACTCATGACGGACTCATTTCCACCAAAGGGGTCACCGTGGTGGGCCCAGATCTGGTAGGTCTCATCGGATTCGGTGATGTCGTTCACCCAGCGAAGGAGGGTGATCTTCACGCCGGCCTGGTCGGTCATCGTCGCCGATTGGAGGAAGGGCAGGCTGGGTCGGAGTGTATCCTCGGCGATTGGACCCCAACAATTCTGTTGGAAGCGCAGGTCCTCGTAGGGTTCTGAAGAGTGGGTGTATCTGGCAAGGCTAGAGACACAGTAGTAGGCCGGCTCGTCGACATTATCCTCGACGGGGATGGTCGCGATCTCGACCGAGTCCGGCACCACAGCAATCAGTTCCGCGACCAATTCTAGGTTGGACAAGGATGTCAATCGGACATCCGAACGCCAGATGTGGTAGGTCTCACCTTCGACCCCGAGTTGGTCCGTCCATGTGACGGTTGTTTCGGCCCCACCATCGTAGACGGCGTGGACATTGGTCGGCTCGGCAATCCACGGTGTGAAGGTGTCTTCGTCGACGCCCTCTCCGGCGCCGAGCGCCGCACTCGGTCCGACCGAATCGTTGTGGTTACCATTGACATCTGAACTGGTGACGGCATAGAATGTCTGGCCGAGCATGCCGCGCTCGATCTCGTGGCGGAATACTTCGTACCCCTCGCCGATCGAGCCGATCAATTCGACCCCGGGTGCTGTGGTCAGGTTGATCGGTGAGCCCGAGCGCCACAGATGGTAGGTCTCGTCATCCTCGCCAATGATGTCAGTCCAAGCGATCGTCGTATTGCCCGTGCCGCCGCCCGGTTCGGCTTGGAAGAAGGCCTCAACATCGATGACAGCCGCCGGGGCGACGTTGTCTTCGTGCACAGCGCGGTCCAGTGTATTCGTGCCGAGGAATCGCCGGTCCTCATAGCCCAGATGCTCGTAGGTGACCGAGTAATACATCTCGACGTCGGACTCGGCTGGGACGGTGTAGGTATAGCCGGTCACGACCTGATTGTTATCGTCTGTTGCGTTCATCATGGTGAGCAAATCTTTGTTCAGCATGCCCCAGTTTTCTCTCGTCGCCTGCTCATCGTGCCGGTAGACCTTGACGTAGTAGGCATTGTCGCCTTGGGTGGGCAGTGAATCGGGGACGATCGTGTTGAGATTGACCCAGGTGACATCCGTCACCGAAAGGGCGGGGTCGTAAGCTGCCTGAACGAAGAACGGCGCCGTGATATCATGGGTGTATTCGCTGATGCCCTCGGAGACGTTGGATTCGCCATGCTCGAAGTTGGCCACCACCGTCTGGTTGTTGAGGAAGAGGGAGGTGATGGCGTAGTAGTAGGTCCCATTCGTCCCGGCCGGCAGGGCGTAGGTCGCCTGGAAACTCATCCCGGGGCAATCTCCGATGATCTCATTGACAGGACAAGCGGAGACGTTGGCCCATGGCGCCAGTTGATTTTCCTCGATGATCGATGCATTGAGGGGTCCGCTGTGGCGATAGACGAGATAATTGGTTTGCTGCATTTGTTGCATCAGGGGGAAGTTCGTCGTGTCGATGTTGTACCAGAATACTGTGGTCGATTCTGACTCCTCATCGAACAGGGCGTTGATGGCCTGTGCTTGGAGGTCTGAATCCGGACTTTGGTCGGCGGCGACGGGCGGAACCCAGACCATCAAAGTGCCCAACAAGAGGGCCGTCATCATCAATGGAATACGAGAATTCGTGTTCTGCATGGCTGCGCCTCGGACTCCTGCGTGCATCGACGGCCCATTTTAGGGTGACGCCGAATTAACCCGCCTATAGGCGGGTTGAGAATAGACCGTTCAATTTCCGGCGATGAGTTGTTTCCGGGCGCTTGCAGCGCGGGTCAAGAAGGTCCAGATCCCACCGATGAGCGAGATGACGAGAACCGCTGAAAGCGCGTTGATTTCGTGCAACCCCGTCCACGTTCCGACGATTGTCGGCAGTGCGTAGTCCGCGATTCCTCGGAAAGCCATGGCCGCTCCGATGACCATGCCGACCATCGTCGTGACCAATCGGTCCGCGCGGCTGAATCCACCGTAATTTCGGCCGAGACCCACGGATTGGGCTTGGGTTCCCATGTAGGAGCCGAGCAGGGTCATCGTCGCCGCCGCCCATCCCAGCCAAGGCAGGCTAATCCAGGCAACATTCACGCCGATGGCGATGAGCAGTCCGAGGTCGACGAGTCGATCGATGGTGTGGTCCAGCCAATCACCGTATGTCGAGACTTTTCCATGGGTGCGCGCCACCGCGCCATCCAGAGCATCCAACTCGGCGGCGATGCCGAGCATGGCCAGTGCGCCGATCAGTTGCCAGCCGCCCGCTCCATCGCGTCCGGCGATGGCGAGAAGATAGCAACATCCGGCGGCGAAGAGGACGCTGATCCAGGTCAGCACGGCGGGGTCGACGGAGTGCATTCGGTCGACCAGCGGCTGGAGCATGCGGGTGTGGATTCCGCGGGCTTTCTCAAATGCCATTCAATCACCGTCGTGGATCAGGGCGATCCAGTCAATGGTTGCGTGCGGACGAGATGGCTTGAACCCATCTGCGGTCCAAGCCTTCACCGCATCGATCAGATCGGCGATGGAATCGGCCGAATCCAATTCCAAACAGGGCCGACCCTCACATTCCGCAGCGATCAGACCAATCAGTTCACTCTCGACATTCTGTGTGACTTTGGTTTCAGTGTATCCTCTGGACTCCAATCGTTGTTGCAAGGCTTCGGGATGGCATCGCAACAGCACAATCGCATCGACGGCAAGGAGGTGGGATAGATGCCCGTCAACCCACAGCGGGCTGCCCTCTGGCCATTCGATCCGTTCGTTCAGCAATTCAATGTCGACCGGGGAGGCATCATCCTCGACATCGGACGGGCCCAGACAGTTGTGCTGGGCAGCCAGAGTGGCCACACTGACGGTGGTCGAGGCCAATCCTTCGCACAGTGTCGTCTTGCCGCATCCCGGCGTTCCGGTCACAGCGATGCGGGGCCCGTTCACGGACCTGATCACAGGACTCAGGCTCAAGAACGTGATGCCTTGTCTCATCGTGGGTCGTGACAGATATTATACCGCTTGACGGCTTTCCAACATCGAGGAGAAATTGATGTTACCAGATGCGGACACGGCCACAGCGATTATCCTGATCACGACCGAGCCGGGACAGGAGGCGACCGTCTTCGAGGCGATCACCCACATTCCCGAGGTCGTCGACCAACTCCTCTTGTTCGGTGAGTACGATGTCTATGCGCGCCTCGAATGCGAATCCTTTGGTATTCTCGGCGGTGTCGTGATCAATCGAATCCGCTCGATCGAAGGGGTCGAGTCGACCAAGACCTTGACTGCGGCTCCGATGAGTTGAGCCTTAGGAACGGAAGGCCATCACAAGGCAGGCCGTCCCGGTCAATCCGATGATGACGAGTAGCGGGGTGGATGCCGTGACATCGACCTCGTAGGCAACATCGAATGTCGAATCCGCATTCGAGGAGAAGGGTTGGCCATCGGCCGCGTAGAAGGTGCCATCCTCGACCGTCCAGGAGAGGCTTTTCGAATCGACGGTCGAGGGGCCACCCGCCGCCCAATCCGTGCTGCTGCCACCGCAGTTATTCGACCAGCCGCCGTCCGGTGCACAGCGATTTCGTTCTTCCTCGGTGACGATACCGACCCAGACATCGGCCTCCCAGGTCATCGTCAATTCCGCATCGACGAGGAAGTCGGACAGGGGCAGACCTTCGAGCGGTTCATCCCCGAATCCAACGCCTGTCCCCGGTGGTGGCACGGGGATGCCGGCCTCCTCACCAGAGAGCGTGAAACCGATCAGACCTCCAACCATCAATACCGCGCACAGGGCGCTGATCACCAGAAATAAAATGCGCATGAATTACCCTCAGGGGTGCAGGAAGAAGGCGATGCCGAGAATCGCATAGGTGCCGAGCAGCATGGCGCCCTCCAGCCAGTTGCTCTTTCCATCCGCCGCGATGGCGTTGGCGATGAGCACGGCAAGGAAAACGGCAATCGTCTCGAATAACCCGAACTCAAAGGTAAGGTCGACGCCTTGGGTCCAAGCGAGCAGCACCATCAGCGGCGCGACGAACACGGCGATCTGGGTCGAAGATCCAACAGCGATTGCAAACGAGAGATCCATCTTATCCTTGGCCGCCACGGATACGGCGGTGAAGTGCTCCGCCGCATTGCCGAACAACGGCAGCAAGATCACACCGATGAATAGCGGGTTGAGATTGAGAGCTTCAGCCCCCTCGGAGATCGAATGGACGAGAATCTCCGCCATCCATGCAACCATCGCGGTCGCGACGACCAGCAGCACCGTCGCCTCTCTCTTGGACATGTGAGACTCATCCTCATCATGGGACCCACCCGTGGCGAATAGGTCGTGGTGGGTGCGCAGTTGGAAGAGCAGGAAAAGGCCGTACAAGATGATCAGAATGATCGCTGCGGCGTGTGAGAGTTGCAGCACACTCTCCGTCACATCACCGCCCTTTGCCGTCAACACGAACGCGGTTGGAATGGTCAGCGTGATCACCGCCAGCAGGAGCAGGGAGCCGTTTGCACCGACCGCTGTGCCGGAGAATGTCTGCACCTTGTGATGGATGCCACCCCAGACGAAAGCGAGGCCGAGAACCAGCAGCAGATTGCCGAGGATCGAACCGATCAATGAGGCCCGCACGACCTGGACCATCTGCTCGCCACCGGCCTCATCTCCAGACTTGAACGCCTCGGCTGCGGCGAAGATCGCGATGCCGGCGATGATCATCTCCGCGGCATTTCCAAACGTCGCATTGAGCAGACCACCGAGCGCCTCGCCGGTGCGCAATGCAATCTCTTCTGTGGCTTGACCCATCAGGAAGGCGAGCGGCATGATGGCGACCATGCTGGCGACGAAGGCGAGAACGGGGTCGTGGGCGACGAAATCGGCGTACAGGGCCACCGGGATGGCCAGTAAAAGAAGATTCAATTTGCCCTTTCGCGGGTCGAATGCGGCGATGAGCCCCTTCCAATGGTCGAAGACAGCGCCTTCGAATTCGATGGTTTCATCCATGTGACTCATCCCTTCGGGGGTCTGGCCCCATCCATCAAGCCATCCCTCAGACAGTGCCGAGTGGGGTGTAATTCCCCCAGCCTTCGATGTCGCGGGTGGTGCAGTGGCTCGGTGCGGTGATGGGATTGCACATGACCGGTCCTTCAGCCAGCCAGATGGCGTAATCCAATCCGCGGTCATTGCCGGGAAAATCCGTCGCAAGGAAATGCGCACCGGAGGCCACTGCCAGCCCGAAACGCGTGTAGTTCACGGTCTGAGCTTCGACGGTGGCAGCGTCCGGTCGCGTGCGGACCATGAAGCCCGCTTCGGAGGCATTTCGCAACCGTTCGCCATGCGAATCTGGATTCGTGAAGGAGATCACCGAGGCCAGTGGGTGGTCCTCATCGACGATGGCGAACATGCTCTGATTTTCCAAGGTCGGATTGCGGTCGACATAGAGGTCTCGAATCTCGGTTTTGTCGAGCAGGACGAACAAGGTCTTGCCGCGACTCGATTCCAGCAAGGGCCAGCCCGATTCAGTGACCGCGGTTCGCAGGTCGGTCGCATCCCCTTGCACATCGCTCGGGGAAATTCGCAATTCGGCTGGCCAAGCTTGCCCAATCTCCGCATTCATCATCTCGAGAATGTCGAACTCCTCGACCACGGCGGGCAGGTCCTTCGGTTCGACGAAAATCCACAATGGGGCGTGACTGGGATGGGCGATGGACCAGTTCAGTAGAACGGTCAGGCAACCGGTGAACCCCTCGCAGTTGGTGGCAGAGTCCCACGGTGTGTGATAGACACGCAAACCCATTCCCGGGACGAGGTAGACATCGAGTTCGAATTGACGCACCCCCAATCGGTCGGCTTGCACATCGAGATCCGCGTGCGTGAAGTTGTACTCGGGTTGAATGGCCGAGACCCCCGGTGTCTTGAGGTGGTAGGAGTTGTGTGTGCCCTTCATCTGCAGGTCGTTCAATCGCAAGGGTTCGGGTTCTGAAGGGGCCTCTTCCGCACCGAAGCAACCGCTGAATGCAGCCGCCAGCATCAGGGTGGCCAGCAGGGGGGCCGTGCCTCTCATCAGTGGTTGGAATAGGTCTGGGGTTCTCAGATATTGTGGTAATAATCGAGCACAGCGGCGTCGAGTGCCTCTCCAGCCGCTGCTTCGTCGATGGTCAGGGTGATGCCATCGCGGCGCAAGGCCTGACCATCGACCCACATGTCGACGCAATTCGCGCCGGAATAAATCAGGTTGGCGAGCAGGCGACGTCCATCGCGTCCAATGGGTTTCATGCGGATGTCTGACAGGTCCCACGTCACCCAATCCCGGCTGCCTCGAACGGCCAATCCGTAGGTCTCGACCGGGTTGAGTAGGGTTGCATCCCAATGATCGTGACGCTGGATCAGACTGGCTGCCTTCATCTCCGCGCGCATGTCGAGGGCATTGTTGCTCGCCGCGCCGTCCGTGCCCAGTCGAACATCGACACCCGCCTCGACCATGGCCGGGTAGGACATCGTGCCGCCGGTCGCCAATTTCTGGTTGCTGTTGGGACAGTGGACCGCGTGAACGTCATGGTTGGCGAGAATGCGCATTTCACGCTTGGTGATCCAACCACAATGGGCACAGACCGTGCCGTCCTGGAAGTAACCGATACTGTCGAGGTATTCGATGGGATACATGCCGTGTTTTGCGTGGCATTCGGCGACCTCTTGGCGGGTCTCCCCAGTGTGGATGTGCAGTCGGCATCGGTGCCGGGCCGCCATCTCAGACGCCGTCAACAACGTCTCGGTCGAACAGGTGTAGACCGCGTGTGTGCCGATGCCGTATTCGACGCGGTGATTCGGCCCACCTTGCCTCAGAAGTTGTTCCATATTTTGCAGGGCTTCGCTCCCGCCACTGGGATAGGATGGCGTCGGGAAATCGGTGATTGGGCCACAGGCCACACCACGCAGCCCCGACTGGGCGAGGACATTGGCAACGACCTCGGGGTGGTAGTACATGTCGCAGGCGAATGAGGTACCCGTGGCGATCAACTCCGCCGCGGCCGCCCGCGTGCCGATGTCGACCAGTTCTGCGGTCAATCCCTTCTCGGTGGGGAAAATGATCTCGGACAACCAGCGCATCAGGGGCAAGCCCTCGCCCATCGACCGATTGAGCACCATCGCGAGATGGGTATGCCAATTCTGGAAGGCCCGGGTCAGCAGTCGGTTGGAAGCGTCGACCACCTCGCCCACATCTTCGTCCCCCTGACTGCGCAGCCAATCGCCGTCTGGTCGGAGGATGAAATCGCCTTGGTGGGGTCGCCCGTCGATGTCGATCAACCAGGCATCGGTGCAGCGCACGAGACCCTCAGAATCGTCCGCCATGCGGGTGTGGTGTGGCCGAGACTCCATCAGGCTTGTTGGCTCAACTTGAAATCGGGTGCTTCGATGGCCGACCGATGTCAGACCCCTACCGCGTCCTCGGGGTCAGCCAAGATGCACCCCATGCGGAGATCAAACGCGCCTTCCGCAAGTTGGCCCGTCAGTACCATCCAGACCGCAATCCGGGCGATTCCGCCGCCGAGGAGCGATTCAAGGCAGTGCAGGGCGCCTGGGAGCAGGTCGAAACACCCGACAAGCGGCGAAAATTCGATGATGAACAGCGCATGAAGCAGGCCTTCGGCGGCACGCCCGGCGGCGGCGGTGGCATGGGCGGCATGCCCGGTGGTATGGAGGACATATTCCGTCAATTCGTGGGAGGCGCATCCCAACCCCGACAGCCTCGCCCGCGGACACAGTCGGTCAAAGGTGCAGACATGCAGGTGCCATTGGACATCTCGATTGAGGATGCCATGGGCGGCGGCAAAATCCAATTCATGCACAATCGCCTCACCCGCTGTGAGGATTGTTCGGGTTCAGGTTGTGTGCGGTGTACCAATCTGGGCGTCAAGCGAAAGCGAAGCCGATTGACCATCAACGTCCCCAAGAATGCCAAACATGGCCAATTGCTGAAACTTCCCGGTGTGGGCAATGAGCATCCCTCGGGGCCACCCGGTGACCTGACGGTGAGCCTGCGCATCGACGCGGAAGAAGGCCGTCGATGGGAGGGCGACCATTTGGTTCAGGAGGTGCCCGTGGATTATTCGACCCTGATGCTGGGCGGCGAGGTTCGCGTCTCGACTCCGGCTGGGAAAATGGTCTCTGTTCGGCTCGCACCCGAAACGCGGATCGGGGATCGGAAACGCCTGCCGAAGATGGGCTTCGCCGGGGCTGACCTCGACATCGAATTCACACTCGCAGAGCATGATTCCTTGAGTGAGGAACAGCGCGCTGCACTCGAAGCGCTTCGAGAGCGCGGCCTTTGAGATGAGGGGGAAGTCAGATGCGCGATTTTTCATCGGTCGCGGATTTTCTCCTTCCGAATCGCAAGCGATTCCACGTCGCAATTCTCCTGATCTCGGCGCTGATGGTGCCTGGATTGCTGGCCAGCCTCGACCCCATCGACATCGAGTCCTATGACCTAGAAAGCCCCGAATTGACGGCGGACCAGGTGCTCAATGAGGAGTTCGCCTCGACCGAGGTCACCTACGGATTCATGGTCACGGTGCGCGATCCTGCCTTCATCGGCCAGGGCGGCGAAGCGCCGCACGTCGATGCCCATGGCCGGCCGATTCGCAGCGAGTTGCCAGCGGTGAACCAACGAATCGCCTACGGTGGGGATGGCGAGGGCACCATCGGGATCGATGTGCCCATCGGCGGCATTCTCAACCTCAGCGTGTTACATGAGATTGATACCAAGGTCGAGGCGGCTCACACCTCACCCATCGCCCCATTCTTTCGCCCGATGATCTCAGAATTGACCGGCGAGGGGGCCAATGGCGTACTCGCCTTGCCGGACCAATTCCGCTCCTTCATGGCCAATCGTTCGATGCTGACACGCGACTCTGTCGACTTGCTCGGAACGCCGATTCCTGCCCGGGCCGATTGGAGTGATTGTGGTGTTCTGGAATGCCTCACATTCGATGACCCGGACATCACTCAGGCCCACATTGACCTCGCAGCACATCGCATGATCATGGGTGGACAGGGCGTGTTCATGCGCTGGATGTCGAACGATCGCGGCTTCCATCCCGATGCCGACAGCCCGGTCATCGGGCCGGTCGGCGGCACCATCGGTGCGGATGGCAACTTCTCGGGCGCGGTGTGGATGCCGGGCCGCTGGTCGGCCTCCTCGACCTGGATGCTATTGCAGGTCGACCGCGAAGGCCTCGAAGCGAACGGTTACACCTTCTCTTTCGCCGAAGCGAAGACGGAGGACGGCTACTTCTACGATGGGCTGTCACTGTTGACCAATCCACCCCATAACACGCCCGAGGCCTGTCTGGAAAGTGTGGCTGCAGGGGATGGGCCCTGTGCGGCGGAATGGGCGATCATTTCGGTCGAAGAAGACCTGCGGGTCACGGATGAATTGACGGTGACCATCCTCGTCGGCGAGGGCATCAATGTCGAGGTCAATCGGGAGTTGCAGGAATCCATGTTCCTGCTCGGCGGCATGGTGCTCTGTGTGCTCGTGCTCCTCTACTTCTCGCTTCGTCGCCTTTCGGATGTGGCGATCGTCGGCACGACGCTGGCGTTCAGTCTGCTGTGGATGCAAGGCCTGATCGGGTGGTGCATCCTGCTCGGCAACGAGATCGATGTCAAGCTCATCTCACGTTCTCAATTCAGTAATTTACTGCCCATCCTCATCCTCGCGCTGGGCATCGATGACAGCCTGCACGCGCTGCATCGCTACAAGGAGGAACGCCGGGCCGGCCACAGTTGCGAAATCGCGGTCCACACCTCGCTATCGCGGGTCGGTCGGGCCATCATGCTGACCTCGTTGACGACGATTGCAGCGTTTTCGGCCAACCTGACGAGCAGCATCGCCGCCTTGCGATCCTTCGGCTTGGAAGCCGCGCTCGGTGTCTTCGCAGCCTTCGTTCTGACCGGCTTGTGGGCACCCATTCTGCGCTATGACTTCGACCTCTTCCTCCAGAGCCGCAGTCGTTTGGAAATGGAGCGTGAAGGCCAGCTCCACATGGTGCCAGAGCACTGGCTGGCCAACCTCGCCGGTGGCAGTGCCCGATTTGCCCCCTTCGTCATCGTCGTCGCCCTGGTAATCACGGCGATTGCCACCCCGGTGATGCTCACCCTTGAAGGTGATTTCAAAGTCGAAGATTTCCTCGATGAAACATCCGATTTCGCAGAGGGCGTGGAGATCGTCAACACGCGTTTCAGCGATGAGGGCGAGCCCGCAGCGATCGTCATCGAAGGCGACATGCTCGACCCCAGAGTGTATGCAGCGATCGGCGAAACCCGGGACAATATGAACATCCGGTCCCCCGATGATCCCGACCGTTTCACCCGCACTCCAACCGGGGTGGCTGAACTCCACGGCATCGATGAACTGGTCGCCTTCGCCGTCGCCTCCTATGCATCCAATCAGACGCCGTTCGTCGAGGCGGGATGGAACCTTTCGGTCGCCAACCACGGGGTGGATTGCCCGACGATGATCACCGGGCTTCCCGATACCGGCGAGCGGGGTTGTCTCGCGTTCTTCTACGGATTCTTGTTCACGCACGGGGTGCCAGAAGGAGGGATTATTCCGGAGATTCCGCCGTCGATTCCACGGCTGTATGTTCTCCCCGAATGCGACCTGAATCCGAGTCAAGTCAATCTCTGTGAAGATGGTTCAGAGCCGGTCTATGCGCGCATGACCTTGCGCTGGGGGCTGACCCAACCCGAACAATTCACCATCGTCGAGGGGGCGCTCAGCGAACTTGAACGGGACATGTCTCCCTTCGCCAATCTCTCCTCAGGCCTGCTTTCAGAGCGTGATTCGCTGGATTCTGCGACCGCTGAATATCCGGTCACTTGGGGGATTCCGACCGGCAAGCCGGTCATCCGTTACGTGGCGGCGAGCAGCATGCAAAACGAGCTGCAGGGCACGCTCATTCTCGGGGTCTTCTTCTGTTTGGTGACCCTGTGGTGGGGCTTCCGGCCTGCCATCAACCAGACCGCAGCCGCATGGCGACGGGGCAAGGAGGAAGTCGCGCTCCTCGCGACCTACGGCACGCTCGCAGGATTCGGTATCGGCGCGGTGATGGCGGTGATCTATGGCGGCACGGTCGGCGGCTTGTGCGGTCTCATCGTCGCCGTTCTTGTGATGTGTTGGGGTGAGCGTGCCCTCGGCTTTGCCCTGATCACGACCGGTCCGATTCTCATCGTCGTCATCTGGTTATACGGCATGATCGCCGCGGCTGGATATGGGCTCAACATGGTCACCGTCGCCATCGCAGCGATGAGCCTCGGCGTCGGCATCGATTACGTCATCCACGTGGTCGAACGCTATCGTGAGGAACGCGACAAGGGCCATAGCGTGCACAAAAGTCTCGTCATCATGGGCGGGGCCAGTGGTCTTGCGCTGGTCGGTTCCGCCGTCTCCGATGTCACCGGATTCGCCTTGATTTCACTCTCCCCTATGGGATTCTTCAGCCTATTCGGACTATTCTGCGCGATCATGATCGCCCTCAGCCTCATCGCCTCCCTCATCATCGCAAGTGCTGTCCTCGGGAGCCTGTCATGGCGGGAACTGCGGGCAGAGCGGAGGCATGCACATGACTGAAGTCCCAAAATTGAAACAACTTGAACGTCGCGAAATCGACCTCGTCCTGCGTTGGCGCGATGGCGAGGAACACACCATCACCTACGAGGAATTGAGGTTCTGGTGTCCGTGTGCGAACTGCAAACCACGGCGCAAGGATGCGGCACGCAAGACCGCCTTGCGCAACGAGGTCAGCCGCCAGCGCAATGAGAAGCCAAAGGCGGAGAACGTCGGAGGATACGGCCTTCGATTCACCTTTGAATCGGGCTGCAACTCCGGTATTTGGAGCACCGATCGTCTGCATGCGATCGCCACGGGAAGCCCCGACCCCGACTCGATGTGAAATGCGAAGGCGTCATAACGGGCTCACCGATGGCCCGGGTCAGCGAAGACGTGGGTTGTCCTGCGTTCTCGCCCGCTGAGGTGGATGAAATGGTGCCCGAACCGGATGAAGAAGAGGATGACTGGACGCAGTATGCGGACGCCGGTTATGCCTCCTCCTACGATCCCTGGTCCGACATGGTCGAGGCGGATGCTGAGACCGATACTGAGGCCCAAACCGACGATGAATTCGACGATTTCGATGAGGAGGAGTTGCGCCCGCGCGACATCCCCCGCTGCCCCGCACCCGCTGGCATCGCCCACGCCATTCGGCTCGGTACCTGTGATGCATGTCTCGGCCGGGTGGCCGGGGTGCGAATCGCGGGTACGCCCCTGCCCGAGGTTGGCGCGGGCGTGCGCGCGGAAGCGCTCGCGCGCGATGCGGATATCAGCCACGATGAAGGCGTCGAGTGCTGCCCCTTCTGCGAGGATCTTTTCGTCGAGATCGACCTGATATCCTCGCGGTTCGCAGAGGCCATCTCGGGCATCGAGTTCAGCAAGGCCCAACTTGGCCTGCACTTCTCCAAAGAACACGTCGCTGCGGAAGAGGTCCTCCGAAGCAGCATCGCGGCGACAGGTTGCCGGCCTCTCAAGGCGACCCTTTCCGATGCGGTCCAGTCCGCCGTGTCCGAACGCGTGCCCGGCATCGTTTGGGTCAAGGAACGGCCCGAGGTCATGCTCCTGCTCGACACGCTCACCCTCGGGGTGAACGCCGACGTCCGCGCCTTCTTCCTCTATGGCCGCTATCGAAAATTGGCGCGCGGCATTCCCCAGACCCGTTGGCCCTGCCGCGCTTGCCGAGGCAACGGCTGCGATTCGTGCAAGGGCACTGGCCAGCAATACCCCGCGAGCATCCAGAGCCTCGTCTGCGAGCCGATGGTCGCTGCATTCGACGCCAAGTCAGACGCCTTCCACGGCATGGGCCGAGAGGACATCGACGTCCGCTGTCTCGGCCAAGGCCGACCTTTCGTCGCCGAGATGAAGCGCCCGATGCGCCGCACCACTGACCTTGCCGCCCTTGCCGAATCGATCAATGCGGCCGCCGACGGCCAAATCGAGATTCACGCCCTGCGCCCATCGAACCGAGCCGAGGTCGCGCGCATCAAGGAGACCAAGGCCGAGAAATCCTACACCATCCGCTTTGCCTGTGAGCACGCCTTCTCCGATGAGGAGGCCGCCGCCCGCATCGGCACACTGGCCGGCAAGGTGCTCGAACAGCAGACTCCGCAGCGTGTGGCCCACCGACGCGCCGACAAGGTACGCAAGCGCAAAGTCATCAGCATCGACGACATTTCCTTCCATCCAGGTGAGATCGAATTCCTCGTCCGCTGCGAATCCGGCACCTATGTCAAGGAACTCGTCCACTCGGATGAAGGCCGCACCAATCCCTCCATCGCCGGGGTACTGGAAGCCGATTGCGAAGTGGTCTCGCTGGACGTTGAAGACATCCACGCCGACTGATTTACCACCCGCTGTCAGGCGGTGCGCTTAATTAGGGGCGGCAGGTCGCCCGGTTCCCCCTTAAGGGGGAAAGGGAGGCACTCGATATGCGCCGAAGTCACGGAACCCGTCAGGGCACTCGCTCCATCCTCAAGCGGTCCAAGTCGCAGCGCGGCCGGATCAACATCCGCAGAGTGATGCACGTCTACGAAGCGGGTGACCGCGTCGCCATCGTTCTCGATGGTGGTCAGCAGAAGGGCATGCCCCACCGCCGATTCCAAGGCCGCACCGGCTTTATCACCGAAAAGCAGGGCAATGCTTACGTCATCGCCGTCAAGGATGGCAACATGCAGAAGACCGTCATCGCTCGACCCGAGCACCTTCGACCCCTGGAGTGATTCAAATGGGCAAGCGTGAATACACCGATTTCGCCACCGTCCGCGATGCACTGCTGTCCGCACAGGACCGCCGTGGCTTCCTCTCCTACGAGCAGAAGCTCGCTCTGCAGCACGCAGAGTGGGCGGCCAGCGACGCCCGCACCGGCATCAAGACCGATGCCAAGGTGTACAAGACCCTGTTCACCGACCTGATGGAACTCGACAAGCTCGAACAGCACCCCGACATCTGTGCAAAGATCGCCGAGATCATGCCGATGTCGACGGAAGAGGTTCGCGCCATCCTCGCAAGCAAGCGTGTCCCCATGGATGCCAGCGACATCGAGGCGGTGCTCGACATCGTGCGAAAGCAGGTCCTCTGAACCCGATTACGCCCCATTCCATCGGTGCGCAGGGTTTTGAGGCATCACCGACTTCGGAGACCCGAGAAGCATGCAGTCCAGAGGCCCCGCAGCACCCGCAGGCGAGGCGGGACCGCTCGACGAAGAGACCCATGCAAGGGTGCTCGACCACCAGACCAGTGGCCTCATTCAAGGCATCTCTGAGAAGGGCTTGCACCTCGTTCGCATGCGCGCGCCCGCGAGTGGCAGTCGACACGCCCCGGGAACCTCGCTGGAACTCGAGTCGGTCAACGTGCTCGGCACGACCCGCCACCGCGACCTCTCATCGATGGCCCACGCCGAACTTCAAGAGGTAGTCAAGGGCATTCTCACCGACCACCCCGAGGTCTGTCTCGCATTCTACAACCGTGCCGGCAATTTGACGCTGAAGAAGCACGCCTTCACCCTCCTCCCCGGCATTGGTGACTCCAAGGCGATGGCGATGGTCCAAGCCCGCGGCCGAACCGGTTGGGAAGCCATCGAGGCGCTGGATGCGGACTGTCAGATCGATGCGGCGCAGCTGCTGTCGGAGCGACTCTGCTCCGAGATCGTCGACCGCCACATGACGCCGAACCTGCTCGACCTCCTGATTCGCGCCTGAGGGATGACGTGTGGAGCGCGACGCGCGCTTGCTGGTCGACCTATTGCGTGACCGGCATTTCGTCGATACCTCGCTCGGCCAGCATTACCTGGTCGACACCTCGGTGCTCAACGACGCCATCGAGATGGCCGGTGGTCTCGACGGTTCACATGTGCTCGAGATCGGCTGTGGCCCGGGCACGCTGACGCTTCACCTGCTCGATGCGGGCGCGCGCGTGAGCGCGGTCGAGATCGATTCCGATTCACTGCAACACATGCGTCGACAATTCGCCGAAGAGATCGAGGACGGCACATTGAATCTGATCGAAGGCGATGCATTGCAGGTGGCTTGGCCGGAGAAAATCGACGCGATCGTCGCCAACATCCCCTATCAGATCTCAAGCCCGCTTCTCGAACGCATGCAGCGAGAATTGCGAACCACACCCGCGATTCTTCTCGTTCAAGAGGAGTTCGCCGAGCGCATGGCGATGGCGCTCGGCGCCATCGACCGCGGCCCCCTCGGGCTCTCGCTCTGGCTCGATTTCGAAGTCGAAATCGGCCGCCGGGTCCCGCCCTCCTGTTTCTCACCTCAACCGAGAGTCGTCTCCCGCCTCGTCCACCTCGACCCGGTCGATCGACTGGCCGAGATGAACTCAAAGATCGACCGGCGAATGTTCCGCCAAATCACAGCCCAGTGCTTCAAGGACAAGCGCCGCAAGGTGCGAAACCTGCTCAAGCGCACCCCCCGCCGCCTCAATCGCATTCCCGGCTGGCACCGCGACCGTTGGCAGGCGGCGATGAACCACTTGCGAGATGACCCGCTGATGGACGAAAGACCCGAGGATCTCGAACCGGAGGATTGGGTCGCTTTGTGCACCTCAATTTCCGAGGTTCAAGGCTGAAAGGCACGGCAACCGACAACGAGTTGATAGGGAACCCCCCTTTCGGGTGGAACGGGCGGGGGCACCGTAGATGCAGGGCCCTTGGCCTGAATTCCGCGACTTCAAGTAGGGCGCGAGGCACTCAAACACAATCCGGGGGATTTCAATGGCAAAGAAGGATACCTATCTCGCACTATTGCGTCGTGGCGTCGATGAGACCACGGCGATGACGTTGGCCGATTCCGGCCTCAAGATTGGCGAGATCAAGAAGCTCGACAAGGACCAATTGGTCCAAAATTACGGCCTCAAGGCCGAGATCGCACGCTCCGTGCTCGAGGTCATCCAATCCGGATCGACCAAGGCCGGCAAGGAGCGCTACCTCTCCAACGTGCTCTCCGGCCCTGAAAAGAAGCCGATGGACAAGATCGAGGAGCAGCGCTTCAAGCGTCAGCAGAAAGACATCCTGCTCGAACTCCAAGAAGAGCGCGAGCGCCTGAAGTTTGCCAAGGTCGAGCAATTTCGCAGTCAGAAGGTCGTCATGAACCGTCTCGGAAAGACAATCGAACTCATCGTCAAGCTCGAGAATAACTTCGACGACGAATCCAAGGAAGAGCAGCGGTCCAAGATTCGCGACCAACTCGAAACCCGTGGCCTCGAAGCCGCGCGCGACCACGAGATGCTCGAACTCGAGGGCACGCCGCAGGACATCGTCGACTTCCGTCGCAAAATCGTCCCCAAGTTGTGCTTCCACGCCTGCCCCAACTGCAACGAGGAGATGGACCCCCGGTCCAGCGTCAACGTTGGCCTGACCGATGACTTCGGCTTCATCTGCTGGGATTGCGAGACCGAGTTCAGTTCCGACATGGCACACGTCGTCGAAGCCCGACTCGGTGTCGAGAATACCTGGATCAAAATCGACCCCGCGCGCAAGCCGCGAGAGAAGGTGATTCGACCGCCGCGAAGCAAGGAGGACACCATCCAGAACCTCATCGCGGCCGACCTTGCAGCCACCGGCGCGAGCGCCGACACCATCGCTGCGGCCGTGGAGGAGAGCAACCTCTCCAGTGGCCTGATGAGCATCAATGAGTGGATTGACCAGACCCTCGCCGTCAAGGGTTACATCCAGGCACAAGAGGACCGCGAGGACTTCATCATCGCCACCGGTGCCGGTGCGACAAAATTCAACAAGTGGATGAAGAAGGCGGGTCTCGCTTTCAACAAACAATCCGGCCGCTGGACGCGCTGGGAAGACCGCTGAGGGACTCGCATGGGCGTGATTCGCTTCTATCGAGGAGAGCAACTTCTCGGTGTCGCAGAGATCGAGGCCGGCATTCCATTGTTGGAACTGGCCGAGGATGTGGGCATCCACATCATGCGGAACTGCACCTCTGGAAACTGCGGCTCCTGCATGTGCACCCTCAAGTCAGGCACCGTTCCCTTGCCCGATCCCCTGCCCCCGGGTATCGATGAGGAACTCATCGAACGTGGCGCCATCCTCACCTGTATCGGCATCCCCGAGGGTGAATGTGAGATCGACCTCATTCCACCGCCCCTGTGAGGTGATTCGATGGAAGACGGCTTGCTCATCGCCATCCTCGTCAACATCGTCGGCATCAGCGTCGCCGTGTGGTTCCTGCGGAGCCGCATCCGAGCCAAATTGGCTGAGGTCGAAGCGCGCAAGGAAGCCCAGCGAGAACGCGAGCTTGAGCGCGAGCGCGACTCAGCGTGAGAGCCAGCCCTTGTAGGCCAAAAAGCCGAGAATACCGGCGCTGGTCAATCCCATCAGGACAAGAATTTCTGCGAGGCCAAACATCTCGGTGGCCGAGCCGAACACCTGGATATTCATGCCGAAAATCGAGGCAATCGCCGTAATCGGGAACAGGAGGGTTGCCAACACAGTCAGAATGCGAATCACATCGTTGGCCTCGGCTTGTGCCTCGGCCAGCCGCACCGTCGACTGTGAGAGATACGTATCGCGCGTGCTGCCCGCACCCGCGCTGTAATTCTCGATGTCAGACTTCAACTTCGAAACGACGTCAGCGATGTCCTGCCAATAGACCATGCAAGCCTCGGTGATGTAATCCTGATCGGGCCGCATCATGCGGGTCACGACCTCGAGAAGAGGTGAGACCGACTTGCTAATCTCACGCAAATCCTGTTTCAATTCGTGCAGGTCCTGCAGCAAATCTGGATACCGCATGTTCGGGTCGAAGACCCGATCTTCGAGAATGTCAATCCGCTGAGAATACCCACCCAGAATGCGATACCAATCATCCGCAATCGAATCGAGCAGCTCATACAACAGATACTCTGCGCCCAACTTCATCCTTCGCTGAATCTTCTTCATCCCGAATCGCTTGCCGAAATTCTTCACCGCCGGCATCGCCGAATGGCGCACCGTCACCAGCAATTCATCGGTCACGAAAACACACAGGAACTCCGTGTCCAACTCCGAATCCGCGTCACGGGCGCGCACCACAACGAAGCGGTGTGTATCGTAGACGAAGGCCTTCGGAACCGGCTCCTTGAAGCAATCCTCGATCGCCATCTCGTGGTAGCCTTGGTCCGCCAACCACTTGCGCTCGGCATCTCCGGGGTTTCGCATGTCCAGCCAAGCCAGGCCAGACGCCGCGGCCAGGGCGCCATCCAAATCGGAAACGGCAACCTCCTCCGGAATCTTGGCGCGGTCGCCAGACACGCGCAGATTGAGGGTCGCCATGGACCGACGCACGACGCGCCCCATTCAAGTATTCCGCCCCAAAAAATAACGCGAAATCAGGGGTTAATGGCCGCTGTCCATCGATGGGAATCTGGCACATCTGCGACTTCGATGTGCGCACTCGGGATCTTCTTGTGGGATTCGAGCTTGGCTTTGAGTTCGGAAAGGTCGACTAAACAGCAAGGGCAATGCGGCCGACTCGGGCGAATTTGCAGTCGAACCGCGCCGGATTCGTCGACGTCGAGCCCGAGCAGATGCGTGGGGTCCATGATCGAGCCCGCGCCGTGCGGTTCGTGCCAATCGCGCAGAATCTCTGCGAGTGCTTTCTTGGCCGCTTTCTCTGCACGGCTCATACACTCACATCCATGGGTCGAGGTTGACGATGTGGTCGACAAGAACGATTCGGCTGTTCATTGCATCTGCGGACTCACATGCGGCCTTCAGCATGTTGCGCATCCAACCGAGCATGAACAGGTCCTGGAGTTTGTCGAGCTTTTGGATGAAGACGGCGGGGTTGCCACCCAATAGGCTGCCCTTGATCTCGTGCTGGACCTCGCCGACGTGGTCGTAAAACAGCAAGAGGAGTTCCTCGATGGCTTCGTCATCGACCCGCTTGCCATCAGCGAATGACTTGGCCATCTGACGCAGCGTCTGCGGAGTGAGAGCACCGCCACCACCGCCTGACAGGGCATCGCCGACCGCATCCCGGCCCGGCTCGGCCGGTGTGAACGCGGCGACCGCTTCGTCACTCGGTCCTTCGTGGCCCATCGCTTCGAGGGCCTGTTGCAAATGACGCGATTTGATCGTATTCATGCGCTCGACGCCGGCGATGTTCGCCGCTGAGCCCAAGAGTGTGCGCAGGTAGGCCTCGAGTTGTTCATTGGCCGCGACGACCGCTGCTGCGCCGACCGAATCGATTTGACCGAGGTTCTCGATCATCATACCGCGGGTGCGGCTGAATCCAAGGCGCGTTCGATCTGGATCGTCCAGCGTCTTGCGGCCGGGATCGGCCGCGAGAGTGGCATCCTCCATGTTGCGGGTGACATCGCGCAGATGCTCCTCAAGGATTTCGACGAGGCGCTCCTTGACATCGCCCGAGATGCGGTGCTCGATGCCGAGCCCCGCAGCCACAGTCGCGATGTGAGAGGTCGCCCACGGCTTCGCCATACACCCTCTCGAGGCGCGGAAGGCCTTGAAGGATTGGAGTGAATCACCACGTGGTCAAGAGCGGGAAGTCGGTGTGGCTTGACAAGGCCTCCATGCCATCCTCGGTGCGGACCCAGCAATCCTCCATGCCGATCGCGCCATCGTCGTGGATGACCTTCGGCTCGATGGCCATCGTGCCACCGATGGGCAGCGGTCGGTCGAATCCGGCCGCGACGACCGGCGTCTCGTCGAGTTCGAGGCCGATGCTATGGCCGAGGAACTTCGCCTGGTCCGGGCCTTGTCCCATCAGGTGTGGAGCGTGCCCCATCTCTTCGGCGAGGTTGGCCCCTTGAAGCCAAGCCATCGAGCAATCTTCACCCTTGCCGAGCGAGTCGC
>CAVOCV010000003.1:0-36167 GCA_963694325.1 Candidatus Thalassarchaeaceae archaeon | reverse complement strand
TATCATGGAATTCTATCTCCTTGGTCCGCCGCCCGCGGCGGCATTCCCATCGGTCAACTGAGTTACGATGAGTTGAACGATCGCCTGGAACAGATGACCGGACTGAACATCGATCACAATGAAACGATTGAGCGACTGCTCTTCGGTGTCGAGGAAGATGGGACGTACATCGGATTGCTGGTGTGCGACAATCTCGGCATCACCTGCGGCGCGACGGCTTTCCTTCAGGGGGCTCTCGACGATCCATTCGGAACGATGAATCGGTACACGGTGGATTCCGCGCACCGATTCGGCTACACTGAGTTGGTGGCGATCGGTCAGAATTGGGCCGGTGGTTGGTTCCTTGGTGACTCCGAATTCGAGACGGTGCTGACGGGCGGCGAAGGTCGCTTGAATGCGGATGATTGGTTGTTGGAATCGTTTGGTTCGAAGGATCCGGTGACCGGCGGTTACATCGCGCTTGGATTGAATTTGGCGGGCGTATGGCCGATGATGTATGGGTCAGCGGTCGACGTGGACCCCAGCGTCTCTGAGAATATTCTGTTCGGTGAGACGCATGGGTTGACGACCTCGTTCGGTGTCGATTTCCTCTTTGGAGAGATGTCGGGCCTATCCGTGCCGATGAATGAGACGTATGTGCCGACCGCGGGTGGGACCCAACACGTGTGGAATGATTCGTTCGTCGCCGAGTTGTATGATGTCGATGAAAACACGGCGAAGTCACTGCGTTGGTTGATTCGTGAAAAGGTGTTCAACGAGTTGATCGGTGATCTGTTGACCACCTTCTACGATGCGAGTCCCTACCTGACCCAATCGGTGAATGAGTGGTTGCTCGGATGGCGCGACCCGCTCGTCGCAACCCTCGAAGGTGATGGGGATGACCCTGATCTCGGTTGGGTCTCACTGGAGAAGAATGAGACCTACTACGGCTCGGATGGCGTTTCTACTGAATCCTCTTCCATCATCACGGTCTATACCGGTGCGGGCGCGAAAGGATTGCCCGGTCAGCGCATCGCTGAGGATGGGGATATCCACCTGCCGTGGCGGTCTCCGGCGCGCAATGAATCCGCCTATGGCATGCTCGATCCGATCGTGCAGAGTGGTGTGGTCGGGACGGTCTTCCCCGCGGATGAACCCGCGACGATGAATCTCGGTGGCTATGCTGTTGCGACCTCAGAGATTGTTGGCGAGGGCTCGATTCAAGGCATCGAGACCGTGCATCATCGCATCATTCTCGACCCGCGTGAAAATCCGATTCAGGCCAAGCTGATCGGCGCTGAGGGCGTACTGGATGTCTTCCCTGGCGCACTGCCGATTTACTTCGGTGGCCAGGTCGACCTTCAGGTTGAACCGAATGTGAACGCCGTGATCGGTGTCGAGATGGATTCGTACTTCTATCTCGATATCCGCGGTGTCGGCGCCACCGACCCCGACATGGGCAATTTGACGCCTGTATTCCAGATTCAAGTCGTTCAGGGCATCGAGCCGGATCAAGCCGAGGTGTTCAAGGACAAGGTCGTTCACAATGTCCGGCCCTATGCCTATTGGACGAATATGGATACGGGTGGTGACGCGATGTATATCGATCAGATCACGCTCGCCATCTGGATCGTTGCGGATCTCCTCTTGCTCGCTGGCATCACCATGGTTGTCCTGCCCAAGTTGCAGGAAGATGACGAAGAGGATGATGTGAATGCGGCCTTCGATGGCACCGATGGAGTCGAGGCCGATTCAGTGGATGATGATGAGGATGCAGAATCGGAATCGGAATCTGAAGAAGATTCTGAGGATGAATCAGAGGATTGATTCAATCGTTCTCGACGACCCATCGAACGAGGATGGATTCTGCACCGTGAAGGTGCTCTCCAAGGGTTGAGCGCGCTATGTCGAGGCGCTCGGACATCTGTCGAATCGAAATGCGCCTCGGATTATCGTAGTAGCCCCACTGGACCGCGGCCTGAACAACCTCCCACTGCCGTTCTCCGAATTGGTTCTTCAGGCCGTTCGTCTCCTGTTCCTCTTTGACGACTTTGACCTTGTCTGGGGGGAGGATTTCTCTCGCGAGTTTGAGGAAGGCGGCGATGCCGGAGGGCACGCCGCGCAGAGTAATCGAGATACCTTCCTCTGAAATCGTGTAGGGCGGTAGCACCGCGATGTCTTGGAACTGGATGCTGGCAAGGGCCAATGGATGCGTGTTGAAGACGACGATCGGTGGCTCGCCTTCCCTGCTTGGCAAGGCGGACTCGAAGGTCAGATGCTTGGAGTCGGAGAGGTCCTCCGGGCCGTAGCCATCTCGAAATTGACATCGCATCAACTGCCGAACGCCGGCTTCGGAGACATCGAGATGGGCGACCACCTCAAGGTGGGAGCACGGGATGAGCAGATCGTCAAATCCCGTGCCCTGCATGGACGACGTCCCCCAATGAAGGTGGACGACCTGCATGGGCCTACGCTGCGTGGCTGGGACTCTTGAAGCCTCCTCTGGAGGCTGGGGGTGTGGGTGTATGGGGTAGAAGCCGGGCAATCCATTATGGGGTGGCGAACGAAATTGTGTCCATGGATGAAAATGAGGGTGGTCGTTCGCGATTCCGAGAGATTCAGACCCCCGGTCGAATACAGGCTGCGTATCAGCCCGGCCTCAAGGTGATGCCCACACCCGCGGATGGTGTTCGAGTCGACGCTCAATTCGGGATGTTGATCTCGATTGGCGGCGGTGTGCTCGCCCTGATTCTCGGAATCTATCAATTCATGGTTGCCGATGCCGATTCTGAGTTGACTTTCCTCTGGCTTTCACTCGGTGCAATCGTCGCCGTGACAGCGACTCTCGCCTTGGTCGAGTTCCAGCACCGCCGCCATGGCGTGCTGTCGATCATGCACGAGTATCTGCTCGCTTTCGGCCTTCTTTTCGCGATGTTGGGCACATTCTGGATGACCCGATTCGCGATGTTCTTCGTTTGTGGAAATGGCGCGGAGGCCACCGGTCTATGTCAAGGGGAGAGCGGTGGAGAAGGCTGGTTGCCCGGTGCGTGGAGCATCGTGGCGCAATCCGCAGCATTCGTCGCCGCGGCACTGGGATTGTGGGCCTATACCGAACGGGTCGAGGGCGGCAGTCTGGCGCGGATGGTTCTGGTGCTCTCACCGTTGGCTGTGCTGCTGATCGGCGCCCAAGTCTGGTTGGATTGGGCCGAGGGCGTGCCGGGCATTCCGATGCTGATCGGGGTGCTGTCGATGGCCGTGCTGTCGATGGCTTTGGCCACGGCGAGCAATCGAAGCCCACTGTTCATCGCCTCGGCCATCGTCTGTTCAATCGCACCATTCGTCTACGAGGCGAACCTGTCGATTCCGGGGGCTGGGTTGTCGATGTTGGTGATCATCGTCCTCGTCCAAGGTGTGTTCGCCGCGCATCCGGTGTTGTCTCGCTCGATGATCGAGAAGGGGACTGTGGCATTGGTCGGGCTTGTCGTACTGGCGCAATGGGTCGCGGCTGGGAAGGGGGCGATTTTCATCTTGCTCGTGCCGGTCATCCATCCCTGGGTGACGCTGAATCTGGTGTTGTGGATGGCGCTTCTCATCGGCTTCTTTTACCCGGTTCACAAGAACCGCGTTCCCTCGATGCCAATCGGTCTCGGTTTGGCGCTGTTGCTCATTCCCTCACCCGGTGCAATGGTGGCGTGGTGCCTGGGTTTGCTGTCTTTTGTCTACATGCTGACCGTGCCGCAGACACGGCGTTGGGTGGCGGATTGGACATTCATCGCGATGATGTTCGCATGGTGGGTTGGTGGCTGGATCTCCAGTGTGGCGACGTTCGAGGTGTTGCAACTCGATCCGCTATTCGTCGCTGTGCCGCCGTTGGCGCTGATCATCGCGGGTCACTTCGGGGTGCGCGAAAAGGTGCTCTCCAGTCGCGCTCACAACGTCGGTCTGCTGATGATCTTGCTTTCGAATGAGTTACTGATGGGCTCGGGCGCCTATCTCCCGCTGGGCATCGCCGGATTCCTGTTGCTGTTGGTCTGGCAGCAGTCCAACGAGGCGGATTCAATCATCGAAGCGGGCGAAGAGGCGCGGCTCGAGGCGACCGGACGCATGGCGATCGCGATCATTGGCATCCTCATTCTCGAATTGGCCGGACGACTCGGCATCCCCGGCCTCGACGTGCAGGGCATGCACATCGAGGCGATGGTGCTCGCCCTCGTGCTCTACGTGCTCGGGCGCGGCCTTTCCCGCGTCGAGGTCGACGTCGGGGAATTGCTCGAAAGGGTCGGTCGAATCACGACGACGGTGCCCGAATGGGACCCGGCGACGAATGCTTGGATTCAGCAGGAGAAACCCATGTTTGGCATGTTCGAAGGCATGCGGCTTGGCCCCGCATCACGGCTTGGACTCGTCGGCCCACTCCTGCTCTTTGGCCTCGCCCTCTCCAACAGTGGAAACGGGACGGAACTGCATCTGATCGCGATGCTCTCTCTGCCGATTGCGATTCTGCTGAATGAGATCCTGAACGAATTGCCCAAGGATGACCGAACCCGATCTGCGGGTGCGTGGATTCTCTTCCTGATCGGCCTGCCGACCGCGATCGCACTTCACGCAAATCCTGCGGACACCTTGACGACCAGCATCCTGCTGTTCGATGGTCTTCTCTTGGCCGGGCCGATGCTCGGTGACATTCTCGTCCGACGCGGGGGTCTCTCGGAGGAGAAGGACATGAGAGGTGGGAACTGGACCCTGCTCGGTCTACTCGCCATCGCCATGCTCGATGCAAGCGGTGGCCTGTTGGCCCTGCCAATCTTCTTCATCGTCTTGCTGCGTGGGTACAACCACCGGCAGGGTCGGGCCGTCCAATTCCTCGGCGGCGCGTGGTTGATTTGGATTTGGACGCTGGATCTGGCGTCGAATGCCACCATCATCTCACACCTGCCCGAGATTGAAAACCTCGCCGAGATCGCCCTGCTCGGTTTGCCTCGCTGGGCGGGGCTCGGTCTGATTGCCATCGGTGCGCCCTCATTGTTCGGCCATCTCGTGGATCGCCGTGCCGCCTCTCAAGGTGAGTCCGTAGACGAGCATGCACACCCGCTTGGCATGCCCGCGGTCTTCGTCATTGCCGGTGCCTTCCTGCTCGTGCCAGATGCGCACTGGTTCGCCGTCGCAGCCATCTTGATTCTCTCACTGGGCGCCTGGGCATTCGGCGTCATGGATTGGTTCTGGTTCGCCAGCTTCAGCCTCTTCATCTCCCTGATGTATGCGTCTCATGAGGAGTGGGCATCCAGTGGTGGTGAGATGATTCGTTTCGCCGGCACCGGCACATTCGCATTCAATGTAGCCCTCTTCATCGCACATCTGCAGGGTAAATTGTTCCGCGGGATCGATGCAAGATGGAGTGCGGAACGAAAGACCAATCTGGTCGATTCAATCGTCATCATCGCCTTCATTTCTGCCGTGTTGGCCGATGACCACCTGTACGGACTGTCGCTTCTCTTCGGCGCGCTCTTGATGACCAAGCATGCCCACGCTCGACGCTGGTCGAACACGCTCATTCTCTTGCCGGTGGCTCACGCGTGGGTGGTGGCGCGGATTCTCGCCGATCCCATGCCAGATATGGCGGCCGAAATCGCCGGCTTCGTTCTGATCATCGAGTCGGTTGTCCTGACATGGTCATCGTGGACCATGTATGATCTCGGCTGGGATGATTGGTCCGACGACGAAGTCGTCCAGCACTCGAATCATTCGGGATGGGCCGGTGCGATGCTGTTCGTCCCGGCGGCTTGGCTACTCTCCACCGACCTCGAATTGTGGTTGTTCGGCGGCATGCTTTGTGTGCACTCCGCGGGCCAGATGGCGCTCGGATTCCAGCGTGACGAGAATTGGCGACGCATCTATTCGATGATTGGTGTCGCTGTTGGGTTCGTCATCATCGCGACCGATACAGAAGGCATCCTGCGCGGCGTCATGTTGGTGCTCGCAAGCTTGACCATGATGATGCAAGGCATCCTGTACATGAGTCGAGCCGGCATCGAGATGTCGGGCACAGGAATCGCGCCGGCCGTCGTACCTGCCTCTCCTGAGGATATTCCCGAAGAAGAACCTGAATCGACATCCGAGGAGGAAACCGAAGTTGAATCCGAAGTTGAATCCCTTGAGGTTCCCGAGCCTGCACCGGTGCGACCGCGAATCAGCGGCGAACACTACGATGTGGAATTGCCCGACGATGTGCGCACCCGAATCGAGAATGCGGTCGCAGAAACCCCGCACGAGGGCTTCCGGGCCATCGTTCGCTGGGATCAGTGGGGTCAGGTCGTGCTCGACTGGGAACCGGTCTGATCACTCGCCCCAGTAGGCATACCGCGCCTGCTGATTGAGATCCATGCACATGCGAACATCCGATGGGCGCTGCGGTAGCGGGTCCGTGCCCTCGAGGTGGAGGTAGAGCGGGTCGACATTGCTCTCGTTGACCACACCCCAACCCACTTGGGTGCACGGGGCGACAGGGGACATCGGCGTCGTGCCGGACGAGGGGTCCCAGGTCGAGAACGAGGGATACCAACCCGTCAGATTCAGGCCGTCTCGAATGTCGGCCTGTCCGAGATTGAACCCATCCGACCCATTGATGATCTGCTTGGCCCGTGTGTCAGGGTCGGCGCCCGAGGCCATGTCATCGTGAGAGTCGCGCAGTTGGAAGATGACCTTCGAGAGCAAACCAGCGGTGCGCGGCGTGGCGAAAGACGTGCCACTGGTCTGGTGGTAACCATCGATGTCCTGGTGGTTGGGCAGGACCTGGGTCCAGTCGGCCGCAACATCGGGATAGGACCCCGACATCGTCTCCTTCTGGTCATCATCCTCTTCCGCATAACCCGAGATGCCGATGCTCCACGGTGGTCCTGCTGTCGCGTCCTGCACGGCGGGTGAAGGCGAATTGTCCGCCGCGCCGGTGTGAATCTTGCCCTGCTCGACCACAGCGACCCGTGTCGCATCTTCGATCCCCGGCACGGGGATGCTGCCGATGGGGCCGAAGGAGGTGGTCAGGATGTCGACCATCGGGTTGTTCGCTGCGGCGAGGACCGCGGCATCGCTGAATCCCTCGACGAAGAAGATCAGCGCGTCGGGATTGGCATTGAGCACCGCACCGGTCACGGCCGAGCCGTGTCCGTCGGAGGGGTCGTCCAAAATCGGCGTGCCCGACCCTGTCGCCCAATCCGGGCTGGTGCCCATGATGCGTGTGCCGCGGAACCAGACCACGTCGGTGGCGCTGATGTTGTCCCACATCGCCGCATCCGCTTCGAATCGTTCTGAATAGGATCCCTCCAAGGTCGGGTCGACCACTTGGGTGACCCCGTTTGCATCGAGCAACCATTGTGGAATCGTGCCGTTCCAGCGGAAGTGATTGTGGTAGACATTGATGCCCGTGTCGATTGGCGCGACAATCGTATAGGCGCCGAATTCCGCGGATTCATCAGCCGAGCTCGAAGGGCCACCATCAGTACCGAAGCAGCCCGACAGACTGGTCAACAAAAGGAGTAGAGTGAGGGATGAGACGCGCATCAACTGGAGGTCCTCCAAGACGACGCGCCCGGCTCCACCCCTTTGGACTCAGCGATGATTTGGGCGAGGACTGCGACAGCGATCTCCTGAGGAGATTCCGCACCGATGTTGACACCGATGGGGCAAATGACCGCATCCAATTGTGCTTGGGTGATGCCCGATTCGCGGGCGGATTTCTCAAATGCTTGCCATTTGGAACGGCTGCCGATACAACCGATTCGGGGCCTTTCCTCGGCCCGCTGTAGCAAGCCGATGAGGAGTGCCTCATCGATGGCCCAATCATGGCCGAGCAACAGGATATGTGAGAATCGAGCCAGAGATTCCGCGGTCTCACTCGATAGGAATGCAGCGGGTGTGGAGGCGATGCATTCGGATGCATCGGGCCACAATTCTTGGGATGCATACTCGGGCCTGACATCGAGGACCGAGATGTCCCAACTGAGCGTCGCGCTGGCGTCGGCGATCGCTTGAGCGCAATGGCCACCGCCGGCGAGGAGGATGTGAGGCATCGGTTGGATGACCTCCATGGCGACGGTCAGAATACCGCCGCACAGGCTGTTGAGGGGTGTCCCCGCGTCGCCTTTTGCCTCCTTTTGCAATTGGTAGGTCTCGACACGACCCTCTCCCGATTCAAGGATTTCTCGCAGGTGGTTGAGCACCTTCATCTCGAGTCCGGCGCCGCCGATCGTGCCGAACATCTCGGCGCCGGTCAGCGCCATGTGAGCGCCCGGTTTACCGGGCACGCTGCCCTGGGCGCTGATGACGCTGGCGAGCGCGACAGGCTCGCCCTCGCGCAAACGCGTGGTGACCCACTCGAGCACACGCTGTGTCATGGCACGGTCGAGAGGGGTCGAGGCCTTGAGGAAATCGTATGAGTTAGCCCGGCCTAACAATTATATGTTCCATTCCGAGGCAGGGGGTATGGTCACCCTCGATGAGGTGCTAAACATCATCATCATCAGCATGCGTGATGCCTTCCTCGCAGTCACGGTTTTCGTTGCAGCCATGGTTCTTCTGTTCAGTTGGTTGCAGTACGCGACGAGTGGACGATTCGTTGAGGCGATTCAGAAACGGAAGAAGCTTCAACCCCTCATCGGTGCAGTCATGGGGCTCACGCCAGGATGTGGTGGTGCCATCATCATGATGCCGATGTATGCGCGCGGCTACGTCAGCTACGGGACGGTTGTTGCGACATTGATTGCCACGTTGGGTGATTCAGCCTTCGTGCTGATCGGTGCCGCCGTCGCTGACCCCAGATTCATCGCGCCCGTCCTCGCCGTACATGCGATATCCTTCGTTGTCGGTGTGCTCTGGGGCTATTTGATCGATGGTCTGGGTATCACACCTCACAAACCGCTGGGCGGATATGGACCGGCGGTGGGTGAGAAAGATCCCGTGGCTGAGGATGACCGGACGTCTCCACTCGATGACCTTCCACGTGAATTGCAAGATGGCATCGGTTACAGGATTCTGCATCAGGGTTACGTTCTATGGTGGCTGGTCACCCTTGTCGGCCTGATACTCGCTGTGATGCTTCTGGTATGGGTTGGCCAGGATTCAGATTTCGCTCTTGAGTTGAGCTACAATCCGTTGACGCTCCACGGTTTCATCACTTGGGTCGGGTTGCTCGGAACCTCGTTATCGGTCATTCTTTACATTGCCCAGAGGAATTGGATCGCTGACGATACCGAAGCGACGATTGGCGACAAACTCCACTCGATGCACGAGACCATGGTTCACGCCGCGAGTGAAACTGCCTTCGTCACTTTCTGGGTGATGATCGCATACTTTGCATTCTCCTTCACGTTGCTATTCAGCGGTTTGGTCGAAGAAGATCTTGCGCGATATGGTGGCGGAGTTGCTGCTGTCATCGTCGCAGCGACGATTGGATTGATTCCGGGCTGCGGGCCTCAGATTCTCGCCATCACAGCCTACACGCGGGATGTAATATCGTTTCCCGCATTGGCGGCGAACGCAATTAGTCAGGACGGTGATGCACTCTTTCCATTGCTAGTGCGGCACAAGGCGGCGAGCCTATGGGCAACGGTTCATACAACCATTCCCGCCCTCCTTACCGGTTTGTTCCTGCTCTTTGCAGGTGTGAATTTCTAAGTCAGGTCTCCCACTTTATCTGCGGTGATTCAATCGAGATGAAAACGTCCTGTTGAAGCGGCATGCCAACGGTCAGGAATGAGAGGAAAACCAACCATGGAAGGATGCGCTTCATCGATGTTGATGCCATTCGTTCTGGCCTTAAGGTGAATCACAGATTCCAGCCCCACTCACATCGATTCCACGAGACCCTGTAGAGCCTCGAGGTCATTTGGCTCATCGAGATTCAGATGGAGGTGCGCATCTTCGACCTCGAATCGGGTCGGAGAACAGAGGTCCCGAAGCGGCGTTGAGGGGTCTGCGGTGAGAACTCGCGCCACATCCTCGGCCATCAACAACAGCGGGTGACCTCCCTTGCCATCCTTGCTAGGACATCGGCAGGTTTCACTGTCGAGCAGCGTCTTCAACGTGGCATCTGAGAATCCCGGTCGATCCACTGGGGCGATGAGTAATCTGAAGGCGCGCTGCCCGCCTTTTGAATCGAGAATCTGTTTCAAACCGGTCTGCAGTGACCCGGTCCTGCCGGCCTCTGGATTTGGATTGATGACAATGATTCGCTCGGGCAGAGCGAGCATGATGTCAACGCTCAGTTCTGCCCTCGTGACGATGACCGGTTGGAGGCCGAAGGATTCCAATCTCTCGACAAGATACTGGATCAGCGTCATCTCACCAAACGGAAGGAGTGCCTTGGGCTGACCCAATCGTTGGCTGGCCCCGGCGGCCAGAACGATGCAGCGTGTTGCACCCATCGAACCGGTCGAAGCATCAGGGGTTGATGGCCTCATCGCCCCGAACTTTTGTCTCTGGTTCAAGTAGAGGCGCATCTTCGACGGTGCCATGCGCTTGGGAATCATCGTAGAAGGGGATCAATTCGTCTACAAAACAGACGGCTGGAAATTGAATTGACTCAGAGCAAACCATTGGCCATATGAGCCGGAAGAGGTGACGAACTCACGTTGTTTCTTCCGCAGTATCAGAAGTTGGTTCGGACGATGACAGAACGCACGACCCCGCCCTCTGAAGAGGATTGATGGTCACAGGTTTCGGGTCATCTCGCGGCCGATGATCATGCGCTGGACCTGACTGGATCCCTCGTAGATTTGCATCACCTTCGCGGCACGCATCAGCCGGGCGACCGGGTATTCCTCAGAGTAGCCATAGCCCCCGAAGATCTGCACCGCATCGGTCGTGACCTCCATCGCTGTGTCCGCAGCGAAGCGCTTGGCATGGGCCGCGCTCTCCGTGTTGCGGATGCCCTGATCGGATTCCCATGCGGTCTTCCAGGTCAGGGCGCGGCTGGCTTCGATCTTGGTTTTCATGTCGGCCAGCATGAATTGGAGCGATTGGTGTTGGTGCAACTTCTTGCCGAAGGTTTCGCGCTCGTCGGCGTACTGTAGCGCGTGCTCGAAGGCTGCCCGGCTGATACCGGTGGCGTGGGCGGCGATGTTGGGTCGGGATAGATCGAAGGCCGTCATGGCGTTGAACCAGCCCTTGCCCTCGACCCCACCGACCAGATTCTCGGCCGGGACGCGCACGTTCTCGAAGTTGACCGCGCGGGTGTCAGAAGCGCGTTGACCCATGTTCATCTCCTTCTTTCCGAGATTGACCCCTTCCCATCCTGCCTCGACGATGAAGGCGGACATGCCCTTGTATCCCGCCGCCTTGTCGGTGTAGGCGAGGACGAAGAACCAGTCCGCTTTTCCAGCCCCTGTGATGAACATCTTGGCGCCGTTGAGAATGTAGTCATCGCCATCCTTGACCGCGGAGGTTGTAATGGCTGCAACGTCGCTTCCAGCGCCAGGTTCCGTGACCGCATAGGCGGCGATTCTGGGCGCCTCCGTGAGGCGACCGAGGTACTTCTCCTTCTGGAATTCGGTGCCGCCTGTGATGATGGGTGCCGCCGTGAGTCCGTTGCTATAGGCTGCTGTAGCGAAGCCCGGGTCACCCCATGCAAACTCCTCTTGGACGATGACCTCATCCATGGTTCCCATGCCCATGCCCCCGTAGGCTTCAGGGATGTGGAGATTCATCAGGCCGAGTTCGTGTGCCGCCGCGATCGCATCGATGGGGAACTCGCTGTTCTGGTCCCAGTGCTCGGCCATCGGGCGGACGGTTTCGGCGGCGAATTCGTGCGCGAGTTCGCGCAGCATCTCCTGCTCCTCCGAGAGACGGAAGTCCACCATGTCCCCTGCCAGAGGACGGTTGGTCTTAGCCTTCACGCTGTCAGATTGCGAAGGTGATCGGCCAACAAATCGACCGTGGGAATCGTGTGGTCCTCCAGTGTGGGGGCGAAGGGTACCGGTGTGTCGAGGGCGCCGAGGACGACCGGCGGCGCTTCAAGGCTCCAGAAGCAGGCCTCCTGGATGCGACTGCTCACGGTATGGCCGAAGCCGCCGGTGTACTGGGCCTCCTGCAGGACGAGCAGCCGGCCGGTGCGGGCAACGCTGGCGGCACAGGTCTCCGCATCGAAAGGCGCGAGGGTGCGCAGATCGATGATTTCGATTTCAACCCCCTCGGCTGAGAGTTGTTCCGCCGCCTGCAATGCGACGTGGACCATGGCACCCCAAGTGACGACGGTCGCGGTGGAACCACCGCGCACAACATTCGCTTTCCCGAGTTTGTAAGTCTCTCCCGACTCGATGGCCTTGGCCACGGATTCGGTGTCGACCTGCATGTGAATTCGGTCACCCCAACCGGTGACGCCACCGCGCAAACCGTAGAGTCCGAGATGTTCGAGGAAGACGACTGGGTCGTTCAGTGCGGCCGCTTCGACCAGCATGTCGTAGGCATCCTGTGGATTGGAGGGGAAGGCGATGACCAGCCCCGGGTCGTTGACGAACCAGGATTCGATCATGTTGGCGTGGAAGGGCCCACTGCGGGTCTTGGCACCGAGTGGGATGCGCACGACCAGCGGTACATCCGCGCCCCATCGCCAGCGCAGTTGGGCGGCGTTGTTGATGAGCGCATTCATCGCCAAGGCGGCGAAGCCGCCGAATTGAATCTCAGCCATCGGGCGCATGCCACCGAGCGCTGCCCCGGTGGCGGCGTGGACGATGAGCGCCTCGGACAGGGGCATGTCGAGCAAGAGGTCTGCATGTCCTTGGGTCTTCAGTGGCATGTTCATCCCGAAGGCACCGGCCACCTCCATGTCCTCTCCCATGAAGACCGTCGAGGCCCCATACCGCTCGGCGATGGCGACCATCCCGTTCGAAATCGCACGCGAGTAGGACCAGGCATTCGCCTCGTCGGAGAAGGCGAGGGTCACCTGTCCATCTGGGACGGTCTGATCCGGCGCGTTCTGAGAGGCTTTGAGCCGGTCGAGTTGCATCTGATGAGAATCCGCATCGTGCAGCGTCGTGATGCCGTGACGCACCGTGTCACCATCGGGCCACGCCATCGCTTCCATCGCTTCGCGACCGGCGTTGACGAACGCTTCTTCCTCCGCCTCCATCGCCACGAGACTGGCCTCGGTCACGCCCATGGTTCGCAGCAGAGCTCGATGATTGGGAACGGGATCCTTGGCCTCCCAATAGCGGAGCAGTTCCTTGTCCGCATAGCCGGGGGGATTGCCGCTGGCCGCGCCGAGATAGAGATCGTCGTGGTGGTGGGCATGGCCACAGCCGCGCATGGTTTCGACGTGGATGAGGACCGGTCCGCCGCCCTCGAGAGCGAACTCTCGGGCGACGGCAACGCTGGCGTGAAAGTTCACCGGGTCGCTACCATCGATGGTCCACGCGGGCATGCCCATGGCGCTGCCCTTGTCGCCCCAGGTCTCTGCAGCGGATTGACCGACGGTGAATGTGTCGAGTGCGATCTGATTGTTCTGGATCATGAATGCAATTGGGAGTCCTCTGGCACCGGCGAAATTCATCGCCTCCCAGAACTCACCCGAAGAGGAGCACCCCTCGCCCACGGGGGCGAATTGGAATCGGCGCATCCCGAGCCGCTGACTGGCCAGAGCAATGCCGGTCGTCGTCGCGCTGGCGATCGGCAGTGGCGCGGTCGGTGGCAGAACACCGAGTCGCATGTCGCCGATGTGAAGGTCGCGCCCGCCGGCGCCGGCATGGCCGCCATCCATGTAGGAATCCGCCTTTCCCATCTGTGCTGAGAATAGGTCGGTCGGCGTTTGGCCCATGGCCATTGCCAACCCGATGTCACGGATCATCGGGGCGACCACATCCCCACTGTGCTGACTGCCGGAGGGCTGGTCTTTGGCCAAATTGAGCGCGGTTGCACAGGCGACGATGGCCTCCTGCCAAGTCGAGCGGAACCCTTTGCCACCGAAGCGGCCGCCATCGGGTGTTGGAACGCCGTTCATGAAGAGGTCCTTCAGGTGTCCATCGAGGCACCGGGTGCGCGTCATCCAGCGCTGCCAGTCGAGCCGTTGGTCGAGGGTGACAGCGGCACTGTGTGCGATGCGACGCAGACAGAGGCGGACATCGATGAGAAATCGTTTTTCGCGACGGGAGAGGTGGAGCGCACCACTACGCCGGGGGATCACGTCCGCATTCGAAAGGTCGACCTCCTCGGCCCTGCCGCTGAGATTTTCTCCCAACCGTGTGACGAAGGCCTCATTCAAGAGATGCAGAGCCGGTCCATCCAGATCATCCTCCATCTCGGTGGTGATCTCATCGAATAGATAGGCGACAAGACGCAGGTGCCCATCGTGACGTTCGGCGATGAAACGAACCAATTCGTCCTTGATATCCGACTTCGAAACCGTGTGAGAGAGGTCGAGATGGGCCCGCGGTTTCCAGGCATCCCCCCACAGGTGAGGTAGTTCGGTTTGGGTCATCGAGAATCCTCCGAAGCGTTCGACCGGGGTTCGACAACCAAAGCTAGCGGGTCCGTTCCTTCGGTCGACGGATCCACTTCTTCCCCCATGACATCGTTGAGAGACTTCATCGTCACGCGGGTGACGATGACGCTGGCGACCACCGAGGCGACCACGCCCGCAATCAGTAGCCAGAGTGCAGCGGACGATGATTGGAATGCAGCGATGCCGGACTCGCGCAGGGCGATCTCTCCAATCACCCAACCATAGTAGGCATAGACCACACAGAAGACCAGGCTCGCCATGTTCGAGAGGATGAAAGTGCGCAGCCGTACCGGCCCCGCGGCGAGCATGTAGTTCAGCAGTTCATCGGGAAGGAGTGGCGAGAGTCGAACCAGAATCGAGATGCGCATGCTCTCCTCGCCGAGGGCCGCATCGATCCGCTTCAATTTCACATCGTCCTGGATCGCTGCAAGAATCGCATCGCGAAATAGCCAACGCCCGAAGACGAAGGCGCCGATGCCACCGATCATCGACCCGGCGAAGTTGACCAAGACGGCGATGGGATAGGGAAATACAGCACCTGCGAACATCTTGAGGAAAGGCGTCGGCATCAGCAGCATCACAGCAATAGACAAGCCGACCACGAACCATATCATGCCGAGTGTGCCGGCATCATCCACAAATGAAGTGACCTTGGCATGGTTCTTGAACAGCAGAATGCCACAGACCAGGCAGACGGTGATGAAGAGCAGACCAAAGGCGACCCGCCAGCGGTAAAGCCGCGGCTGGTGCGCCTTCATGTGACGGGCTTGGTCGAGGTGTTGCACCATTCTCACTCCTCCTCGTCCGGTGCATCTGGCAGGGATTCGAGGCAGTCAACAATCAACTGCTGGGCGTCTTCGAGTTGGGTGGAATACATGCCCAGATTCTCTCTCACTGGGATGCCCATGTTCCAGAATAATTCCTGGATAATCTCCAAAGAGAGCCTGGTCATTCTCAATGTGTTCGGGTCGACCGGGACCATGCCGGTGAATTTTGTCAGAATGGCGACCTTGTCCGGAGGGTCCATCAGACGGTCCAACTGGGTGTCCAATTCCGATTCGATTGAGGTTGCTTGGGTTTCCATGGCTTCGACCAGACGACTGCTGCGCGTGGCCTTCGCTTCGGCGATGGCGGCCTCGCGCTCCTCGTCAGACAGGTCTTCATCGAGATCGACGCTGACCTCAGCGCCGAGTACCAGATCATCGAAGGCCATCCGGAGCAATTCCTCCAGCACCTCGATATCGACGTCGATGTCAGCATCCATCCGTTCGAGAAGATTACCGACAAAGGCGGTATCGATCGCGCCCTCTCCAAGCAGGTCCTTGAGGATCGGCAGTGACCAAGATGGGTCTCCTGGTGTCACTGAGACATCGAAAAATCCTGTGCCCGAGCCCTTTCGAATGTCGGCCGGTGGCTCGACGAAGAGCTTCTTGGCATGCTTGTCGAGCTGAGCCAGAAGTCGATTCATGTCAACCGGTTTCGCCATCACTTCGGAGACGCCAGCCTTTGCGGCTGAGATCAGATACTCCTCTCCGGAGGATTGCGCGAGGATGACGATTCGGCACTTGAGGGCGAATTCAGGGTCGGTCGAAAGGCGGCTTGCACAATCGATCGCATCGCCGGTTTTCCATTCCCCATCGATCAACACCACATCGGGCATGGTCGCGAGCGCAGTCCCCTCGCATTGGCGCAACGTGCCGGCGCGCGTCACGGTGTAACCCTCCCGCTCAATTGAGCCCGCCAAGAGGTTGCGACGCCCCTCCTGTTCGTCTGCGATGATGATTGATGCCATGAGAACGGCCTTCGGCCGTTGGGGACGCCCCATGAATGCTCTCCTTCCACGACGCCTGAAATCAGTACTTCACGACAGATGCATCGACCTCGGCATGCCAGGCGTGAATGCCGCCTGCGAGGTTGTAGAGCCGGTTGGGGTCATGTCCAGACATCGCCAGGGCGTAGGCAGCCATCGCGCTACGACCCCCTGTCCGGCAGTAGAAGACGATGTCCCGGTCTTTTGGCAGGTCGGACATCAAGATCTCTTCATGCGGAATCAATGAATGCGTATCGGGCAGCGTCACGATTGAGGCTTCGATTTCATTCCGTGTATCGATGAAGAGCGGGGCCCAACCCGAGTCACGTCGAGCAAGATAATCCCGCGGACCGATCTCTGCGAAGGGCATGGCCATTGGCGTGACACCGCAGAATCCTTCGTAATCAATCAATTCTGTGACCGGTGTCCGTTCGAGGGCGGAGAAGCTCAGCGTCCGCATCGACATTTCGAGCGCATCGTAAACCAGCAGACAACCGCGCAGTGGCTCGCCGATGCCCAAGAGCACCTTGACGACCTCCGTGGCCTGAATCGAACCGATTACCCCCGGCAGCACACCGAGCACGCCACCCTCCTCACATGAGGGCACGGTCTCGGGCGGCGGCGGGGTCGGGAAGAGATCTCGATAGGTCGGACCTCCATCGAGATTGAACACGGAAACCTGGCCTTCGAATCGGTAAATGCTTCCATAGACCCATGGTATGCCCAGCAATTCGCAGGCATCGTTGACCAGATATCGGGTCGGGATATTGTCGGTTCCATCGAGCACGATGTCGTGGCCTTGCATCAATTCCAAAGCGTTCTGAGATGTCAATCGACTGCTGTGAATCTCGATGGAAATCGAGGGGTTGAGTGCTGCCAAACGCTGGCGGGCCGATTCCGATTTCAAGGTGCCAACCGCTTCATCCTCGTGGAGAATCTGTCGCTGCAAATTGCTGCGCTCGATGGTATCGTCATCGATGATCGTCAGATGGCCGACACCCGCAGCGGCGAGATAGAGCAGGGCGGGAGAGCCCAACCCACCGGCGCCGACGCAGAAGACTCGACTCCCCTTGAGCCGAGTCTGTCCCGCTTCGCCGACCTGTGGCAAGGTGAGATGGCGCGCATAGCGCGCCCGGTCCGCAGGTGATAGCCCCTCCATCGAAGAGGCGGTCAGTGCTCGTTGTCTTCAAGCCAACGCTCGGCATCGATGGCTGCAGCACAGCCTTGTCCGGCAGCGGTGATGGCCTGCCGGTAGCGCTTGTCGACCACATCGCCCGCAGCGAAAACGCCCGACACATCGGTCATCGTGTGTTCTCCATGGACCAAGTATCCCTCGTCATCGGTGGCCAATTGTCCATCGAGGAAGGCCGTGATCGGCTTGTGACCAATCGCGATGAAGGCGCCCGTGCAAGCGATCTCATGCTCGGAACCGTCACGCGGGTCTTCAAGAATCGCGCCTGTCAATCCTTTCTCATCGGAGAGGAAGCGTTTGACCTGGCGGAATGTGGCGAATTCGATCTTCGGATTCGCCATCGCTCGGTCGTACATCACCGTGCTCGCTCGGAAGTATTCGCGGCGGTGAACGATGGTCACCTTCGAGGCAAATCGAGTCAGGAAGGTGGCCTCCTCCATCGCAGAGTCCCCACCACCGACAACGATGATCTCCTCGTCGCGGAAAAAGGCACCATCACAGGTCGCACAGGTCGAGATGCCGCGGCCTTTCTGCTCCGCCTCACCTTCGACCCCGAGCCAGATGGCTTCGGCTCCGGTGCAGATGATCAGTGCGTGGGCGCTGAAGGTTTCGTCCTCGACCGTGACCGTGAAGGGCCTTGCGGATAGGTCGACATTTGCGACATTTCGGTCCTGCACCTCGAGGCCGAATCGCTCGGCTTGGGCCCTCAGGTCCACCATCATCTCCGGGCCTCCGATGCCCTCGGGATAGCCCGGAAAATTCTCAACGTCGCTGGTCAGCATCAACTGGCCGCCCGACATGTAACCTGCGAACATCAGAGGATTCAGCATGGCGCGGGCGGTGTAGAGGCCAGCGGTGTAGCCGGCGGGTCCCGACCCGATGATGATCACGTTGCGCACTTCGTCGCTCATGTTCCCGCCCGCTCTGTCGACATCTCTTCAACCTTCACAGCGAAAGCCCAGCGGCTCAATCGATGGAATAAATCTGACATTCCGGGATGCCGATGGCGATGAAATCTTTCGGATTTGTCGTCCACAGCACATCCGTCGACCGAACGTGACCGGCAATCATCACATCCCGAGCATGGGCATTCCAGTGGGCATCATCCATCTGAGTGGGGGCGTAACGGTCGGCTTCCTCAATGAAGAACGGTTCAATCTCAATGTCACATGCAGCGAGCTCAATCCTGAGGTTCAGGGGTCTCACCCCATTCCTCGCATATTGACGGATTCTCTCTGCGTATGCGACAACAGGGAGAACGATCGTTTCGGGTCGGCCGGAGAGTTGGGCGAGGAGATCAGGATGGAAAAGCACACCTGTGTCAAGAATAATTCTCATCACTTCAACCCGAATTTGATGATATCACCCGGGATTTCGTGAGCGGCGTCGATGAGCAAATCCATGCTCCGTTCTCGCTTCGCCATCCGTTCTTTGATTCGGATGCCATCACGAATCACTTCGCTCTCGGTGACCCCTTCTTGCCGCGCAAGCCTGGCGAGAATCTCGCACAGTTCGGGATCCATTCGTACTTTCTTTGTCGTCGAGACCGCCATCGTTCTGCTGAAGACGTGAGAGGTATTTCAACGTGTGGCCTACATTCTGAAAAGTGTGGCCCACATTCACCGCATGGTCGCAATTGCGGCGATCGCAGCGCGGGCGTGCGGTTCGAGCCGAGGCTCGATGTGCTCGGGTTCGGCACCCGGGCCGATGATGCCGAGTCCAACAGGCTTGTCCCATGTGAGTTGCAGATTGATGATGGCTGAGATCACCGCATTGCCCATTGCGAGGCCATGCTGTGTGCTACCCTTCTCGATGATGCCGAGACAAGCCGCCCCGTCGATGTCATCTCGGGCCAGCAATCGGTCGAGGGCGAGCGGCACCTCCATGGCACCGGGAACCCAGACAACTTCTGTGATGGTGAGTTCATGCTGACCCGCCTCATCCCGTGCCCAGTCGAGCATCCTGTTCACCTCGTTTTCATGAAAGGAGCCGGCGACGATTGCGATGTTCATGTTCAGGCCTCCTGGTTCGCGATGGCGCGCTTGACTGTCTCGACGACGGCTTGGGTCATGGCGTCGATCTCGATGTTGACCGCATCTCCAACGCCCTTGCTTCCGAGGGTTGTCAAACGCAGGGTCTCGGGAATGATGTGGACATCGAATGCGCCTTCTCCATCCGTCTTGCCAATGGTCAGACTGATGCCGTCGACAGCGATGAATCCCTTCTCTTGAATGAACTGCGCAAGTTCCTCGGAGCATCGAATCGTGTAGTCTTGATTATCCATAGACTGAATGACTGCAGTCCCCATGATGTGGCCTGAAAGGATGTGACCTCCGAGCTCGTCACCGAATTTCAACGCCCGTTCGACATTGACCTCATCACCGGTGGAAAGGGTGGAGAGCGTGGTTCTAGCCAGGGTTTCCTCAATCACATCAAAACTGACAGAATCACCGACCGAGGTCGCCGTCAGGCAGACGCCATCGATGGCGACCGAACCCCCGACTTCGAGGCCTTCAATCGAAGGGAGTTGCACGTGAATCGTGTCCTCGACAATGGCCGTTACACGGCCGCGTCCCTGCACGATGCCGGTGAACATTCAGTCATCCCCCTCGATTTCATTGAGTCGCTTCTGCGCCCATTGTAGGGTGAGAATTTTCTCGATGATCTTCCGGGTTCCGTCGAGGTCTTCGGTCAGGCCCTCGACCCTCACCAGTCGGATGTGGTCATAGCCGCGTTCATCCAGTCCGGCCCGAATGGCGGTCTCGGCGTGCTCTTGGTCATAGCCCAATGCGATGATGTCGGGCTCGACCACAGGGAGGATGTCGTACATCGGCACGCTCGGTGGATTGCCGACCATGGCGTGGTCAACCGGTTTCAAACCCGCGACCATGCGGCGGCGAAGATCGTCGGGGGTGACGGGCTCATGCTTGCGCATGCGCACGGTATCATCGTGGGCGATGATGACGGTGAGGTGGTCCCCGAGCGCCTTGGCCTGTTCGAGATAGTGAAGATGGCCCGCATGCAAGAGGTCGAAGACGCCGACCGCCATCACCCTGGACATGCCATCTCCTCCTCATTGTGAGAGCCCGAGGGCCTTCATGATATCATCGCCGGTGAGCATCGGGATGGCGTGCTCTGCCGCGTAGGCGCGTGCATCCTTCACCGACAGGGCCCGGTCGCCGTCCGGTTGCAGCATCTCGGCACCAATCGTGCACGGGGCCAAACCCGCGAGCCGAGCGATGGCCACGGCCAATTCGGTGTGGCCTTGTCTCGTCGAAAGGCCCCCGGGCGATTCTCTGCACAATGGGATGTGACCCGGTGTGCGGAATTCCTCGCCGAGCGCAGCGATGGCGCTGGCCGAATCGGCTTCGGCCATCTCTGCTGCCAGCTCACCGAACCGTCGGGTCGTCAGGGCTCGGTCGTGGTCGGTGATGCCGGTGAAGGTGTCCCGGTGATTCAGAGAGAGCGTGAAGGCACTGCGCGAATCGTATTGCAGATCATCTGTGATCAAGGCGGCGAGCACCGGATGTTTCGAGGTCAGTGCGGGGTGGGTGTGGATATCTTGCAACCACGGCAGCCCGAAGGTCTCGCCGACCTCGTCACCGATCGCGAGGAAGAGCAGTCCGCCGCAATCTTGGCGCAACCGCCGCATCACTGCGGGTGTGGCCGCGGCCGCGGGCCACAGCAGATCGGTCTCGCATTCGCGGAATTCAGAGTCGAAGACCATGACGGGCAAGCCGGCCGCAAATGCAGCGATCGCGTCCTCAAGAGTGGAATCGGACATCGGCCTCGGCCCACCGCAGGGGCCGTTGAACCCCGTTCTTTTCGGTATGGTCCATTCGGCCGCATCATAGATGCGGAGAGCATGGTACTTCCCAATATTGATGTCTGATGCCCCTCATCAGTGGTGCATGCCTCGGCTTCTCGCGTGGATGCTCACCCTTCTCTTCCTCGCTTCGATTCCAGCCCAAGCCGAGTTCGTCGAGGTGACCGACGGCTCGGGTTTGGAGAATTTGGATTCGGGTCCGATGACGACTTGGGCAGCCTATGGACCGGGTGTGGCCTGGGGTGATTACGATCAGGACGGCGACCTCGATATCTTCCTGACAGCGAGATTCGACCACCTCGGCCAAGAGACGGCTGAAAATCTCGGATTCACTCAAACCGCTGACATCCCGGATGGCGGTTCGGCTTGGGACCGTTTGGCGGAGAATGCCACGGGCACCAGCCACCTGATGCGAAACAACGGCGATGGCTCATTCACCGATGTCTCGGAAGAGGCGGGCGTGGGCGCGTCGGGCGTCACGACGATCGGCGCGACCTTCGTCGATTTCGACGGCGATGGCGATGTCGATCTCTATCTATCGAATTACGGCCGTGCCGATTTCTCAAGCCCCGAAGGCAGCGGCGAAGCCAATCAGATGTTTGCCAATGATGGCGGTGTATTCACCGATGTGACCGCCGAGAGCAAACTCGGCAATCCGGGTCATTCCTCGGGCTCCGTCTGGGTCGACTATGACCACGATGGAGACCTCGACGCCTACTCGATGAACTTCGGCATGGTCGACGAATTCACCGGAATCGCGCGCACAGAGACCAATATTCTCTACCGCAACGATGGCGATTCGAACGGCGATGGCATCCCCGAATTCGATGATCAGACCGGCGAAGCCGGTGTCTACGGCCAGAAAGAGAGCGCATCCACCAATTACGAAACCCTGCTCGGACCGGGCCTCTCCATCGTCCTCACAGGACCGGTCAACCCCCAAGGGCAAGCGAGTCTTCCCTCGGCCATCCGAGAGGACCCCGCAGGCTCGGGCATGTCCTGGGCCGCGGTCTGGTTCGATGCGGACGGCGACGGCTGGGAGGACCTCTACATCGCCAGTGACTTCGGCACGGCACCCCTCTACCTCAACAACGGCGACGGCACATTTGACCTCGGTACAGCCGAGTGGGGATTGGAGACGGTCGGCACCGGCATGGGCTCGCACGCAGCCGACATCGACAACGATGGGGACCTCGATATCTGCCAATCGAATTTCGGCCCCAACTTCCTCTGGGTCAACCAAGGCGATTCCTTCGAGGATGAGGCGGAGGTTGTCGGCATCCACACGAATACCTTGGTGAATTGGGATTGTCACTTCCTCGATTACGATCTCGATGGCGACATGGACCTGTGGTTCGGTGTGGGGCGCATCAACCAGTACATCCCGGGGCAATTCAACTCGCTGTATCGCAACGATGGCGACACGAGTGGAAATGGCCAGATCAACTTCGTCGATGTCGCCGCCGAGATGGGCCTCGCTGGTTCTTACAAGACGATGGGCGTCGCGCTCGCGGATTATGACGGCGATGGCGATCTCGACATCCTGATGGCCCACTCGGATTCCGGTCCGCGCCTGTGGCGAAATAACGCCGTGGAGAATGGTTCGGGCGCCTGGCTCAAGGTGCAACTTCACGGTGCGGGCGCTGATGGTGACGGCTCCAACACTCATGGCATCGGCTGTGCGGTTCGGGTGTTCTTGGACGACGGCGTCGTCTTGACCCAACTCGCCTACGCCGGCGATGGATTCCTCGGCAGCAGCGACCCCGCGGTTCACTTCGGGCTCGGCAACCGGACCATCGACCGGGTCGAGGTCACCTGGTCGACCGGCCATACCCAGATCATCGAGGATGTCTCGGTCAATGCGGTCTTGAATGTCGAGGAGGAGCTTCCGCCCCCCGTGCCCGACATCTCACGAACTCTCATCGGATTGATGTTGCTCAGCGTCATCTTCCTGCTGTGGAAGAGAACTTGATTCGCTGGTTGACTGGAATCGATTGCCACCGAAGAAGTTCATGATGAGCAGGCCGGCAACGCCGAGAGCGACGATGCCGAGCACCAATGTGGAGAGCGATTCCTGTTCCGGGTCTGCCGACGATTCAATCTCGGCATTTTCATGGCTGCATTCGAATGAATTGACATCATGTTCAGCGAAGAAGACGTTGCATTGAATCGATTCAATCTCGGTATTGCGCAGGATGACCTCGCTGAGCCGCGTGGCGGCGATCTCGGATTGGACACCGTCGAGTTCAGCATCGTTCTCGTAGTAGAGAGGGTCGCCGTCGCGCAGGCGAAGGTACTGGTCTCGAATCACCGCATCCATGGTCTCGCCGAGGGCGGAATCTGGCAGATGATCCTCGGCGAGCATGCCCATCAACGGATCGATATGGCCGGGGTTCTCATCGCCGTAGGCGGTGGATAGACTCGCTGTGATGGAAGCATCACTGCTCACCTCTGTGAAATTGCTGATGGGTGCCAATCCGAAGGCGGCACGAATCGACCCATAATCCGGCACGCCGTGATCGCGCCCGCGCTGGATGTCGATCGCGCACAGGTCCATGCCGCCCTGCAGAATCTCACCGAAGAGACGGTTGCGCAGGTCTTCGCCGAAGAAGACGTCATTCGCGGGTTGGGTATGCATCGCCATGCCGCGCATGATCGGTGCAAGCCCCCCCTCCTCGGTGACGGGCTTGGTCGTCCAGAAGCCATCAAACAGGCTCATGTGACCCAACTCGTCTGGTGTACGATCCTCGTTCACTCGCAGGAAGGTATCCCCAATCTGGGAGTGCCCCATGCGGAAGGCCACCGTGGCAAACGTGCTGGTGATCTCAGGATTGATCGTCTCATCATAGCCGGCATAGGCGTCGAGGGTGATGCCCAGGCTCGGCAGGAATTCCTCGAAGGTAATCGCTTGAATCTGGGCCGCAACCAACTTGCGCGCGCGCTGGAAGATGTCCTCATCGGACCAATCGGGATTGCGCTCGGCAATCTCGTCAGCCAAACGATTGTGCTCGCGCATGAACAGAACGTGCATCGCCATCAGGGCGATGTGCTCGTTGGCGCGGGCATCGCCGGCGACGAATCGCACATCCGCGCTGAACCCAGCAAACGACATCCCGGGCACGGTGTCATCATCATCGCCCGCGATCGGCAGCAGGTCACCCTCGGTCCATTCGCTGACCTTGAGACGACCGCCCTCGTGGGTGCGCAGCCAATCGGTGCGGCCGGCGTCTGAGCCGTAGACCACGCTGCCATCGATCCAGGTCGTGATCGAGTTCGGGTGCTCACGTGTCACGGTGCCATCGTCTTGGGTCTCGTTGACGAATAAAGAGCGGAAGAAGAGCATCTTGAATCCGCCCTCGGTCGCCATGTACGGGTCGTCCGGCGCGACGTCAATATCGGCGTGCTGCGGCTCGCCAGAGGTGCCGACGCGCCCGTTCTGCGTCAGGGTGAAATCGATTTCATGGGTGATGAACTGGCCCCATAGCCAATTGTAATCCGACAGCCCGCGCTCATCGGAAATCACATCTGGCTGAGCGCACACTGCATTGGAGATCACACGGGGGTTGGGCAGATCGGCCAATCCCATCCAATCGGTGGCCGGATCGTGTGTCGAATTCGCCACCCGACCGAGCATGACGCCGGTGGACCCCCAGTCGGGCTCGGCGCTGTTGACACCTCGACCATCGATGGGATAGAATGTCTCGGGAGGTGATTCGCCCTCGCCATAACTCTCGCCGATGGAGACCTTGGCGACGGCGGCCGCATTCGCAGGCGAGACCATCAGGACACACAGCAGGATCGACAGACCAAACGAGGCAGTCAAACGGCGGACCCGAGTGCGCTGCATATCCCCGTGGATTGGGTTTTTCCCATTAAATTGAATGGATTTGAATTCCGAACGTTCAAGACAGATGCGGTTCAGTAATCAGAGGTCTCGCGACTAGAGAAGGAGAATCAACCCGCACATCCTTTTCAATAGAGACCGTTTCGGCCGAGAGGCCGGAGGGACCCCTATGCCACTCAGACTCGGACCAGCCGGCGTTCCACTGTCCTGCAAAGGACGGACGATCGTCGAGGGAATGGACGACATCACGGCCCTCGGATTGGAGACCATGGAGATCCAGACAGTGCGCACTGTCGCACCGCATCATTTCGATCAATACTGGCAGGCGGGCATCCTTTCGTGGAAGACCGGATTCGAGATGAATCTGCACGGCCCCTACTATGCAGAGCTGCTCGGCGACAAGCGCGAGCGCAGCCGAACCTTGTCCAAGATGGAGGCGAGTATGCAGGCGGCCAAAGTCATCAACGCGCGCCACATCACCTACCACGTTGGCCCTTACGGCGAATTTGGCCGCGGCCCCGCGGCCAATGAGCAGGTCGCCAACGTCATCGCCGGCGTCGTCGATCGCTGCGCCCAGATATGGAACAATGAAGACGAGGCCGAAGACTACGCCGCCTTCCCCTGGGTGCTGGAGAACAGCCCCACCCTGATCGGCGTCGAGACCAGCGGGCGCCAAGAATTGTGGGGCAGCCTCGAGGAGGTCCTCGAGGTCACGAACCACGTCGAGGGCACCGTGCCGGTGCTCAACCTCGCCCACATCCACGCGCGCGGACATGGAAAACTGCGCACCAGTGAAGACTTCGGTGAACTCTTCGATCAGGTGCGCGAAACGGTCGGCGGCAAGACGTTCTATTGCCACTTCAGCGGCATCGATCACCGCATGGGCAACGCTCTGCACTACACTCAGATCAAGAAGTCCGATCTCAAGTTTGAGCCGCTGGCCGAGTTCCTCGCCGAGGACGGCGAATGGCTCGACATCACGATGATTTCGGATTCCCCCCTTCTCGAGCACGATGCGATGTTCATGATGCAGCAGTGCGAGCGCGCAAAGCACCGACTCTTCGAGAAGCGCGCGCGCGACGAGCGCCGCACCAAACTCGCCATCGCCCAAGGCATGGACCCCGCCGAACTCGCTGCGCGCGAGGAAGAGGAGAAAGCCAAGCGCGAGGCTGCCGAAAAGGCCGCTGAGCCTGCGAAGAAGGAAGAGAAGCCCGCTGCCAAGAAGGCCGACAAGAAGGCCGACGAGAAAGACGCCAAGAAGCCTGCCAAAAAGGGCGGCAAGAAGGGCGACGAGGAACCGATGGTTCTCGACGAGACCGACGGGGACGACGATCTCTTCTGAGCCGCACTGCGGCCATCCGAAAGGGTTGATAATGCCGGGACTGTGGCCCGGTCACCAACGCGGTGGTAACTCAGTTGGGAGAGTGCCAGACTGAAGATCTGGAAGTCGCTGGTTCAAGCCCGGCCCACCGCACTCTGCCTTTGATCGTTGAGAGCGTGCGCTGGACTGGAATCGAACATGCGTGTCGGGCATGAAACTATGCCCGTCATGCGACATCTTGCAGAATGTCGGTCTGGATGGTGTAGAGTTGGGCGAGGCCCTTCTCCGCGATGTCCATGAGCGCATCCAATTGTGCGCGGGTGTAGGTCGCTTCTTCACCGGTCGCTTGGACCTCGACGAGCTTGCCGTCCGAGGTGCCGACGACGTTCATGTCGACATCCGCGTTGGAGTCGAGGATGTAGTCGAGGTCGAGGAAGCAATCCTCGCCGAGCAGACCGACGCTGATGGCCGCCACATCGGTGGGGAGCACGGCGGCCTCGTGGGCCGCTTTCTCTGCATCACTGAGTGTGCGGGCTTCCCAGTCACGACCCGCATCGGCGGGCTTGCGGTCCGCCAGAGGCAGACACATTCCGTCGGCGATGAGGCGGCGCACGCCGAGTCGCAGGGCGATGGTGGCGGCGGTGATCGAAGCGCAGCGGGTGCCTCCGTCGGCGTTGAGAATGTCACAGTCAATGGTCAGACTGTGCGGACCGAGTTGTTCCAAGTCGATGCCGGCGCGCAGGCTGCGCGCGACGAGGCGCTCGATCTCGTAGGTGCGGCCCTTGGCGCCGCGACGCTCGCGCTGGAAGCGCGAGTCGGTCGAGCCGGGCAGCAGACAGTATTCCGCATTGACCCAGCCTTTGGTCGCATCGCGCGGGAACCAGCGCGGCAGATTGCGCGCGCGGGTGCAGCAGGCGAGCACGACGGTGTCGCCCTGCTTGTAGAGGACGCTCGCCAAGGCGTTCGGCGTGAAGTTGAGTTCCACCTCGACATCGCGCATCTCATCGTTTGCTCGCGTCAGTTCCAGGTCGCCCTGCTTGAACTTGGCCATGAGCGGGCGACCCGGGTCTCATCCTTGAACCGTGCGGCGGCGAATCGGAGCCTTAATTAGCATCAAGTAGATGCCCACTCATGACGAAAAATGGTGCGCGGCATGTCATTCTTGCCTATTTGTCCACGTCTGGAATTGGCCCCGGTGGACAGACCACGCGTTCAGACCTGCAGATATGGTGTGTTAAAAATCAGCATCGATATGGTGCCACAATCCAACCCGGGACCTACCTTCAGCAGGTCGGGCAGATGATCATGGGCAATGCGAAGAATCTGGGTGAAGGTCACTCCGATGGGCTCGACGATGTGTTCTGTTCCTCATCCAAAGGGAATTCGGTTCTCACTGTCTACAATCCGAAGAAGTAGCGATTAATCGCGCCTTGCGTGCGGCGGCCGCCAGGCCGCCCACGGTCCTTCTGTGGTTTCGATGTAAGGCCCGGCGACAAGGTCGACGCAATAGGGGACGGCGGGCCAGATCTCATCGATGGTTTCGCGGATGGACCGCGGCGAGCCGGGGAGATTGAGGATGAGGGTGCTGCCGCGGATGCCAGCCGTCTGTCGGGACAGGACAGCTGTGGGGACGTGGCGCAGGGAGATGGCGCGCATCTGCTCGCCAAAGCCCGGGAGCATCTTGTCGCAGACCGCCTCGGTCGCCTCGGGCGTGACGTCTCTGGGGGCCGGTCCCGTGCCGCCGGTGGTGATGATGACTGCACAACCCGCCTCGACCATGGAGATCAGTGCCGCTTCGATTTCGTGTTGCTCATCGGGAATCAGCCTTCGGTCGACAGTAAATGGATTCATCACTGCTGTCGAAAGGAACTCGGAGATCGCTGGACCGCTGCGGTCCTCGTATTCGCCGCTAGAGGCACGGTCAGATGCGGTGAGCACACCGAAGACGACCTCGTCCATGGCGTGGGATGTCGCCGTCTCTATTCATCATCACCGTCGAGGGGGGTGAAGCCCGCGCGGGCGGCCGCGCGGCGTTCTTTGCGCTCGTCTTTTGGAATCGGGGCACGCGATTCGATGTCTGCGGCGCGGATGCCGCCGGGCATCCTGCTGGTCAGGACGCTCGCTTTTGCATCGTGGAATTCAGTCGCTGTGAGCCAGCCATCTCGACGCATATCGGCCAGCCTTTCGAGTCGGCTGATGACTTCCTGCGAGTCGATTTCGGGTCCTTGTGTTGCACCGTTGCTCCGACCTCTGGCCCACAATAATTGGGAGAGCGTCGCAGCGAGTAGGCCGAAAACACCGACACCGAGCACCATCAGCAGTACCGAGACAACACGGCCCCCCGTCGTGACCGGATAGAAGTCTCCGTAGCCAACCGTCGTCGCCGTGGTGGCTGCCCACCACATCGCTTCTGGAATCGTGTGGATGATGTTGGATGGGTTACAACCCAATTGGGCCGCGCACTCCGCATGCGCCGGCTTCTCGAAAATGTAGGCCATGAAGCCGCCAGCGCCGACCAATGAGGTGACGACGAAGGCGAGGTGCTGGATCTGCTTGTGGATGGGTGAGTATTCGCTGGTTTCATGCAGCCCGAGGAGGTTCGTGGCTGAGGAATAGACACGGGTCAGGTGGACGAGCCGGAGGAGTACGATGAATTGAATCGGTGGTAAGGCGGCGATGATCACCGGGGTCAGGCCGATGAGTTCCCAGCCCTCGGTGCGCCACCACGCCTTGCGATCTTCAGTGAGTGAGAGCCTCCTTGCATGCTCGGCTATGAACCATCCGACGAGGAGAAGGTCGACGATCACAAGGACCCAAAAGAGGGCAGGATTCTGGTTGACGAGGTCGGCTTCGAGGACGTAGATGACGATGCCGATCGAGAGCAGTGAGAACAGCAGCGATAGATTCTGATCGCCCATCCATTCACGCCACCATCCCGAGCCGGTCGAACTCACCTCCTCGGTGGACATCTTTCGCGAGGGACTTGCTCTGGTTCATGAGCGTATGGTGCACCCCAAGGGGTGCAGAGGCGATTGTTGTTGGCTCAGGACTCGTCCAGCGCATCCTCGTCTTCGATTTCCTCTTCCTCGGGGTCGAGTGGGTCGGGCTTGGACTGTGCGCGTTCCCATCGGGATTTCGAGCACAGGACGATGTTGGCGACGGGGTCGCCGGCGCGCACCAGCGGGTCCATAGCGAGGCCGACGATGATGCCGGTTCTCGGTGAGACGATCGTCTGTTCTGTGGCACCGAAGGGGTCTGTGATGTGGGCGAGGATGTCGCCTTTCTTCACGTGGTCACCCGGTTTGACCAGGCTGTGGAGCAGGCCGCCGGTCTCGGCGCGGGCCCATTTGGACCGGCGAACGAGCATGCGAACCGCCGGCAGTCGGACCTCGCGTTCGATCATGTTGAGATGGGCCATGACGTTGAGCACGCCTTCGATGCCGGCGTGAACGGCGTCGAGTTCGAAGCGGTGGGCGGTGCCGGCCTCCAGCAGGATGGTCGGTGTCCCGATGGCTGTCGCTTCCCTTCGCAGGCTGCCGCTGGGCCCTTCGGAGTGCAGGATGATCCGGGTGCCGAAGGCCCGAGCCAGCCCCATGCATTCGGGCTTGTCGAAGTCGGCGCGGATGTGGGCGAGATTCGTCCGGGCGCGTGGCGCGGAGTGCAGATCGATGAGATGGTCTGCGTGCTTGACAACGCCTTCGAAGAGTGCATGGGCGATGCGCTGGGACTGATTCCCCCCGGGCTTGCCTGGGAATTTCCGGTTGATGTCCCGGTTGTCGGGTGCCTCCCGTTGGGACAAGAGCATCCCGTCGATGTTGACCACGGGGACGCAGATCAGCGTGCCCGCCATTTCGGCGAGGTCAATGCGGTCATCGGCCGTGCCCGCGATGTGGTCGTCGCCGTGGATGAGATGGTGAATCACCGAGACCCCGTTCAACTCGTCCCCATGGGTGGCTGCAGTGAGTGCGAGAACGGGGCCTGGTTTTGCGCCGTTCATGATATAGACTGGAATACCGCGAGGATTTCCTGCCGGCCCTTCACCGAGGTCGAGCGAGGTTTCCAAGCGCTCTCCCGGGGCGATGCTCGCCGTTCCGAATTGATAGGATTCCTCTTCGCTCACATTCTTCCCAGACCCCCTATGTGTAACAATGTCTGCCTCGCCCATCATCGAATCAATGTTGATTGTCCAAGAGTTCAAGAACCGCCGTGTTAGCCTCGAAGTTCCCGGAGGTGATGGAGTGCCGCGTTTTCCCCAATCTGCACGACCGACCATCGTCTTCCGCCTGGCTTGCACCGTTGCAGCCGTGGCGGGACGAGCTCGTGCGTACGCGGTCTTCTGACCCCTCGTAGGAGTTGCTCGAATGACAGAACCAAGTGAGTATGAGACAGAGATCCGTGCGGTCAAAGAAGCCGTGCCGGATGCAGATGAGACCGCGATCTCCGAAGAGTTCGCGCGATACCAGAATGAATTCCTGATCCCGCCGAAGGAAGCCCTTCGCAGCGTGCTCAAGAAGTTCCAGACCGATGCTGGCATCGAGGTGACGGCCCCGGCCGCCAAGAGCCGCCCCTCAGAGAAATCTGTCGGCCGCTTCGGCGAACTGGGCAGCGAGGACGGCAATGTCACGATCGAGGTATCGGTCGTCACCTACACTCCGCGCATGCAGATGGTGCGCGGCGAGGAGAAGCAGATCGCCTTCGGGTGGATCGAGGACAATCCCTGGGAAGAGGGTGGAGAACGGACCCGCTGGGACTTCAAGGACTGGGGTCAGAATGCCGAATCCCTCGCCCCCGGCTCAATCGTACGCCTCGAAGGCGTCTCGGTCAACGAGTGGAATGGCAAGCGCTCTCTCAACATCAATCAGGGCAGCCGGGTGGCTGTGCTGCGCGCGGGAGACCGCGCCGTGGTCGTCGCACCCTCTGAGCCCGTCTCGATCCAACGCGTCCTCGGAATGGACGGATTCGCCACCGTGGTCGGCCGCGTCATCGCCAACCGACCGCAGACGATCAACAAGAAGGACGGCTCGACCATGGACGTGGTCAAGGGCCGCATCGCCGACGACACCGGCTCCATCGGCTTCACCTGCTGGGGTGACTTTGAACACGCCGTCGGTACCCTGCTCAAGATCGAGGGCGTCAACATCCGCCGCTGGCGGGACAATCCCGAACTCTCGATTGGTGACCGCACCAAGGTCGAGATCTACCACGACACCGGCTTCGCCTCGATGCAGGATCTCGAATCCGCATCGGAGGTGGCCATCGAGGGTCTGCGCGATGGTGCGCGCGACATCCAGATCGTCGTTCAACTGACGACATGGGGAAGCCGCACCTTCACCGGTCAGGACGGGGTCGAGAAAACCGTCTGGAGCGGCGATGTTGTCGATCCCACCGGTTCCTGCCGCCTCTCCGCCTGGTCTGAATTGCCGATCGACGAGGGCTCGCTGCCGCTCGCCGTGAAACTGACCAATGCGCGCGTGCGCGCTTGGCAGGGCAGCCCCGACCTGACCGTCGACAATGGCGAACAGGTCGAGATCTTGGACGAGATCCCCTGGGAGGCCATCGACGCGAGCACCCATTCCGTCGAGGTCGACTTCAGTGAACTGCTGTCCGGCACCTCCCGCAATGCGATTTCGAGTGTCGCGACCGTGATTTCGGTCGCCAGTGGCTCGGGCATCATCCACCGCTGCCCGGACTGCAAGAAGGCGATGCGCGATGGCGCCTGCCGCGACCACGGTCCGCAGGCGGGTGTCGAGGATCTGCGCTTGCGCATCATCCTCGATGATGGCATCCAGAACGGTGCACTCATCCTCGGCCGAGACACGGCCGAGGCCTTCCTTGAGATGGACATGGCAGCGGTGAAGGAGACGACTTCCCCCGACGGCGGCGAGGCCTTCCTCGCCGACCTGCGCAACCGACTCATCGGTCGACGTCACAGCTTCACAGGCCGTGCCATCATCGATGGCCAAGGTGCGCTGATCATGGCCAATACCTTCACCGCAGCCCAGGAGGATGCGGCCGAAGCAGCTGAAGTGGTTCGCGAGCGATGGGGGGTGAGAGAATGATGTCCGGCCAGCAGCGAAACCGCCGCCAGTCGGCCTTCCGCGTCTTCGCCCGTGAGTTCTACGAGTCAAACCTGCCCGACGGCGGCCAGGGCGAGTATGACCCTCGCTTCCTCGTCACCAAGTTGGGTGCCCGCATCAATCGGATGATGGTTGCCGGACTCATCGAGCGCATGGAGCGTCGAGAGACCGAACGCGGCACGATGTACCGCGGTGCGGTGCGCGACCCGACCGGCCTCCACATGTGGAGCGTCGGCTCATTCCGCCCGGAATTGCACGGGGCCATGGAGGAGATCCTGACCCGCTTCGATGCCGGCGATCGCTTCCTGATGATCTGTGTGGGCAAGGCGAGCCACTACGAGAACGATGAAGGCGGCATCTTCTGCAGCATGCAGATGGAGGATTACGCCATCGTCGACCGCGATGTCTACGCCCGCTGGCTGGTCGAGACCGCCGATCACACGATGCGCCGCATCGATGCATTCGGCAAGGCCCAGCAGGCCGAGGGTTCCGGTGCCGAGGCCCTGCGAACCGCGGGTGTGCCCGAGGACCTCATCGTGGGTCTGGGACTCGCACTGAATCACTACGGCGAGTGGGACCCGGAGGGCTACAAAGTCGGCGTCCTGCAGGCCCTAGCGGCGGCGGAAGGCCGAGTTGTCTCCTTTGAGGAGCACGAGGCCTCGGCCCAGCCCTCGCAAGAGGCACCCCCTGATGCCGCTGAGAGCGGTGAATCCGATGATGAATCTCCCGCGCCAGCCGCGGTCAACATCGAGGTCGGTGATGTCGAGGGCGTCGTGCTCGAAATCATCACGCAGCAAGCCGGTTCCGAGGGTATCAACTACGACCAGATCATGGAACATTGCCGTGGCCGTGGACTGACCGATGAGCCCGAAATTGAGGATGCAATCAAGTGTCTCTTGGACGACCGATGTGAGATCATGGAACCCCGCTTCGGGTGGTTCATGCCCCTCTGAGACGACCGCGTCTGAGGTCCGAATCGCCCGCTACCTTCAAGGCCGTTCTCTGGAGTTGACCCTTTGAGGCGTCGCCATGGCTCAAGCAGGTACCGTGTTCCTTCGGGGTTCAGGAGGGGATTGGTTGCAGTTTTTGGACTGCAAAATCAGTGTGGATATTCGCCGTCGAATCACCCGCGAGGTGAAGCGGGGCGGAGAGGGCGATGACCTGCTCGATGAAGGCGCTGAATCTGCCGTCTACACCCTGAAAGGTCTGCTCGGCATTCAAGGCTACCGCGAGGTGCTCGACATCTTCCGCTCGGGCGAGACCTATCTGCTCGACCCGTTCACAGAGACCGAGATCAAAGTCGCTTTCTATCGACTGCACTACGATGGCGAGAGTGGCGCCTATTCCTTCGAATTGATCGAGGATGTGATCTGATTTGGGTCGTGTGCAGGAGGAGTCGGCCTCTCTGCTCTACGCGATGCGAGCCATGATGATTCTGATGGGGGCGGGCATCGGCCTCGAGGCCGCCGTGCAGATGATCAGTCGTGGCGGCTATGGAATCATCTCAGTCGATTTCAAGAATTGCCTCGTCAATCTCCAAAAAGGCGCCCGCCTTGAAGAAGAATTCTCTCGCATGGGCATTGACGCCGCAACGAGTCCCTACAAGCGATTTCTCAGCACCCTGCGAAACAATGTCGCTAGCGACACCGATTTGGTGCGTGCCCTCGATCAACAAGCGGAGCGCGAGGAGGAGGAGCGCAATGACAAACTCAAGTCCTACATCACGTCACTCGAGAGTTTGCCTACCCTACTGTTGACCATCGGTATTCTCTCACCGATCATCTTCGGCATCATCGCAATGCTTCCGGTCATCGCGCCCGACATGATGGCCTTCCTCGATACATCGGGCACCATCGCCACCCTCGCGAGTTGCTTCGGACCGGTCCTCCTCTTCACCGCCATTCTGCTCGGGCTACTCGGTTACAAGGCCCATTCCAGCGATCCAGGGGTGATCTGATGCAATTGTTGTGGAGTTTGTACGACCTGTTCAATTACAGCGCTTTCCTCATTCTGGTCGTGCCATTGACCCTCCCGTGCATGGCCGGTGCATTGCCCGGTCTGCTCGAACGGCTGCGCCGCCGAGAACTGGAGGAAGCCCTCCCCGAAGTGCTCGAATCGATCTCCTCTAGCATCGGTGCTGGACTCGGCCTGCAACAGGCCCTGACGTCAATCTCTCAGACTCGAACCGATCTGACTGGGAAGTTGCTGACCGAAGCGATTCATCGCAGCCGTGCAACGTCATTCGATGCCGCTTTGTCCGAGTATGCCATCAACAGCCGTAGCCCGCTGATTCAGCGCGTCATCAATCTGCTCGTCACGGCGATTGAACAGGATGCACCTCTGGGTGAGGTGACCAATTCGATGTCGGTTGAATACGACCGACTCAACAAGCTGATCAACATGCGAGAGACTGAGATGATGGGCCAATCCGTCCTCCTCATGCTCTTGATGACCCTCCTTCTCCCCGGCGTCATGGGATTCATGTTCGCCGTTTTCGGCCTCGCAGCAACCGGGGCTTACTGGGGCCACATCCACGGTGTGATGGTGCCCTATCTCATGGCTGCGGCCGCTCTCAGTGTCGTCATTTCGGGTCGCATGCTCGGGCGGACAAAACAGGCGTTGTGGTGGGTCCCTTTTTGGGCTGTCCTCGCAGCAGGTGTCTACATCGGTCTGTTCGATGCGATCCAAGCGACGATGGGTTGAGGTGAAGGAATGTCAGAATCAGTACTCGCGCAATATGGACCTGTGACAATCTACATGGAGGCGGGTCACCCAAGCCCGATGTACCATTACGAAGGTCAGGTCGAAGAGAATCCCTACGACGCCCTCGCCGTCTTGCTGGAGGACGATCAACTCGAGGAGGTGATGTACAACGGTGGCGCACAGTGCGTCAAGGTCGCCCACCGCGACTTCGACATGTGCCGCACCAACATCTGGGTCGACGATGCTTCGGGTATCCAGGTGGCGAAAAACATCGCCGCGCTGACCAATGTCCCGCTCGGGGACGGGCCCGGCCTCGTGCCGCTATTCGATGGACGCCTCCCCGACGGATCCCGTGTCAATGGTACCCTGCCGCCTGTCTCTCCGGATGGACCGACATTGACCATCCGCAAATTCCGAGAGGATCCGATCACCATCATCGACCTCATCCAATGGGGCACGATCAACACTCGGCTCGCCGCCATGATGTGGGTCTGGGTCGAGGGCCTCGATGCCCGACCCGCCAATTTCGTCATCGCCGGTGGCACAGGTTCTGGAAAGACGACGACCCTGAATTGTCTCGGTATGTTCATCCCGTGGGACAAGCGACTGCTCACCGTCGAGGACACGGCTGAACTACAGGTCTACCACGATCACTGGCTGCGAATGGAGACGCGACAGGAACGCCCGGACGGCACCCGCGCTGTCACCATGGATGATTGCTTGAAATCGAGCCTTCGCATGCGCCCCGATCGCATCATCGTCGGTGAGGTTCGTGGACCGGAGGCCAGCACCTTGCTCACCGCAATGAACACCGGCCACGACGGTTCCTGTGGAAGCCTTCACTCCAATACCGCGGCTGAAACGGTCACCCGATTGACCAGTTCACCGATGAATGTGCCACCGATCATGCTATCCGGTCTCGACCTGATC
>CAVOCV010000002.1:0-39667 GCA_963694325.1 Candidatus Thalassarchaeaceae archaeon | reverse complement strand
CTTCATCCTTGACGGAGAAGGTGACGGACCAATCGTAAGAATTCGTAACGTCACTGCCCATCGGGGCGACCTGTGCGGTCAGGCGCGTCGGCCCGACGTTCAAGGTGCCTTCAGTCGCCGCGTTCTCGCCACCCGTGAGAGAGGTGATGGCGACATCGTGGAAGACGGTGAAGTAACCCGCGAGCGAATCCGCATTGTTGCCAGTGCGGTCGTCGTAGTCCATCGAGATTTCAGTCATGATGAGCGAGGTTGTCTCGTTGCCCGGGTCGGCGGGGTCCGAATACGTCTCTTGGTGCGCTTCGTAAGATTCGAAGGAGGTCAGACCGGCCGAGATCGAGAATCCTGCGACGCCGCCAGAAGAGCTGGAGTCGCCCGTCACAACACCATGGAAGGTGTAGACGTTGCCATACACAGCCACGTTGCGTGTCTGGTTGCAGGGGTTCGCATTGTTCGGGCAGGGGTTGTCCAGATGGGCGGACGTCTGCTCCGCGTCCGAGAGGTTGTGGAACACGTCGACCAAGGTCGGTGAATCCGAGCCGAGAACGACTGAGTAACTGGACGCCTGAGCATCCTGACCACCGTCACCATCCGCATCGAGCGAGGTCTGGGTCGGGTCGAAGGCACCATCGAAGTTGACATCAATCGTCGTCTCACGGGCGCTCCAAGTCTGCGATCCACTGACGTTCGCGTTGAGCGCGAAGTTGTGCGGTCCGGCACCGTTCTTGGCGCCTTGAGTTGCCGAGCAGTCGCCACCGGGTCCATCGGTCCAGCAGAGGCTGACCTGGATGTCGGTGTAGTGCTGCACGACGACGTCGTAGGAAATGTCGTTGTTCGTCAGGTCACTGTCGTGAGCGCTGTCCAACAATTGGACGCTGACGGTCACGGTGTATGCACCGGGCAGGGCCGGAGTCCACGACAGATCGCCGCCACTCTCCGCCTGCACGCGGTAATTGCCGCCGCCGAGGAAATCGCCGGCAGCGAGCGAGCTGAAACTGCAGCCCACAGCTGTTCCACCAGAACACACCGCATCGTCGGTGGTGTCGATCAACAGCATGGTCGAGTCCGCCGCTGGCGTCACCGTCACGAGGATGTTGAACTCATCCTGGTCGTTGTCACCGTCGTTGAGCACGATCGGACGGAAATACACGACGTCACCGACGTCAATTCCGTTTCGCGTGTTCCCGGCCTGGTCCACGAATGTTTCGCGTGGTTCCAGGACGTCGTGGAGACGCAACTCGTATGCTGCGCGTCCGCCGGTGTCCTTGTCGTTCGTATCCTCCAGCTCTTCAGCGAAATTGATTCCAACAAACAAGCTGGTCATCATCAACGCCGTGAGCACAATAGGCACAATTTGTTTCACTTTACAGTCCTCCCTCACAGTGGGTACTCCGCCACACCAAAATCGCGTATTTATAGTGTGGGGGGTATTCTGATATTTTTCGGGGTTAAAACTTAGATTCCTTAATTAACTCTGGAACATACGATTTGTAACTCAATCCACATCCCGGAGTGCCTCCGCAGGCCGGATGGATGCCGCCTTTAGAACCGGCCAGACGGTGGCGATCAGCGTTAGGGCATAGGCACCGATGATGATGGCAGAGATTTCCGCCCACGGCATCAGGAACTCAGCGCCATCGTCCTTGAGAAATCGCTCGTACAATGAGTAGTGGAATCCAATGCCCACGAGTGCGCCGTTGAGAATGCCGAGGAATGAGACCCATGACAATTCCACAAGGAATGCTGCGACGACCATGCCCCGCTGGAACCCAAGGGCCCGGAGAATGCCGATCTGGTGACGCCGTTCGCTGACGTTGCGGATGGTGACCACTGCGAGTCCTGCGATGCCGACGGCAAGGCCGAGGCCGAGGAAGGCCTGGAGCAGATTGAACATCGAGAGGAAGAAGGCCTGCGCCTTCTCGAATTCTATCTCGATGACGAAGACGGCGATGCCCTGCTCGATCATGCCGCGCTCGATCTCGTCGGCGAGTGCGGCCTGCGTAGCGGCGTCTGTGCCCTCGGGCAGGCTGAACCATGCGTAGGTGGGTTCGGCATCGAAGCGTTCCTCGGCGAAGGAGGCATTCATGATGATGCCCGTCATGAAAATCGAGGATTCCTGTTTCAAGATACCAGCGACATAGACTGTGCGATTGATGCCAGAATTCGTAGGGTCGCTAATCAGAATCTGACTTCCCACGGTTAAATTCAGAGAGGAGTGCACCCCGAATCCAGGCGGTTGACGCGTCAGAGAATGATCGATGATGACCAGACTTTGATCGTCGAGAACAGCTTGCCATGCGTCGGCTTGGGTGGGGCCAAGTTCCTCTGCCCATACATCCAGAGTCAGTGCGCCATGGTCGGTGAAATTCGTATCGAAGCCGTTGACGTAAAGCATCAATCGATCGCCATCACCATCACTGCGCTCGGCGTTGATTACCCCGGCTGAAATGACTGCAAAGCCGTCGAAATCTTCCGCGTCCGCCCCGCCGAGGTTCCAGGTCGAAAGGTCACCGTCGATGCCTTCTCCGAAGGCGAGAATTTCAAAATCGCCCCCGGCCTCATCGCCGAGGTCCGCGATGTAGTTGCCAAACAGAGCGCTGTAGCCGGACAGGACGACGACCGCGAATACGACGAGTGAAAACATGCCCATCGTCATCGCAGTGCGGAACGGCGTGGCCAGCGGATAGGACAGACTGGTCGGTAATACCGAAGCGATTCGACTGGACAGAGGCGACAGCAGACGTGCCCCCGCCCGCGCGGCCAACGGTGCAAGGCTGGTGAGCAACATCACACCCGCAGCGACCATGAACAGGCCGAGAACGATGAAAGAAAAGGCCCCCTGTTGCCACTCCGCACTGATGGGGTCACCCTTCCAACCGAACAGCATCATCGACACGGAAAGGATCGAGAGGATGATCCGTGGTAGCACGACGGGACGGTGGAGTCGCATGCCCCGAATCTGGATGTCCTCGGGCAGAACCCTGCCAAGAATCCAGAACGCGGGAGGCACCATCGCCAACATCAGCATGAAGATTCCAAATGTCCACGAAGCATGACGAGAACCGTCGCTTGGATCCCCGACGAGGAAGGCGAGGCCAATGCTCGAGGCAGCGGAGAAGCCCAAGAAGAGAGTGATGAGGATCGACCACCACGGCAGGCCGCCCTTGAACCGGATTGGAATGCTACGAATCGCCGCGACGACGTTCAATCGGCTGATCCACAAGGAGGTCAACCACAGCGTGACCCAGGTGACGATGAATCCCGTGACGAAGCCCGCCAGCAGGCTTTGCACACTCCAATCAAAGACCACATCCCACCCGAGAGTGTCGCGGAAAGCGACGTTCATCATCTGCATCAAGGCCCAGGCCACACCGATGCCTGCAAGGGATCCAAGAGCACTCGAAATCAGCCCGAGCAGGGCGCCCTCCTGAACGAAGAGAGCGCGCAGATCGGAGCGCTGCATGCCGATGGCGCGGGCCATGCCCATCTCGGGCTTGCGTTCATCTGCAAGCATGACGAAGATATTCATCACGAGGAGAATGCCGGCGAAGATGACGAAGGTTCCGAAGATGAGGAAGAGCATGGCGAAGGATTCGCCGGCCTGAGCGGTATTCTCGGTCAGATTCTGCTTGATGGGCGCAACCTTCAGGCCGGTCGTCTGCAGGTCGGCTTGTTCGTCGGCCCAGACCTCCAACGCCGCGTGCATGGCAGTGAAATTCTCAGAGTCAAACATCGAGAATCCAGCGATGATGACCATCGAGCGGTCGCCCTCGCCACCCCCGGCCAATGCCTCGGCATCAGAGATGGAAACAAAGCCAAAGGTGACCGCGGCAAAGGCATCTTGACCGGGTGGTGTCGGGAAGGAGATATTGGGCGCATCGACGACCAGACGCTCGCCATCCAATTGCCCTCGAATCGCCGGCAGATAGCCGCGCAGTACCACGCCGTCGATGGACTGCAACGCCAGGGTTTCGCCGGCCCATGCAGAGACGTTGATGCGACCGGCTTGGACCGGTTCAAAGCCCGGCATGCCCGCGCCTTCGATGGCGACGACCATCAGCGGCAATCGATTGAGAACATCGACCTTGATGCTCGACGGCAGGCGGCCGGAGAGGGTGCCATTCTCCAGAATCGATACGCCGGTTCCAGTGCTGATGATCAGACAATCATCGACCAGACTGAACACGGCATCCTCCGTTGTCGCCGCGGAGGGAATTTCCAACTCAAGGGCTTCGAACACAGTGCCATTCCATGCCCACAAGCCTGCACCTTCCACCCAGATTGCCGCCGCATCTTGGGCGAGGATGGTGCCGTTTGGCAGGCCGAGTGTCCACGCTTCGGTCGTGTTGTTCGCGTCGAATTGATGGAGGGTTTGCCCGATGGTAATCCATGTGGAATCCCCGTGGCTGAACAGGCCACGAAGGTCGCTGCCCACCTGGCAGATCAACTCGTCAGGCGCTGGACCCGAACACAGAACGGTGCCGAGAATGCCATCGAGCATGACGACGATCTCATCCTCGTCCACAGCGAGGGATGCCGATTGGGTATCCGTGCCTGGGAGGGCGGTCGCCGTCCAATCAAAGTCCGATTCTGAGCTGTGGAGGGTGACCTGCCCATCTCGCAATTCCAGGGCGAGAATCGTCGGCCCAAACCGTTCCAGTGCGGTGATATCATGCCCCATCAGGTGGTCATCATCGGGTGCGTTCGCGGTCAGATTCAGCTCACGAATACCGTCGGCATGAGCGGCGAGAATATGTTCGGGCCCGAGCAGGAGTACATCGCGCACCGATTCGTCATCCAGTCCATCAGGGCTGTAGATCCACCACTCACCGTCCGGTGCCTGCAACGACAGGCCCGCAGAGGTCGCATACAGGTCCCAGTCGCCCGATTGCGCAATCGTTGAAATCGAGGCCGAGGCCAACCCAGAGACGTTCAATCCCTGCTTTGCGATGTTGTAGATCGGCACCTGAAGAAGGCCGGTCATCGAGACATCCAAACCGACCCCTTCCACCGCGGCGGAGAGGTTGGTGACCTCGCCCACATCGAGCATGCCGAGGCCGGTCGTTCGGGCGACGCCAAACATGCCATTGGAGGGCACAGACTCGATCATCAATCCGGCATCTTCCGCCACCAAAATTTCATTGACCGAAGTCTCAATTCTGGAGTGCAGTGCGTCGTTTCCATCGCCTTTGACAGCGATGGCCAGATGGGTGATGACGTCGGATTTTCCCGTCAAGGATTGGGCGACGTCCACCGGGGTGAAAATCAGGGATTGGCGGGCATTGCGATGACCCGTGTTGACATCGTCGACGACGGCTTGCACGGTCAGGTTGGTCGAATCACGGCTGATCCCTTCCTCGAGGGAAATGTCCATCCAATGAATTTCAATTTCATCCCCAGGACCGGCATCCACACTCTCTGCCAATTCGGCATTGATGACGACATGCCCCGGCTCGATGTCCGCATAGCGAATGCCGTCCGCGCCACCGATCGCACGGAAGCCTCCGGCAGCGGATTGTGTGCTGTTGAAGGCATACCAATTGACGATTGGATCGCCCAATCCATCATGGCGAATGGAGGTGGAAATCGACAGGCCACCACGCAAGCCGTCAATATCATTCCAGCCACTCAGTTCATCGAATAGAGACGCCGCCCGACTCTCATTCCACTCGATGGGAAGTCCAGTCAGATGATCTGAACCCCGGATGTAGTAATCCGTGTCACCCAGCGGCGCGAGAAATTGCTCTTCCATCGTCGCATCCAAGCTATCGCCGATGACCAGAGAAGAGGAGACGATGGCCGAACCCACCAGCAATCCGACGACGACGAGGGCCGTGTTTCGCTTGCGGCGGGTCAAGTTATTGCGCGCCAACGTGGCCAGCATTCGATGCCGGCTTGAGACCAGCCATTGCACGCCGGTATAGGTGATGAATCCGGACATCAGCGTCAGGCCAATCCAGGTCAAAATCTCCCCAAGAGAGCCCGAATTGAAGGCAAAATAGCCGACAAAGCATGAAACGAGGAAACTCAGACCCAACGTCATCGCAAGGCGAGTGGATGACCAAGGGCCTGCGAGCGACATCGAAGCGGCCTCCTCACTCCTCTTCGTCTGACCGAGTATCCGATACGATGCGACCATCGAGCATCTCGAGGACGCGCGAACAGCGGGATGCGACGTCGTGATCGTGTGTCACGAGGATGATGGTCAGGTTCCGCTCGGCATTGAGACCGAGCAAGAGATCGAGGATTTCATCGCTGGTTTGAGTGTCGAGATTCCCCGTCGCTTCATCGGCGAGGATGATCGCCGGGGAGTGGACGAACGAACGAGCGATTGTGACGCGCTGTTGCTGCCCGCCGGACAATTCCGCAGGCAGGTGTCCACCGCGGTCGTCCAAACCCACAGATTCGAGGGCGGCCAGGGCCATGGTACGCGCTTCACGGGGGGAATGACCGGCCATCAACAATGGCAATTCGACGTTCTCAACCGCGGTCAGAACCGGCAGGAGATTGAAGGCCTGAAAGATGAATCCCAACTGTGTCCCACGCATCTCGGTCAACACCCGATCGCTCATCTGAGACAGGGCATCCCCATGCACAAATACCTCACCTGAAGAGAAATCATCCAAGCCTGAAAGGCAGTTCAACAAGGTCGTTTTTCCACAGCCGGATGGACCCATGACAGCGACCATCTCACCGGCCTGAAATGAGACGCTGACTTTTCTCAGGGCCTCGACCCGATTCGTTCCGGTCTCGTAGACCTTCCACAGTTCGTGGGCACGAAGCACGTTCGACATGGCATGGCGCCCCCGGAGCAGGGATATAACAGTCCGGCTTCACAGCCCACCCCATGCTCCGGCACACTGTCCTTCTATTCGGACCACTGCGGGACCGATTCAAAGCGAGCAGTATCACTGTGGAACTCGCTGCGGGGGCCGTTCTCGGGCAGCTTCTCAGCGAGCTAGACATCGATGCAGAGCACACCAAAGCCGCCGTTGACGGCAACATTGTCGATGTGGATACTGTCCTGAACCAGCCGGCTGAGATCGCCCTCCTTCCGCCGGTTTCAGGCGGTTGAAGCGGCGCAACGTTGAATGAGGGCACACGTCCCCCGAAGGAATGGTGAGTTCATGATCGGTAACAACGAAGTCGTCATCCTCCTCGTCGCCTTCTTCGTTCTCTTCGGTGCAGAGCGCCTGCCGAAGCTGGCCCGCGCCTTTGGACAGGCCAAAGGAGAGTTCCACGAGGGATTGGCAGATGTCAAGAAGGCGGGCGACCCGACCGAGGAAGATCTCGACCGCGGCGGCCGCACCGAAACCGCGGCCATCGCTGAGAAGGCCGAGGATGCCGGGGTCGACATCGAGGGAAAGACCCCCGATGAAGTCGAAGAAGAGTCATCTGATTGACCAATTGGAAATTCGATTTTTTCAATTGTAAATTTCCATTCATCGATTGTTGAACTTCAACTGGAAATTCAATCTCGTTTGAGGCGCATCGGCGACCCACAATCCGGACAGGTCTCAGCGGTGGGATGGACCGCTTTGCAACCCTGACAAATCCGGCTGTGGTGACGCACTTCTGTCACGCCCGATTGAAGGACGCCCCGCCAGGGATGCCCCATGAATTCACACACGTTCTGCATTCGATAATCATCCGTCACCAATGGGATGCTCAATTCGAATGCGAGGGCGAGCAACTCGATGTCGACATCTGACAAGCCCGAGTGGTCACCGGTCTGCTGCGCAGCGGAAATCGCAGCATCCAAGGACTGCGGCGCTTGGAAGCGAGGGCCTTGGGATTCGATCAGCAGGGCCCGTGAAGGGGACAATCGTTCCAATTCAGCGATCTGGCTCGGCGCACAGATGCCTGCAGAGAGTGCTTCGAGCGGCCAAGCGAGCAACGCAGCCGTGTCGAGTACCTCCATAGTGACGACTCGGCAGCGCCGTGAAATCAGCCTTCCGGCACCGTCGTCGATGGGAAAGGGTCATCCCTTCTTGGTAGCGCCAAGCCGACATGGGCCTCTTACCCGACTTCTTCTGGTCGGCAATGAATGCCTTCGTCGATTGGGCGGACAGCCTCGGACTCATCGGCCTCGGCATCCTCTCGTTCACCGAGGCCATCATCCATCCCATTCCGCCCGAGGCACTCATCCTGCCGATGCTGATCGCCGCAAATGGCTCGTGGGGCATGATTCTCGCCATCTGGTTCGTCGCAACCATCACCAGTGTGGCCGGTGCGGTCGTCGGCCATTGGCTCGGTCAACGTCTCGGGCTCAGCGTCGCCGAGCGATTATTTGCCTCACACCATGTCAAGCGACTGCAGAATCTGACCCGCAGATATGGTGAGATGGGCGTCTTCATCGCCGCATTGAGTCCCATTCCGTACAAGGTATTCGCCTGGGTTGCAGGCATGGGTGAGATGGATCGTCGCCGCTTCATTCAGGCCGGACTTCTCGGCCGCGGCTTGCGCTTCGGTATCGAGGCGGTCGCCATCGGATTCTGGGGTGCTGAACTCATGGATACCCTCAGCGATTGGAAGGCCTGGGTGCTCGTCAGCATCCTCGGTGTCGCCCTTCTCATCCCCTCGAAGCGCTGGTGGGACGGCCTCCTCGATGAGGAAGAGTGAACCGAACGCCTCATGAACCCGATTCGCCGCGGGGGGCTTGTCGCTCGCGTGGTGTAGTCAGGCCCATCATGGTGGGTTTTCATCCCGCTGACCCGGGTTCGAATCCCGGCGCGAGCACCTCGATATGTATCGATAAGAGTCGGTGTTCGCGCCTCACCGACTGCTATTGCTTCTTGATTTCGCGCTTCCTTCGCTTCGCTCAGTCCAGCGCTCAGGTCCCGGCGCGAGCACCTCGATATGTATCGATAAGAGTCGGTGTTCGCGCCCCACCGACTGCTATTGCTTCTTGATTTCGCGCTTCCTTCGCTTCGCTCAGTCCAGCGCTCAGGTCCCGGCGCGAACATCTCGTATCGCTTTCTGGTGATTCGATGTTGCTGTTACCTGTGCACTGTACACTGTGCACCGGGTGTTCACTGTCGTTCGCGGTAGGAGGCGAGCATGCCGGAGAGGAGGATGCCGAGGGCGATGCCGACGTTTTGGCCCTGTTCGTGGGCACCCTCGCCGGCGAGGTCGCGGAATGCGAAGGCGAAGGCGATGGTGATCGGCCCGCCGAGGAAGACGAAACGCAGCATCCAACGGGCCAAGGTCGGCGCCTTGCCGATGGGTCGCAAGGTGAGGCTGCCCTTCTTCAGAAGAAGTTCCCAATTCAATTCGTGATCGACCTCGCGCAGGCGTTTGATGACCATCGGCCGCAGTTTGGGGATTGTTTTGGAATGCAGGCCGCGACCGGTGACGATACGGATGCGGCCAAGCCATGACCGCCCAGCGATGACGACCTCGACCGCTTTGCGGGCTTGCGGCACATCGAGGTCGTGCAAATCCAAGGACAGGACACCGCGGTCCCGTCGGATGTGAGAGGCTGTGGTCCACGGGCTCTCCTCCGCCCACGGCAGGGATTGGGCCTCGTCTTCGATCGAGATGAGGGCCATCTGCAGTCGGTCGACCACATCCACGGTGGCTTCGGCTTCCGAAAGCCTTCGATTGCGCTCGACATAGCGCACAGAAATGTAGGTCAGGGTGATGATCGTGGCGGATCCACCAAACATCCCCCCAATGCGAAGCGAGGTGCCGAGATCATCCACCGCCATGCCATTGGCGAAGATGTGCATGAAGAAGGCCATCGTGCCGATCATCAGTCCGAGAACGAAGGAGAGGGTGAACAGGTCACTCACCTTGAGTTCGGTCATCGACCCACGATGCTGCTGATTCGGATATGAAGGAGACGGCTGAGGGCGGGCACCGAAGCGCCTTAGAGGCGAGTCGAGTTGGACGTCACATGGAACCACCCTTCCGCAACGGTCTCGAGGTGCGGGACCGGGAGCGCAAAGTCGGTCTGTGGATCGCCGGTGTGTCGGGATTCTACCTCTTCTCTCTCTTTCTCGTGCCCGCCCTGATGCCGACCGGGTCAGTGCCTGAATTGTCCGGTCGGGCCAACATGCTCGACTATGCCTCCGACGATAGTTGGGGCAATCAGAATCATTCCGGAGACGGCGTGGCTGGGCACAACCAAAGTGCGCATGGCGGATCATTCGAATGGTCAGAATTGAATCCATACTACGCCTTCGTCTATGCGTTTGGTGACCTGAATTGTCATCAAAAACACGATCGTTCTTGGCAGATCAATGGCAATCAGTTGGCCGTCTGTGCGCGCGATGTCGGCATCTTTGCCGGGTTATTCATCGGTGGATTGTGGTTCTCACGTCGCGGTCTGAACCGCTGGACGTTGCGCGACTCCTTCCTGACCTTATTCCCCGATGAAAAAATCGAAGGCCTATACGTGCAGGACAAACGACTGATGGCGATGCTTGGCATCGGATTCCTCTTCGTCCTGCCACTGGTGCTCGACGGTGGGTTGCAGGCCGTGACCTCGTATGAATCGAACAATCCACTGCGGCTGGCCACCGGGATTCCCTTCGGCTTCATCATCGGCTGGTTCTTCGCCTCGAGTCTATCGTCGAGGCCGGTGAAATTCGATTCGGATGCGAGTCGGGTCAAGCTGCCCGCAGGTGCCCACCTGATGGCCCCCGAAGAAAAAGAGAAGGAGCCCGAGAAGGCCTGATCACTCGACGCCGTTCTGATACCAGGCGAGAAGTTCGGTACGGGTCGTGGGTGAAGCGACGCCCTGCTTGCCCGACCCGAGCAGGGCGAGACGTGCAAGGCTCGCATCTGCGGCGGCGGGATCCGCGGCGATGATGGCGCTCAGTCCATGCTTCCACGAGGATGTGTCGTGGTTGCGCCGCCATTCGGAGAGTGCCTCTTTGAACGGCCAAAGTGCCAGGCCGACGCGGCCGAATGCCTGCCAATCAGGCCGCAATTCGCTGCGTGGGGCATCGCTACCCGTCAATGGCCTGTGGACGCGGACCCAACCGGATTGTTCGTGCAGGAATTTGACCATGCGTTGGGTGTGACGCTCGGTCACCATGCGAACTGGGCCAAGCCAGCGTCGCAATTCGGTGATCTCTGCCCCGGGCAGCAGGGAAAGGGTGCCGACGATGGCCAAAACGGCATGGCCGAGTGGGTCGCTGGGCGCATCCATGCGCGGCGGGGCATCGCTGGCTTCCACCGCTTCGATGTACATCTTCGAGGCGTCACGAATGACCTCCCAGGGTTTGGCTCCATCCAACCAATCCTTGTTTGAACGGGCGGGGCGGGCCTCCATCACATCGAGTGTGGTCTGGCCGCGTTGGGCGACCATGGCCTGGGCGAGCAAGATCAATTCGACCTCTTCGGCGGGCAGATTGAGCGGGGTGGGGCGCTCGTGCAGGAATCCACGGATGACCTTCTGGAGTTTCTTTCGCAAGTCATTCTTGGTACCGTCATTGATGAGTGGGCCAACGATGCGCCCACGGTCGAAGGGCGCGGGCATCCCCACGACGCCGCCGAGGAGGTCGTGGTAGCCTTGGCGGATCTTGATCTGGAACTCATCGGTCTCGAAATACTCTGATTTGTTCATGGACGACAGCCTCAGCGTGCCGTGTTCGATCCGTTTCAGAGCCGCGCCCGGATCACAGTCGACCCAGACGCACAGATCGGGGATCATCGCCGCGGCATTCATCCGCGCCACCTCCTCGATGCCGAGTTCCCCCACCAGTCCCTGATAGACCAGTGAAGAGTGGACGTTGCGCTCGGAGATGACGACCCGCCCGCGCCCGAGCCGTGGGCGAATCCAAGTGTGTGAGTGGTCCATTCTGTCGGCGGCGAAGTAGACGGCTTCACGGACTGGACCGGCCTCACCGGTCCGCACCGCTTCGACGGCGAGCAGGCCGAGTTCCGCATCTCGCCTCGGTTCTGCCGTGACATCGATGCCGGCGAAGGTGAACTCCCGGGCGAGGATCTCGGCGATCATCTGGGTGGCGAGCCCCTTGCCGGAGCCGTCACCCCCCTCGACGCTGATGAGATACATGGCATCCCCTCAATCATCGTCATCCGTGACGTCAGCGAATTGCCGCTTGGTCGCGGCCAGCATCCCCATGCCCGCAAGGATCAACATCGGTCCGATGAAGATGCCACCGCGGCTGAAGAGGGCCAAGCCGCACAGGTACTGAGTACGTCGATAACACTGGCCGCGTTTGACCTCGGCTGCACCGACGAGCCCGAGAAGTGCTGCGCCGATTGTCACCAATGCGATGACGGATGCGAGGAAAACGGCCTCCTCCAAATGGCTCTCATATCGCCAATCCTCCTCCACGGTGCCCTCGCCCTCGGTCAGGGTGAGCATCAAATCGGATTGGTCGCCTGGATTGAAGGTGATCCGAAGGCTCTGATTGCCGGGGTGCTCAATGAGGACGATCCAGGATTGCTGGGGGACTTCGAACATGCGGAAACGGCCGTCCCGATTGGTGAAGGCCTCGTGACTCGAATTCGTTCCATCGAGGTCGAGGAGCCGGATGTGGACGCCCTCGACGGGGTCGCCGCCGGTCAGATTCCCCTCGTCGAGTTCGGTCAAGATCTGACCGGTCACCATCGCCTTGTCCTCGCGGCCGAACAAGTCGCTATCGAGCACATCCTGCGGATCGGCCGCGAACAGTAGAATCCCAAACCAAAGTCCGAGCAGGGAACCGGCAAGAATCAGCCCCATAGCGACGCTGCGGGCCCATTCGAAGTCATCCTCATCGCCGAGCCGATGGGTCGCGGCCTCGACCTCATCATCGGGGTCGAGTCTGACGACGAGATCCTCTTCCGTTGCGCTCATGGTGACCCCCCCCGTTCCTCTCCGTTCCGCTCGCCGTCCTTCAAGTTCATGGCGAGAAGCATGAGAACGAGCAGTCCCATGGCGACGAGGATGACACTCACATCACCCTGTGCTTGGGCTTGAACATCTGGATTGTCCTCGACCGGGTCGGGCTCGTAACGCGGCGGTGCCTCAAAGGTGATGGAATACATCAATGACCAATCCTTCCCGGTGATCCAAAGCGAATCCGTCGTCGCATCCCAGGCGATGCCGTTGAGTTCTTTTCCACCCGTTGTACGCAGACCGGAGGCATCGATGTCGAGGACGACGATGCCTGAGGCTGGATCGATGCCGACGATGTGATCGGATTGGTAGACATTCGCAAGAATCAGCCCCTGCCACACTTCCAATTCGTTGAGTTTCTGCACAGGAGTACCATTGAGTGTCACGTTCAGCGTCCCTTCGACTTCAAAAGTTGTCACGTTGCGATAGGTCAGTTGATCGCTGCCGTTCGACATGATGAGTCGCTGTCCATCGTGGGCAAGGCCCCAACCCTCTCCCGAAAACGTGTGGTTGCCGAGTACCTCGAAGGTATCCCAACGGTAGCGGTGGAGGACGTTCTCCCGCCAGGTCAACTGGAGAATTTCATCCCCGACGATGGTCAGTCCCTCACCGAATTCCGAGCCGTTGAGACTGTGGTTTCGCAACACCTCTCCCGTCACGGGTTCAACCTCACGAAGGGTCGATTCGCCATAGCGGCCGGTCGACTCGAACAAACGGCCGTCACGGAAGGCCAGGCCTTGGGTGTAGGCCGCAGGATCGTGGGGGGCGGAATCGATGATGACGACGTTTAGAGAATCAGCTTGAATGGGCGCAGAGTCACCCGATTCCGCCATCGTTGATAGGGGAGATGAGGCGAGGAGAAGGGCGAGCAGACAGGCGCTCGCTGAAGCACGCCCCCAACCCATGTCCGAACAATGCTCCATCTTGTGTTAAATACCTGCTCGGGCCGGTTTCAACCCGGAACACGTAGTGTTTCCGAAGGTGATTCTCTTGGTCGATGCACAACGCTGTCGAAGTCTGATTCTGACCGGCCTGATGGTGTTGGCCTCACTCTCGCCTCTCGCCGCTGGAGACGAGGGGGCAGAGACGCCGCCGCCGACCGTGATCGAACCGACGATCTACAGCCTGGACGGCTTCAATCCCGCCACGATGGGGAAGGCCTACCTGTATGCTGGAGATGAGGGCGAATCGATCTACAGCGCGACCCGATTCCTCAAGCAATCTTGGTTGGCGGACGATACGCCCGGCCTCGTGATGCCATTCGAGGAAGATGCGACCGGCGGACGGACAGCGGGGCGCGCTTGTGAGAATGCTTGGTCGGCCGGCGGCACCGGAACGATTCAGACAACCTCAGGTCTGATTCAAGTCTCGGCCATGCACGTCACCCAGAACGCAGCGATTCTCATCGAGAACGGTCAGAGTCTCTCCTCGACCACCCTCAACAACATCGGCTCGACTTGGGAGACGACCATCTTCCCGACCGACACCACCTACTTCGGCGCGGCGCCGGATGTCGACAACAACTGTCAGATTGAGATCGTCATCTATGCGATCGATGGCGGTGGCAATACCGGCGGCTACTTCATGCCGGGCATGTCGGGCCAACGCGAGGTAATCTACGTCGATATCGACGACATGGCCTGGCGCAACACCATCCTCGCCCACGAGTTCCAGCACCTTCTCCACAACGCCCGTGACCCCTTCGAATACATCTGGATCGATGAGGGCAATGCCGACATGGCCGCCTTCCTCTGCTTCGGGGCATCGAACGCGGTCATCAGCCACGCCAATGCCTGGGCGCAGAATGCGAGCGCCTCCGTGCGATGGTGGAACCAGCGACTGGGCGACTATGGTGCGGGCTTCCTGTTCATGCTCTTCCTCGCCGACAATCTCGGTGGCGGTACGGCGATTCGGCAACTGGTTGCTGATTCTCGAACCGGCGGTGCGGGCATCATCCAACTGGCGAATACCTTGGGCCCAGGTGCGACGCCGATTGGCACGACGATGACCGACATCTTTGCCAATTTCACCGCATCAGTCCTCTTGGATGACGCCACGCAGCCCGGTTTCGGACTCGACAATATCGACATGTACGAAACCTGTGGTTCGGGCCAATTCTGCACCCTTCAATTGTCCGATTCAAATCTGAATTGGGCCGGAATGTGGACCAGTGGACCCCACGATATCGAGGGCTGGGGCGCCCATGCATTCCGCTTCAAAGATGGCACCGGCGCGCCGCTCAACATCATGATTCAGCCGAACGAACTCGGCTTTGAGGGCGCCATTCTCAAACACGATTCCTCCGCAGGAACATGGTCGATGGAACGCATGCGATTCGATTCGACCACGGGCATCGGCACGGCACTGGTGCCGAGCTTCGGCAATGTGACCGACGATGTCTACCTGGTCACCTGGTACGAATCCGGCGTCGACGATTGCGATTATACGAGTCCGAACTGCAACTTCCCCGGCGGCGCCAGTTATCCGATCGCCACATTCGACATCTTCGCCGGTCTCATCACCCAACCCGCGACGATCGCCGTGGCGCAGGAATACACGACCGACCGAGACGGAGATGGGGACCACGACACCGTGGAAGCGACCATCGAAGTGACCTCCTCAGCCTTCTACGAGGTTCTCGACGTGCAGGTCGATGCCTATGTGAACAACACACTGATGGACAGCATGAGCCTCTCTGTGGAGGCCGGAAACAGCGTCCCAGTCAACCGAACGATCTGGTTCACCCCACCGTGGGATGGCGCTTGGTCCCTGCACTTCACCATGCGCAATCAGATTGGCGCCCTCGTCGATGAAGCCCTGACCCTGCCTCTCGCCCTTTCCAACATGGCGCCAGAGGGGGCAGGAAGCGCGGCATCGAACGCCACCCAGACCTACCTCCCGTTGCAATTCTTCGGCGCTGGCTACGATCTCTGGGGCCTCGGCATGACCAACCAATCCTTCACCCACAACGTCACACCGACCGGTTATGTTTGGTCCTTTGACGATGGACTTCCCGGGTCCGGCCTGAAGGACCCGATGCGGGCATGGCAGACGCCCGGGTCGTACAATGTCACACTGCAGGTCGTCGATCAAGGCGGCGGAGTGAGCGCGGTTCAGACCTGGCAGATCGATGTCGATGACACCCAGGTGCCCGTCCCGCGCATCGATGTCGGCACCCCACCGGTCTCGATTCCCGATCCCTATCCACTGTTGACCTCACAACGGGTGAGGTTCTCGGCGGCGAACACCATCGACAACGTGCCCTTGGCGCAACTCCACTTCACCTGGGACTTCGGCGATGGCACGGTCCTGAGCGGTGTCGGTCTCTACGACGTGGCCCACGAATGGGCGGTCAGCACTTCAACCAACGGAACGCCCTATCAGTTGACATTGATCGTCAATGATGGCACCCACGAGGCAAACAAGACGGTCACTGTTCTGATCATGAATCGCGTCCCGCGCCAGATTTGGTTCGACGACCTCCAGACCACGACGCTGACACCGATTCTCCTGCCGACGATGTTCACCGATGATGATGGCACGATCATCTCCATCGATTGGTGGTTCGATGAGGATGTCAATCTCGATGGTGGAACCGTGACGATGGCGTCCTCGTTCGGGACCAATCACACCACGGATTTGATGCCGACACCCGCTTGGGCAAGCCCTGGCTGGAAGAATGTCACCGTGATCGCGGTGGATAACACCGGTGATGTCGGCATTGCGGTGCTCAGCATCGAAGTGCTGAATCAGCGACCTGTTGCCATCTTCCCGCGCCCCGCTGACGGCACAACCCTGCAGGCCTACAATTTCGTCTCGTCCTCCTTCGACCCGGATGGGAATTCAGGCAACCTGACCCACAACTGGACGATCACGAGCATCGATGATCCGATTGCAGGCAACATGGTGATGCACCAGTTCACCGAGCCCGGCGTCTATACCGTGACCTTGATCGTGACCGATGAGCGAGGAGATGATTCGCTGCCGAAGTCCTACACGATTCACATCGCCAACCCGCTCCCCGTGCCGGTGATGACAGCGCAGGAAGCCTGGCTGAACGGGGCACCGATCGACGTCCCCGGTTCGGACCTCTCCGTCTACGAATGGCGTCGAACCTTCACCGATGAAGGCGACATCTTCGTCGCACCCGGCACCGTGATGCACTTCTCATCCGCAGGTTCGCACGACGCGGACATCGCCTTTGGCGGCATGACGAATCCGGACTCGAACGCCGCCGATTGGAACGGCATCGTCGACACGATTTGGGATTGGGGCGATGCATCGCCTCCAACCCATGCAACCGATGCCTGGCACACGTTCAACTCGCCGGGGCAGTACACCGTGACACTGATCGTTCGCGACGGCTATGGCACCGGTGACACCAACAGCACATCGATCCGAGTATGGGTCTCCAGTGCGCCGATCATCATGGCCGAATCAATCATCGATTCAGATTTCGTCATCACGAATGAAGTCAACATTTTCGAAGGATTCGCAGAGGATGCGGATCTGATTGAGGGCATCGTCGCTTGGCGCGATGAAGACCTCGGCAATGACAGCGATTCTGACGGCGACCCGACCAACGATCGAGATGTCGAGCTCAATGCGCGCCTCACCTATTGGTGGGATCTTGACGACAGCGTCGACGCGGATGGAAATGGCGACCTGCACGACGATTGGGTGACCAATCTCGAGGTTCGAAATGGACGTGGAATCGACAGTTCGTGGAATGAATCCGGTCAGGTGACAATCCTGCTGAAGGTCTGTGATGACACCGGCGTCTGCACCATGCAGGCCTATGAGGTCAGTGTCAGACCACCGGATGCGAACGGGGGCGGGGTCGGCGATTTGTCCTGGCAGGATCTTCTGCCTTCATCCGATTCCGGCAGTCTCTACATCATCATCCTGATCGCCTTGGTTCTGACCCTTGGATGGCTGGTGATGCGCCAACCCGAGGAGGTTGAAGTGGCGGCTGAAGATGCGGCTTCCACCTACGATGTCGCCGAGGTTCACACCGAGGGCGGCATCCTCGGCATGGACCAGCACACACCACCTCCGAAACCCAAACATCTGACCAAGGATGACCGGCGAAGCCAGGAATCGGGTTATGTGCGTCCTGTTACCAGCAGACGCCGGCGGTGACCCGAGAATGGCCAATGGACAGCGGAGTACAGTGTGGGTAATCGCCCTCATCCTGCTGCCGTTGCTCACCATCATCACCCAAGAGATTGGCCTCGATCCTGCACCCGTCGTCGAGGCCGCGACCAACTGTACCCTCAAAGACGGCGGGTCGACCCCTGCGTGGGGCACGACGATCGAAAAAGAGGTGCTCATCAGTGAAGGGGACGAATATTACTACGGTGACGAGGGTGGCTGGGACGAAGATTACGAATATTGGAACACAGGTCTGAGCCGTCTGGAAGAGGGGTTTCACACCTCCTTCTTTTTGGCAAATGACTCCGCAGTGAGCCTGCGAATGAACCTCACAACGGGATGGAAGTACACATTCTGCATCGATTTCCAACCCGAATACGAAGGGGGGAATCAAGCGACGCCAATCGCGGATGTCTACCTGCTCAAAGAGATGGATCGAGGTCGCTATCAATGGGATTACACCACCCGAAATAACCTCGGAGATGGTTTCAGGGACGGCATCGAAGATTCCCCACCGTGGATGCAGAATGCCATTTTCTGGCACCCGTTCCGTGATGTGCACTCTTATGAGAAGGTCGACGAGGTGAAGTTCGCCGTGTCGCTTGACCACGAGGAGCGCAGCCAAGATCCGTGGAGTGATTCCGTCCACTGGCAGACGATGTATCTGATGATCGATTCATGGGACAATATTCGCCAGTACGATGCCGGGGTGCCGAATCGAAATTTCACGGTCGATCTTGTCGTCATGGTCGAGGAGCGCTTCGCCTTGCCCAACTGGACGGTGACGATGGTCTGTTGTGGTGCCTTGTTGGGGATTCTCGCCGCGCCCTTCCTCGTTCATCACCGGTACATGAAAGCCGGATTGGACCCGATGGTGAGCGATACCCAGATGGATCATCTGAAGACGGAGGGCGTTGCGCCTGTCGTGGCGATTGCGCCGGCGCAGCCCGAACCGGTGCTGCCACCGCCAGACCAAATCTGATCACTCGTATTCGAGCAGTCGCCAGGCGGTACGCAGGTCGTTGATGTTGACCTGGCCGCGCTGGAAGAGTGAGTAATCTCGGTCGAGGGTCGTGTAGACCAACGGTTGCTTGAGCAGCGGCGCGTGGATGCGGGTCCAGTCTCCACCCGGACCTCTGGCCATCAGGGCCACGGATTTCTCTTCCTTCGCCAGTGCGTGTGCGGCCTCGAAGATGTGCAGGCTCGTGCCGTGCTCGACGCCGGTGAAGCAGAATTTGAGGAGACTGCCCTCTTCAGAGTGGATTTCCACTTGCTCGAGGATTTCTTCGGTCGAATGGACGGCTTGAAGGTGTGCGGATGCGATGATTTTCGTCGCTTCTCCTGCGGCCTTCAACAGCCCACTGCGAAGCCCTTCCTCCATCGAGACCTCGATGTCGACCCAGCTGACACCGCTCTCGATTGCGGCGGCGAGAACCGTGGCTCGGCTGGCCTCATCTCCATGGAATTGACCGCCTTCGCCAGTGGCGCGGCAGGTGAAGATGACGGGGATCTGGATGCCATCCTTCAGCGCCTCGATCGAAGCGGCGACATCAATCTCTTCGATTGGTCGGGGATCCATGATCGGCGGTTGGCGGTCGACGACATCCTCACCCTTGGAATCCTGAGTGATGATCGAATCGACTTCGATGCGGTTGACATAGAGATTGTCGAAGCGCACTTCGACCAGGTCGGCACCTGCGGCGGTGGCCCGGCTCGCGTCTCGGATCATGTTCTCGATCGAATGGCCGCGCAGGGTGACGCAGATCAGTGTCGAACTCATCGAGCGCGGCGACCGGCACTCCCTGTTTAATCGTATTGCGAGCGCACATGGGCGCGGGTGCGCGAGATACATTCCCCACCCGTACGCGAGGGGGCATCACTTTCAGGTCCAGATTCAACCCCCAGAAATGCCATTTTCAGGTGGTTTCAGCGGGGTTCGAGGGGTCCACTTTCAGCGGTTTCAGAGGGACTCCAGTCGAATCATTCAAGAACCCCCACGGACCACCCAAGAACAGTTCGTTGAGGACCCCTAAGGGGTCCTCAAGACAAAGCCGGAATTGGAAGTGAATCTTGTGACCGACGCCGACTACAGTGCAGACAGCATTCAGGTCCTCGAGGGCCTTGAAGCAGTGCGAAAACGACCTGGAATGTACCTTGGTGACCCCCACGATGGGTCTGCCCTTCACCATTGCATCTGGGAGGTCGTCGACAATGCGGTCGACGAACATCTCGCCGGTCATTGCGATACGATCGATGTCGCCGTCCACAAGGACAATTCCGTGACCATCGTCGACCACGGTCGCGGTATCCCCGTCGGCATCCATTCCGAATTCGACATCAGCGCCGCCGAGGTCATCATGACCAAGTTGCACGCCGGTGGGAAATTCGACAATTCATCCTACAAGGTCTCGGGAGGACTGCACGGTGTCGGCGTCTCGGCGGTGAACGCCGTCTCGGAATGGCTCAAGATGAGCATCCGACGCGATGGGAAGTTGCACGAGCAGACCTATGTTCGCGGCGTGCCCACCGGTCCGATCGAGGCAGTCGCTGATGCCGTCGGCACCGGAACGACGATTTCATTCAAACCGGACATGGAGATCTTCACGACGGTCACTGAATTCGATTTTACCACGCTCAGCACCCGACTCCGGGAGACGGCTTTCCTCAATGCGGGCCTCAAGATCACGCTGACCGACGAACGCGAAGATCCCCCTGCGACAATCGAGCACCAATACGACGGCGGCATCTCTGAATTCGTCAAACAACTGAACGAACGCCGCCGCCCCCTCCACAATGACGTGGTGCACATCCGTGGGATGCGCGAGATCGAAGCGGGTGAGATTCACGTCGAGCTGGCCATGCAATGGTCCGACGCCTACAATGAATCGATTCACTGCTACACCAACATCATCAGAAACCGGGACGGTGGCACCCACCTTTCCGGCCTGAGAAGTGCGCTGACAGGCACACTCAACCGCTATGCGAAGAACCGAAATCTGCTGAAGAAAGTCGACAAACTCTCCGGCGACGATGTGCGTGAAGGCATCGCCGCGGTGATCAGCGTCAAACACCCCGACCCCTCCTTCTCGAGTCAAACCAAGGATCGACTCGTCTCCAACGAGGTTCAAGGCATCGTCGAGAGCGTTGTCAACGAGAAACTCGCCGAGCATTTCGAGGAGAATCCCTCCGTTGCCAGGATCGTCATCGACAAGGCTGTGCTCGCGAGCAAGGCCCGTGAAGCGGCCCGCAAGGCCCGTGATCTGACCCGACGCAAGGGTGTGCTCGAAGGTGGCGGTCTCCCTGGGAAATTGGCCGATTGCCAGAGCCGCAAGCCCGAGGAATGCGAGATCTACGTGGTCGAGGGTGATTCTGCGGGTGGTTCTGCCAAGACAGGGCGCGACCGGCGCACTCAGGCCATTCTACCGCTGCGAGGCAAGATCCTCAATGTTGAGAGACAGCTGCGAAACCAGGCCAAGGTATACCAGAACAATGAGATTCAGACGATGATCAAAGCCTTTGGCGCCGGCGTGGGCAATCCGCCTGAACGGGCTGAAGGAGAGGAGGAGATGCCCGATTCGGACACCTACTTCAACGTCGAGAAGCTGCGTTATGGCAAGATCATCATCATGACGGACGCCGATGTCGATGGCGCCCACATTCGCACCTTGATTCTGACATTCTTGTGGCGCTTCATGCGCCCCGCGATCGAGGCGGGCAACGTCTTCATCGCCCAACCTCCACTGTACATGGTCACCCGTGGTCGAACCTCGAAGTATGCCTATACCGAAAGGGAACGCGATGCCCTGATCGCAGAATTCCGCGCCGACAATCCCGATGCCAAGATTGGCATCCAGCGCTACAAGGGTCTGGGTGAGATGAACCCGGACCAATTGTGGACGACGACGATGGACCCGGCCAACCGAACCCTACTCAAGGTGACGGCGAACGATTTCAGTGACGATGGCGAAACATCGGACCTCTTTGTCACCCTAATGGGGGATGACGTAGCTGACCGACGCGCTTTCATCGAGCGCTACGCTGCAGAAGTGACCAACCTGGACGTGTGAGGGGATTCAATGAGTGAAGAAGAGAACCTCAGCCCCAACCCGACGGACAATCAGGTCCGCCACACCCTCGATGATGAGATGCGCACGTCCTACATCAACTACGCAATGTCCGTGATCGTCGGTCGCGCCTTGCCCGATGTTCGTGACGGACTGAAGCCGGTACACCGCCGCGTCCTCTTCGGCATGCACGAAGCGGGCCATACCGCTGACCGCTCCTACTCGAAGTCGGCCCGCTCGGTCGGCGAGGTGATGGGGAAATACCACCCTCACGGCGACCAGTCGATCTATGACACGATGGTCAGGATGGCACAGGAATTCAGCCTGCGCTACCCGTTGATCGACGGCCAGGGCAACTTCGGCAGCATCGATGGTGACCCGCCCGCAGCGATGCGATACACCGAGAGCAGGCTGGACCGATTGGCAGGGCATATGCTCGAGGACATCAAGAAAGGAACCGTCGACTTTCAGCCCAATTTCGATGATTCCGAGCAGGAGCCGGAGGTATTGCCCGCGCGCCTACCGAATCTACTGCTCAATGGCAGCGATGGAATCGCTGTCGGCATGGCGACAAAAATTCCCCCACACAACTTGCCTGAGGTGGCCGCAGCTGTCCACCTCCACATCGACAGAATTCTCGAAGAGGGTGAGGAAAATGGCGACCCCGAGACCCCACCGACGATCGATGTGAGCGAGTACATGGTCCATCTCAAGGGACCAGATTTCCCCACCGGCGCGATGATTTATGGCATCGATGGCATCCGTGACATGTACGAGACCGGCCACGGGAAATTCCACATCCGTGCCGATTGTGATGTGCTCGATGATGACGATGGAAAGCGCATCATCGTCCATGAAATCCCCTACCAGGTGAAGAAAGCCGGGATGCTCGAGGGCATCGCGGACATGGTCAGCAAGGAGACGATCAAAGGCATCCGAGACATTCGGGATGAATCCAGCAAAGAGGGCATTCGCGTGGTCATTGAAGTCAAGCAGAACGCTGACCCTCATGCGGTGCTCAACCAGCTATTCAAATCGAGTCGACTGCAGGAATCCTACTCCGCCAACATGATGGGAATCCTCAACCGAGAACCTGTGCTCCTGACTCTCCCCGTGATTCTCCACACCTACGTGCGACACCGTGAGCAGGTCATCCGACGCCGCACCCTCTTCGAACTGGCCAAGGCCGAGGCCCGCGCCCATGTGCTCGAAGGATTGGTCCTCGCCCAAGCGCGCATCGATGAGATTGTGACCGCTGGCAAGGGCGCGGAAAGCCGGGAGAATTTCGAACAGATTCTCCGCGGTGATATCCAATTCGGCAAGATTCCGAAATTCGCCTTCACCGAGCCACAAGCGAAAGCGATCGCTGAGCGTCGTCTCTACCAACTCTCGAAGATGGACACCAAGAAGGTCGAAGATGAATTCAATGACTTGCAGGCATCGATCAATGAGTACAACTCGATTCTTGGCAGCCGGCGTCGCCAACTCGAGATTCTGCTCGCAGAACTCGATGAAATCGTCCACAAGCACGGCGATGACCGACGCACCAGTATCGACCCGATGCCACTCTCAATGGACCGAGAGGACCTCATCGAGGAGCGTGCCCTCGTCATCTCACTGTCTGAGGATGACTACATCCGACACCTGCCGGCCGAGGTATTCCGCGTACAAAATCGCGGCGGCCGCGGTGTCAAAGGCGTCACGACCAAGACCGAGGATGCAGCGAAGTTGATCGTCTCCTGCTTCAGCAAGGACCGCATTCTCATCTTCACCAACAAGCCCTTCGCCGAGGGGCACAAACAGGAGGGGCGAATGGACGGTCGGGTCTACGGCATCAAGGCTTGGGAGACACCCCAGTCAAGCCGTCAGGCCAAAGGCAGTCACATCCGCAACGTGCTCACGCGCATCCAAGATGACGAGGTCATCGTCTCAATTCTGCCCATCACCAATGAGATGGAAGCGAATGCGGCGGAGCATTACATCTACTTCGCCACCCGAAATGGCCGAGTGAAGAAGACACCCCTCTCACAATTTGTCGGTGATAAATCCATCAACAAGACCGGGAAGCGCGCCCTGATTCTCCCCGAAGGGGACCGACTTGTCGGCGTGCGACACGGCAGTGAAGATGCCCATGTCGTGCTCATCTCGAACCTCGGCCGAGCCTGCCGATTCCAGCCCTCGATGCTGAAGGAACGCGATGGGAAACTCAGCCCGATTCTTCGTGCCATGGGACGCAATACGCAGCCCAAGATCGGCATCAAGCTGCACCGCAAGAGCCCTGAATCCGGCGAAACCGAATCCCTCGGACATCTGGTCGGCATGATCGTCTCCGATGAGGAGGACACCGCCGTGCTGACCATCTCGAAATTTGGCATGGCCAAGCGGACCCGCCTCGGCACTGGGCATATGATTCCCAAACTCGATGCGGAGGGTCAGCCCATCACTGAGGACGGCAAGGTGACCACCGTTCGGGATGGCTTTGCCGAGTCTCTGAACCGTGGCACGCAGGGTGTCAATTCGATGGGACTGCGCGGCGAAGGATTCCCCACGGGCCATGACCCCAAGCGTTGGACGGCCATGACGAACAAGGCCAAGGTCGAATGGCACAATGCCAAGTTCCCAGAGAACGAACTCAAGAACATCACCGCGCTGGAAAAGCTGTGGCCGGGCGATGAGATTGTGCGCATCCATCAGATTCCGGATGTCGATGACCAGATCTTCCTGCTCGCCGGCTCGGGCATGCTGATTCGCTTCGCGGCTCACCAGACAGCCGAGTCCGGACGGGTCGCCAAGGGCACCTGGGTGATGGAGGTCCGAGACAAGGTCAACGGTGGCTTTGCTGACGAGATCATCTCCTCTGCCCGACTGCCTGCGGAACTGATTGGTGAGGACGATGGTCCGACCGATGCGATCGGTGATGAAGAGGAGTGAGATTGTGGTTGTGCCGCGGTGGCGGCGCGGTGGGCGCGACGAGGGATATCTGAGCGCTGGACTGAGGGCGAAGCCCGAAGGAAGCGCGAACGTACCAAGCGAACACAGTCGGTTAGCCGCTCGCACCGCTTATTGGTGCTTATTTTGGGCGAGCGCCGAGATTTGAACTTCGCGGCCACGCGGCTGTGATGCTTTTTGGTGTTCGGCGTGACCGCAGTTCAAACTCCCTGTCGCTGACTTTTGGTGATTTTTGGCGCGACGAGGGAGATTTGAACTCCCGTGGGTGAACCCACTGGATTAGCAATCCAGCGCAATGGCCAGGCTATGCGATCGTCGCTGTGCAGCCGCGCCACCGAAGCCCGTGCCTTAAGCCGAGCGGTTGCCTTTTCCCCGCGATGAATCCGACCTGTCAGTCGAAGAATTCATCGAAGTCGTCCGCGAATTCATCCGCATCGAGCATGCCTTGCTGATGTGCCTGCCGTGCCTTCATTCGTCGAACCTTCCGCTTCTTGGCGCGCAGTTTGTTGATCATCGGCGGAATCAGGAAGAGATTCATGAGGACGACGCCAGCCGCGGCAAGTCCCGCCTGCTGGAATCCACCCTTCTCCATGTCATCGAGCAGGCGCCCATACCAAGGTGAAGGCCCGTAAAACGGCACTTCTGGAGGCGCCGGTTCCGGCGGTGGAGGTGGGGGGAGATGGTAATCCCAGAACTGGTCATCCAGCGTCAACCCAACGGCATTGTTCGAACGGACCAGGAAATCGCTATTTTCGACGGCGTCGAACGGAATCAAGACGTAATAGTAGAATTGCTCGAGGTGAACCGATTCTCGCAATGCGCTCTCGGTCTCACCGTACCAAGCCTTCTCACCGGGGACCGCCACCAAGCCAGAGACGAGCGGTTCCATGAATTCGACCGTTGATACCGTCGATTGGGCCCGGTAAAGAGACCATGTCAAGGGTCCTTCATCACCGACGGGTGGCCAGGTCCAAGAGATGTTGGTGCTGTGTTTCTTTGTGGCGTTGTCGAAGATCACCTTGCCACGCATGCCAATGACCTCGGTCGATGGGGAGAGATCATCGACGCAGATCTCAGGGACGTCCATCCGTTGAGTGATTTCATTCCAAGTGCCACGGGTGACGTTTCCGTAATGCCAGTCGGCCACGCCGCCGCGCGAATGGGACATGACGAGGAAGGATAGACAGGTGCCGTCCTCGTAGAAATTCGGATCCTGCCATTCTTCAGTTCCGGGCGCCAGGTCCAGCACGTGATAGCCGAGGGTGGCGGAATTGAACTGTGATTGCGAGTTGAAGGGATAGGAGAACGTCAGCGTCGTCTTGCGATACAGGCGCCATCCACCGAAGTAGGGATTTTCGGTGTCTCCCTCGTTGTCCCACACCACCTTGACCTGGCCGTCCTTCTGCAGAACGATATCCAGCGACCCAGGGTTGACAACGACCGGGTCCAGTGCCCCGATCAGCATGAAAGCGCCACCTGCATCACCTTCGACGCGGAAGTATAGGGTCCCATTCTCGTAGATTTCAGAATACCCATCCAAATCAAACTCTTCCAGAATCAAACCGCCCCAGGTCGGCATGCGGAGAATTTCGACTGTCGAGGCATTGATCGCGGGCGGAAGGAAAGCCGCGAGATCGAGCCAGGCTTCGAAGACGTCGACCTCGATCGGGACGCCAAGAGTGGATCGCATCGACGCGTTGAACATCACGAGTGGGTCCTTGCCTTTGTTGAATGCCGTCGGATAGAGGATGCCCGTCGGTGGAAGCTCGGGCGTGTCGAAGGTCAATTCCATCGGCGCGGTCGAGACGGCGACACCGCTCATGATGTGGGGTGCGGCTGCGAACTCGACACGATTGAGGATGCGAACCGATTGGGCGGCAATCTCGAGGTTGTCCGCCTCATCGGTCACATAGACGGTCAGCAGCCATTCGCCCATCGGCATGGTGATGTTCGCAGTCTGCCCATAACCGAGCACCTCGACATAGTTCAATTTCCAAGTGAAATTCAAGGGCATCGGCGCGAGGGGGTTCACTCCCGCCACAGCGAGAATCGTGTCGCCGGTCTCATAGATGGCGTTGGGTCCCGGATTGGCGATGACTGGATTGATCAGGCCGAAGTCGACCGTGATACCGACCTCATACCAGTTGTCGCTCGTGTCCACATCGATGCCACCGTCCGTCATCACGATCGATGCATTGAGAATGTACAGGCCGGTGCTGGCGAAGTCGAAATCACACCGAATCTCCTCACCCGGCAGCAGCGAGATGTTGCACGTGTAGGGTCCCGCGGCGAGATCTCGAGAATGGAATTCGAGTATGTTCACTTCCACCAGTGCTTGGACCGGTTTCCACCCGATGTTGCCCGAGACGATTCGTATCGAATCATCACCGTAGGGGAACCGCACCACGGTATTGCCATTCACATCGACGTAGGTGGTCGTGCCACGGGCCGGGACGACTTCGCGAATCCAAGCGTTGACCGTGTCATCGACGATGATGTCAAAGGAGACTTGATCATTGTGAGGGTTCGGGTCGATGAAGGTGTTAGAGATGCTTGCTCGAACCTCAAATTCACCCGCGTAAGGGGCTGTGATATTGGGCAAGGCGAGAGGTTGGGAGTTGAATGAACCACTGATTCCACCGACATCCATGGAATCGCTCGCAACCTGAATGTCTGGCACAGTCATCCGGGCAGAGAAACAGGTGGTGCCATTGTCGATGCCTGCGATGGACTGGGAAACGCGCTGATTCCGGGGCGTACCATCACCAGTGAAATTGAACCAAGTGGTGAATAATTCCGTCCCGTTGTTGATGGCGACAATCTCAACGGAATGCGGCTGGCCGTATTCGCTACCGAGCACATCGATATCGGCGTGGATCCACATCGAGTCATTGCTCAAATTCATCCGCATGTCGTAGGGGGCGTAGTGTATGGTTTCCGATACATCGTCGTGGGTGACATCGTGTAGAATAATCTCATTGCCGAACGCGTCGCCGACTCCGGTGAAATTTTTCTGCCAATCCACACAATCCTCGGCTTCGGCCACCAGTGGTTCGATCAGATGCATGGTCCATCCCGTCGTGAAGTTCAGGCCGTCCAGCCATGAACGGGCTCTCAAGTCGAGATTGGCGGGAATCGGCACGCCGCTGTTGTAAATCACTGAGGTATCGACATCATGTCCGTTGACAATCAAATCGCGGAGCGGCTGGTCATAATCGAAGGTGTAAGCCACCCGGTCATCGGTATCGTCAATATCCGTGGCGGGGAACCAGAAGACGACGGTGTGAACGCCCGGTGAACTGGGGAAGAAGAAGAGGGTGTTGAACGTGATCGTCACCGATTCCTTGGGACCGAGGTTGGGGACCTGGCTCAACGAATCTGTCGTGCCACTCCCGGTGGGGCAGGTCATCGTCGCCGTGTGATCCCCGGGGCAGATCGCCGCCATGATTTGGCGACTGTCCGAATTTGAGGTCAACTCATTCGAAATCAGCACCTCGGGAAAGACGAGTTCGTTGAAGTCGTAGTGGGCATTCACGATGGGTTTGATGCCTGCATCGATGGACAGATCATCGGTTGCGGGGGAGGCCGATACCGGCGTCACGAAGGCCATCAAAGAACTCAAAATGAGGAGGAGAACGAGGGCGCTCGCCCGCTGACCTGAACGCGCCCGTAGGGCGCGCTGAGAGGAAGCCATCACCTTCACGAGTTCAAACAGTCCGTAAATACCCCTCGGCGAACCGATGCGGCCCGAGAAGGGTTCGAAAGGGGGTGGACTCGGCCACAGGATTGATGGTCGGCGGCACCATGGCGGAGCGATGGCGAGCGGTCGAGAGGTCGAATCCTGCGCGCGCAGAGAATCGGATGAACAGGCCATGACCGCCGTCGTGGAATTCCTCTCGGCATTCGTGCTCTTTCTGGTCATCGTCTCCGCCTTCCTCGCCCTCAGTCAATTGAAACTCGGCAGCAATGTCCCCGATGCGGACCGTTACGATCAGATGGCGATCGATGGGCTGGAGCGATTGACCGATTCACCCGGTCATGTCGTCCCGCATGTGAACGGCGTGAGAGACATTGCGAACTCTACCTCAGATTGGCATCTGATGAACGCCACGACCCTGCTCAAAGCGGATCATCTGCCCGGGCTCGGCGACGGTCGCGGCCATCTCGATGTGAATCGTATCGCCGCTCTCGCAAATGTGACCGAAGATCGGCTGATTCATGGCTTGGGCATTCAGGAAGGTTTGGCCATCAACCTGACCATCACCGTTGTCGACAGTTCCAATGCCAGTCGCATCGGACTTGAATTGTTCGCAGATGGTACCCCACGCGCCTCGGCCACCCGCGGCTCGACCGCCAGTCGTTTGATGCATGTGGACCTCGAACAGGTGCGCGTCACACTCGAGGTCCACGATGCGGGACGGATGCCCTCTTCCCTCCACATCTCCGAATTCATGGTCGACCCGCTGAACGGGCCTCCCGAGTGGATCGAATTGTACAACCCGGATGGATTTGCCGTCAACCTCTCCGGTTGGAGCCTCGCAATTCCCGAAGCCTCCGCGCCTCTCGGCGGCGGCGGCGCCTTGGCCGGCGGCGGATTGCTCATCTGTACGGGCGATGGTGAAACCCAATACAATCCATTTGGCGTGCCGACGATCACCCTGCTCTCCTCGGGCGTGCTCGGCGTCGGTGGCATCGATGCCCTGTCGTCTGGCGGAGATACCCTCACGCTCGGTTGGACAGAGGCAGGAACCGCCTACACAGAAGAGGTGATGATCATCACATGGGACAGTTCCTGGACGATCGCTTCGAACCAATCCCTGACCTACGATGGAGGCGGCAGTCCGAGCAGCGTCACCAATTGGACATCGATGGTGGGTGGGACGCCCGGATGGTGAGGCAAACCATTTCAGCACGGTTCCGTCAATCGGCTTATCTAAGGGCTGCCGAATCCGAGGTGCGTTCACCATGATGCCGAACCCACAGTACGAGCGTGACCGCTGTGTCACGGGCATCCGCGGGCTGGATGAAATTCTCCGCGGTGGCATCCCCTATGGGTCGACCGTGTTGGTGGCGGGAACGTGCGGGTCGGGCAAGACGACGATGTGCATGGAATTCCTCGTAAACGGCGCGCGCGCGGGGGAAGCATGTGCCCATTTCTCAGCCACAGAACCTTCGGTGAAATTGTTGGAAAACGTTCGGCAATTCGACTTCTTCGACATGCGACTGGTCGATCAAGGCCTGATCAATGTCTTCGACATGGACGTGCTCTTCTCTTGGCTCGGCATGACGAAATCCACCTTCGACCTCACGGATATTGACGCCATGGTCAAGTCGATTACCGACATCGTAAACACGATCGGAGTCACCCGACTCGTGATCGATTCGGTGACAACGCTCTGCTACAAGATTCCCAGCGAGCAGCTGATTCGCGATTTCCTCTTCAAACTCGGAAAGGCGCTCTCAACATTGGGCTGCACGGCATTGCTCGTCTCTGAGATCACCTCTTCCGGTGCCAAGGCCTACTGGTCCTCCTTCGGTGTGGAGGAGGCGATTCTCGATGGGATCCTCGTGCTCGGCGATGTCGAGCGCATGGGTCACCTGCTCCGGTTCATCCAGGTCGTCAAGATGCGCGGTACCCAACACTCGCGCGCGAAGTATGCGATGGAGCTCACCCGGAAAGGCGTCATGATGACTCCGATGCTGAAGTGGGGTGCCGCGAATGATTGAGCTCGATGGCGGCATCGCTGCACAATTGGCCGAAGAGGTCAACCCGTCCTCCGCCATCCAGGTGCGGGTTGGCACGAGCAATTCTTTCCTCATCATCGCGAGTATTCTACAACCCTTGATTCAAGGCTTCGAGATGAAAGGCGTCTACATCTGTGCCTCACGCCGCGCGGTCGAGATCATCCAGACCCTCGACGAGATCGGCATCGACACCACTGGAATCACCTTCATCGACACGGTTTCGGCAGGTTTCATTGGTGGCACGGAAACCCCCTACGAAAACGTCCGATTCGTCGACAGCCCCATCATGCTCGAATCGATCATGTTGCAGACCCTCTACCACCTCGGTGAGCACACCGACACCGGGTCATTCGTACTCCTCGATTCGGTGAATGCACTCTCGATCTACAATGAGGGTCGCATGCTGGCCGAGTACCTCCACACCTTCATCAACACATTCCGCGCACGAGAGGTGCTCACCGCGATCGTCAACGTGCCCGACCAGACGCCTCCCGGTGTGCTGGCGAATCTGGATCTCTATTGCACCGATCTGATCGATCGCGGGCAGGTCGTCATCAACTGATGGAGGAATGAAACATGGTCACAACTGTGAGATTCGAATCCGATGATGAGGAGTTCTACGGCGACATGGGGAGCATCGGCTCTGCGAAATTCGACTCCATCCTCACCGGAAGCCCACACAATGAGGGCAGCATCCCGCGCGGATTCACCCTCCTCGCCATCGGCAACCAAGGTGCGGGCATGGACCTGTTCGGGAAGCAGTTCTCCTCAGTGGCCGAAGACCCGGAAAACACCTTGCTGGTGTCGACCGTGGAGAGCCAATCCGAAATTCTCGCGCTGTACAAGCGCTATGACTGGCCGACAGACATCATGGTTCGAACGCTGGGCGAGGAATACAACCGAAACGTCCTCGAGCGCGACCTCCGGGCCAGCCGCTATCGGCTTGAAGGATTCTCGATGGAGGACATCCAACGCCTTGCGCAGACCCGCTTCGTCGAGACAGAGGTGCACGATTATCTGACCGACCTGACCAGCCAGGTGACCTCGTTGCCGACTTACTTCCGCGCGGTGGTCGACAATCTCGACTTCTTCTTCGCACGAAATGACCCCGCGCGGGTGATCTCGATGCTCCGCATGATGCAGGCCCACACCCAGTTACACCGAGGCATTCTGCTCCTGAACATATCCAGTGACATGGTCGACAAATCCGTCGAGCGCGAATTGTATGCGATCTGTGACATCGTGATGGAATTCGAGGTTGGCATGATGGGCACGGACTTCGAGACCCGAATGGTCATCCGAAAGTTCCGAAATGGCCCGGAGAATCTCAAGGCCATCTCATTCCGAGTGACCAAGGATGAGGCAATCACGCCCGAGACGGTCGAGAGAATCGCCTGAGTTCAAATCAGCCCGAGTAACTCAAGGCCCCAAGTGATGGGGTCGCCGAGAATCACCAAGGGGATAATCGCCGGGAAAACAAAGAGCAGGAAGGGGTGCTTCGCCGTCACCCAAGCGCGCTCCAATCCCTCTTCAGAGAGTTCAAAGAGCACGGCTTCGACATCGGTTTCTGCTCGACTTCCGCGCACAGGTCGCATCCTTCGCGTAACGCCTCGGCTGCCATCCGGTTTGTCGACGACCTCCTCGAGCAGCCAAACATGGTTGTCTGGAATCTGGTCGAGTGCCATGCGCGATGCGTGCCAAGACATCGATATCGGCATCAAATCCCCAGCCTTGGCATTGCGAACGAGCATGATTAGCGGCAGAACGAGGAAGGCCAGTCCCGCCCAAATCATCAGAGCGATGGCCGGCGGGATCAGATTGCCCTGTGCCGTCGCGCACAGCGGCCAAGGTGCGCCACTCCAGGATGGAATGAGCAGTGCAGCGAGCATCATCGCCTTGGCATCGGCACCTCCGTGCAGCATGCGGAATCGCCAGGCCATCTCGAAGAATAGCAACGCCAGACCAACGAGCAGCATCTGGCCCCATAGCATGGCCATCCGTTCCGCCTCGGGCGCGACCATCCAGGCCTTGTCTGGGTTGAACATGTCGAGAAGAACGGGTCCGTGCGCCATCGCGCCCATGCCCAGTCCGACCGCGCCGACAAGATACCATCCACTGACGATGATGTCGAGTTTGGACCCGGCCAGCACATCGCCGAGAGAGGGGCGTCCGATCAAGGCGGTCGAGGCGAAAGCGAGCATCGCGGAGGCGGTCAACCAGACCATCCAATCCGCTTCGAGCACCAGCAATTCAAGACAAAACAAGAAAATCGTGGGCTTTGCCCAACCGAACCACCAGCCGTTGGAGACCCGGCGGGTCTTGTGGTCCAACCAAGCTGCACCACCGAAACAGAGGATGAGAACGGCGAGTCGGGTCCACCCGATGAGATCCTGCGGAGAGAGGTTTTCCAGCATGTGGCTCAGTTGCTGCACCGGAAAGCGCCTTAAAGCAGCCCCGGCCCCCCAACGCTCAGAACGCATGTTCGAGGTGACATTTCATGACCACGGATCTCGAGAATCGCATGCAGCAAATCGCCACTGTGATCACGCAATTGGATGACCCGAAAGTACCCAGAAACATCCGCAAGGGTGCCAAGGATGCCGTCGAAAAGTGGTTGCTCAACAAAGGCAAGCAGATGGATATTCGAATCGCCATCACGCAGGCCAAGTTGGAGGAACTCTACGAGGACCCCAACATTCCAATGGAGTTCGGCACCCTGATTCTACAGATCAACACCGCGCTCGAGCAGATGCTCAACGATCTGCACGCCTGATCGCACACGGCATGGTCGTGTTCGCAAGACCCAATCCTTCCCCGGTGACTGAAAGGCCAATCAGACCGACCTCGATGTCCTCGTCGAATAGGGCCAGACCTTTGGCCATCTTCTCCTCAAGTGTACCTGCGTAGCCAGAGACGCGGTAGCATAGCATCTCCAGAGTGATCGCCTCACCGATGCCGGTCGCAGCGAGGACACAGTGTTCGTCAACCCAGAAGCCCGGGCCCCACAAGGGTGTATCTCCGACCCGGCCGCGGGGCCGGCCGGTACAACCGCCGGTGCTACTGGCGACCGCCATCGCGCCGGACGCATCGATGGCCACACAGCCAACCGTGTCGGTATCGGCCGGTCGGGCGCTACCGACCACTGTCGCCCGCGAGAATCCTTGCGCATCCGCCCAGGTTCGGGCGCCATCGCCGGCGAGAATGTGTATCGGCTCGTCGAGGAGCGCAGCGGCGACGTGAATCGGGTTCGGTGTATCCTCCAGGGCCATGACGATGCCGAGGCGACCATCGCTGGTCGCGACCGCCGCATCCAATTGAACGCTGCCATCCGAACGCATTCGCCCGCCCGTTCCGGCGTTCAGTGCGGGGTCGTCTTCCATCACCGCAACCGCAGCGAGAACAGCATCGAGCGCTGAACCTCCCCCTGAGAGAATCTCCCAACCCGCATCCGCAGCCGCATCGACCCCGGGTTGGTCCTTGGCACCATGGCCAGCCCCGCCATGACAGACGAGCATTGGTTCAATCACCCAACCACCGCCCGATCAATGTAGGATTCCTCCGACTGCCAGGCCTTGCTGAACCTGAAACTGGCCCACGCAATCACCGAGGTGACGCCACAAATCATGAACGCGGTGTGGAAATCCCACATGTCGGTCCGGTTGACCGTCAGGTCCCAAACCAAGCCACCCAACAGCGTGCCTGTGAACGAGGATAAGGCGCGGAGACTCTCACTCACACCCATCACAGCGCCTCGCTCTTCAGGCCCCGAAATGTGGGTTAGAATCGCCATATTACTCGGTGTCACCAAGCCATTGCCGAACGCGATGAGCCCGCTGACCAAGAACATGCCCAGCATTGGGTGGGAAGTAGGCACATACGGAATGGAGGTCAAACCCAATCCACAGATGAGGAAGCCGATTGCCATCAGGCGAGATGAACCGAAACGGTCAGTCAATACACCGATCAAGAAGCCTTGGGTGATGATGCCAGATAAGCCGATGAATGCGAATACCCAACCATTGTCCTGTTCATCGAATCCAAATCCGCCGTCGACCACTGCTCTCATCGTAAAGAGGATGAAAACAACGTGCATGATGGTGAATCCGATCCAGAAGAATAGCATCGAGAGAAGTACCGGTGAGAGTTCGGGGTGCTTGAACATCCGACCGATGTTCATCATATTCCGTTTCAGTGTCCCCAGCGCAGTCCGCTGTTCAACACCCACTCTCTTCTCTTTCGGAAGACTTTCTGGCAACTTCGTGATGGCGAACAGGAATCCTGTGAATGAGAGGACGCTCGATGCGAGACAGGGCAGTAGGTAGGGGTAGGTTTCGAACACCGTTCCGACGAACACATCGGTCCACTGCCAATCGGCTGGTGACGAGAGAAGGCCACCCAAGGCTGGCCCGAGGGAGAAACCGATTCCGAAAGCGACCCCGAGAATACCCTGTCGGCGTGCGATTTCATGGGGTTCGGAAATGTCACCGATGTAGGCTCGGGCGACAGACATGTTCGCGTTGACGATACCCGCCAGGAGCCGTGCGCCGAGGGCCATCATCAGCGAACTGGAAATTCCGAAGATGAGGAATGCAAATGAATTCCCGAGCAGACCGAACATCAGCAAGGGCCGGCGTCCGACCCGATCCGAAAGCGCACCCCAGAACGGACTGAACAGGAACATCATGCCCGCGTAGGCAGCCATCAACCCAGCCACCCACAAGCCAAGGGGTTCTCCAGACGGAGCCAGATGATCGACCATGTAGGTCAGGAAAGGGATGATGATGCCGAATCCAATCATATCTACAAGAATGCAAACGAAAACAATCCCCATGCCAGTGGGGGTCTTCTTCTCGTCACTCATGGCCTTCGGCCATGGCCGAAAGGGGATGACCTTTGCTCAGGCCGATGGTTGTCCGCTCGGGTTCGGTGTCAGGCGGTCGATCACCGAACCGAGTCGCTCGACCAGAGAGGACTTGTTGACATTGGCGACGAGTGCGCTCTCCATGACCTCGTCGAGGGTGTCGACCGGGATGACCTCGATCATGTCCTTGTAGGCATCATCGATGAGTACGTCCTTCATGTTGGCGCGAGGGATGATGACGCGATTGATGCCGGACTTGGCCGCGGCCTCAATCTTGGCTGTGACCCCTCCGATGGGCAAGACCTCGCCGCGCACGGAGAGCGAACCGGTCATCGCCAGATTCTGGTCGATGGGGATGTCTTCGAAGGCGGAGATGATGGCGGTGGCGATGGTGATGCTGGCGCTGTCCCCATCAACGCCGTGGGTGTCGACGAATTGGATGTGGATGTCGAAATCACCGACATCCTTGCCAGTGAGTTTCTTGATGACTGCACTGACGTTGGTGACGCTCTCCTTGGCGAGGTCGGATAGGCCACCGGTTGCGAATACTTGACCGGTCTTGGACTGTGCAGGGGTGACGAGCGCTTCGACGGGCAGCATGATGCCACTGAAGTCGGACATGCCACTGTCGGCTCCGAGAACTGCCAGGCCATTGACCCGACCCACGCGCTCACCCGAGTTGACGAGCAGGGAGTAATCCTGACGATGTTCGATCATGCGGTCTGCAACTTGTTGTTCCAGCGGTCGCGCGATGCGACGCGCACCGAGGACGTGGTGCGCCGAGGTGATGGTGGCGTCTTCTTCACAGGCGAGATCGCCGGCGATTCGGACGAGTCCACCGAGTTCACGCAGTCGCAGGGTGAGCTTGCCACGACGACCGGCGCGGCGTTGTGCCTCGCGCAGAATGACGCCGACCGCGGAACGGTCGAACTGGGGAATCGGCGTGCCGGTCTTCTTGTTCTCCTCATTGCGCACCTCTTGTGCGATGAATCGAATCAGGCGGCGACGGTTTCGCGCCGTGTCGCGCATCGTGGAATTGACGTAAACCTCGTAGCCATAGCCGCGGATGCGGCTGCGCAGTGCCGGGTGCATATGACCGACCGCGTCGAGATTGCCCGCGGCGATGAGAATGAAGTCACAGGGCACGGCTTCGGTCTTGGTCAGCGCGCCGCTGCTGCGCTCGGATCGGCCAGAGATCGCGAAGGCCTTCTCCTGCATCGCTGTCAAGAGGGCCTGTTGTTCCTCGAGGCGAAGGAGATTGATTTCATCGATGAAAAGCACACCGCCGTGCGCCTTGTGGATGGCGCCACCCTCGACCCGCTCGTGGGCCGGGGTCTCCATGCCGCCGGATTGGAAGGGGTCGTGGCGCACGTCGCCGAGCAGGCTGCCTGCCAATGTGCCGGTCGCGTCGATGAAGGGGGGTGCGTCGCCACGCTTGTGCTTGACGAGGAGTTTCGGAATTCGGGCATCCTCTCCAGAGACCAATCGGTTTTTGATAAACATGTAACCGAAGGCGAGCAGGAACATGCCGAAGAGCAGCGTGATGATCTCACCGGTTTGGATGGTGGCCAGAATCAGGACACCACCGATCAGCAATGCGACAAACATCAGGGTGCGGCTGGTGCGCTCGCGCTGTTCTCGCATCTGGCCGCGCAGGTCCTTGACCAGACGGTCACCTCGGCCCGCTGGCACGGTGCGGATGCGGGGTTCGTTCTCATCGTCGTCATTGAGGTAGCACAGGGTGTCCTCAAGGGATTCGCTGGGCATGAGTTCGGTCATGGCTTTGGCGAGCATGCTCTTACCGGTGCCGGGATCGCCGATCATCATCACGTGGCGCCGTTGTTCAGCCGCCTTGCGGATGACCACTGCGGCGTCTTCCTGGCCGATCACCTGATCGACCAAGCGGTCGGGAATCGGCACGTCGGCCGTCGACTCGAAGGCGATGCCGGAGAGCCATTCTTCAACCGGCGTATCGATGATTGGGTCGTCCGCGCCCTCGGCGACGGCGCCCATGCCGAAAGAGGACTTCTCGGGGACGTCAGGCGAGAGATCCTCGAGCACGGCATCCTCGTCGGCAACCTCCTCGTTCACCATCGCCCTCGCTCCTGCATTTCTCTCGGGCTCGGCCACGTTCTTGAATGTGCGGGAAGCCGAAGTCAACCGCCCAAGGGGGCTTTAGCCCCCGTGGGCGAGGCGATGGCATCCATCGTTGGATTGATACATCCCACCACGGTCGGCCAAACATCCACTCAGCCGCCTCAACAGGTCGGCACCCTGCGCGCAGGGTCGAGTTCCACGGACCCGGGAAGTGACACGATGACAGCATTCACAGCATTGAGAGAAGCCGACGGCCGCACCTACATCGTGCCGTTGGAAACGGGAGCAATCAAGGTCAGAGGCATCGGTCGTTTCGACCCGATGAAGGTCTTGGAAGGCACCGTCGATGGCGATCGTGTCCAAATTGGACAGAAGGTGTTCACCCGCATCGCTGCGGGCCTGCCCGAGTTGCGGCGCGGCATGAAGCGTCGCGCCCAAATCATCAGTCCGAAAGATGCGGGATTCCTGATCGCGTGGATGGGTATCGGGGCCGGTCAAAAGGTGCTCGAAGCCGGCCATGGCTCGGCCGGACTCGCACTGCATCTGGCCAATGTCTTGGGGGAGAAAGGCACCCTCATCTCGGTCGAAAATCGACCTGAACACGCCGAGGTCGGACGCGAAAACATGGAGCGTGCCCGCGGTGCCCTGTCACAATTCCCAGATTGGACCTTGATCGAGGGTGATGTGGCCGAGGTCGACGCTGAGGATCTGGATGCGATCATCCTCGACCTTCCTGAGATCTGGCCGGTCATCCCTCAGATGGCTGCAAATCTTCGAAATGGGGGTCGTTTGGCTTGCTATTGCCCGGTGTCCAATCAATTGGAGAAAGCGTGGGAGGCCTGTGAAGAGGTCGGATTGACCGTCGATTGGGCCGGTGAAATGATCGAGAGATTGTGGACCAAAGCGAGCCGTGGCGGCGTGCGTCCAGGCAATACGCCGATGGGGCATACCGCCTTCCTGTTGATCGCCGAAAAGCGCTGATTCAGTCGTCACGCGGTGGCATCACGCGGTTCATCTTGGCACAGGTCGGACACTTGAATCGGAACGGCGCCTCCTTCTCGGTGGGCAGACGAATGCGCGCGCTGCAATCGTGGCAACGGGCCGTGCCATCCTCGTCGGGGCGAATTTCTCCATGTTCGAGATCATCGTCCTTGGACTCTTCTTCGGCCGCCTCGTCCCAGGCATCCTGAACCGAATCGGCAGAGCGAAGTTTGACGCTGCGACGGATGAAGAAGAGGAGCAGGGCGGCGAATAACCAGCCGGATAGCATGCCGATGGCGAGGTTCGACGCATTGACCATCGGGCCGCCTTCCCACAATTCCGCCTCGGTCGCCGGGGCGGGTTGGTGTTCCACGGTCATCTCGACGACCGGGCTCGGCACTGCGAAGCCCTGACCATCGGACAAGGTGCCGCTGGCGTCGATGCGGAACTGGATGGTGCCGATATTCGGCTCGGTCGTCGCTGTCAAGGTCAGGGAATAGGTGGAGGAGGCTCCCGGTGCAACCGAGAAGGCGCTGGCCTCCAATCCCGAATCGACCATCGACCAGACCGGGTAGAGCTGCTTGACATCCTCGCCCGCGAGGTGGAGGAAGCCCGAGATGTGCTCATTTCCAGCATTTGTCACGACCACGGTATAGGTCGCCGATGCATTCCACGCCAGTGACCAATCCTCACCGAGGATCTCCACCGTGATGAGTGGGTCGCCATTCTGACCACGGGCCGGGGCGATGTCGACCTCGAATCCATCCGAAGCGGACTCACTCGAATCGGTCAACGATGTGGTCGTGAAATTGAGCCAATGGCTGCCCGCAGCCAATTCGTTCATCGCCACACAGGTCACGGCATGGCTGCTCGCCGCCGCGCCGGCATTCAGGGTCATCTGGGCGGGGTGGTCACAACCGAATCCGGAAGGTCCGGTGACGAGCAGGGTGTCCTCGGCTTGGC
>CAVOCV010000001.1:0-43119 GCA_963694325.1 Candidatus Thalassarchaeaceae archaeon | reverse complement strand
ATGGGGCCGCGACCGTACCGACTCTAATCGATGGGTACTTTCGCGCTTCCTTCGGGCTGCGCCCTCAGTCCAGTTCTCAGGTCCCGGTCGCTGAAAAAATCGCTTCTTAGTGCGCCTTCTGATGTTGCTTACTCTTGTTGCAATTCCGCATCGGAGATGTCATGGCCCATGCGATGGGCCTTGGTTTCGAGATAGTCGCGGTTGTCTTTGCCGACACCGACGACGAGCGGCATCTGTTCGGAAACGGTGATGCCGTGGTTTCGAAGTTGTTCGACCTTGTCGGGGTTGTTCGTCAAGAGGCAGACGTCATGGATGCCGACGGCGCGAAGCATGTCGGCCGCGATGCCGTAATCCCGCGCATCGGCAGGATGGCCGAGCATCAGGTTGGCATCGAGGGTGTCCGCGCCCTTGTCCTGGAGGTTGTAGGCCTGAATCTTGGCGTGAAGGCCGATGCCCCGACCCTCTTGGCGCAGGTAGAGGAGGCAGCCCCAACCGTGTTCCTGAATGGATTGCAGTGCTGCATCCAACTGCGCCCCACAATCACACCTTAGTGAACCAAATCCGTCACCGGTGAGGCACTCGGAATGCATGCGGACGAGGACCGGGTCGGGGCCGACCATGTCACCGAGGGTGAGGGCGACGTGATCGAATCCGGTCGTCTCGTCGTGGAAGACTCGGATTCGGAATTCACCGTGTTCGGTCGGCAGCCGCGCATCGGCGGGGACGTCGGTCTTCTCGATGATTGGGCTCATGCGATTGCCTCCTTGCGGATGCGGTAATGGAATTCTCCGGCTTCCTCGTGCAATTCGATGAGTGTATCACCGGTGCGATTGAGCAGGGCGGGCATGTCCATCTTGGTCTCCGGGTCGTCGGCCATCACCAGCAGGACATTTCCCGTGTCCATCGTCGCCAGCGTGCGCTTGGTCTCGTGGACCGGCACGGGGCAGTGGAAGCCGAGGACGTCGAGGGTGACGTCGGCACGGTCGGTGCTCATCGGTTGCTTGCTGGCGCTCACCTTTCTTGAATCCGACTGCTGGGCAGGAGGGTTGCTTTGAAGCGCCGAGGGAGTGTCGGCACCTCGTGCGCGCGAAGCGAACCACGCCACCTCCGAAGGAGGATTTGTCGTGGCCCGAGGTCGGTGAATTGGCCTATGGATACCTGCGGATTCCGCTCGTCCTACTCATCGTCGAGGCGATTTACTGGTGGGGAACGGATACCTCGAACTCGTTCGAGCCCTATCAGGCTGGCATCGCCTCGTTGTGGACCAGTTTGTCGAATTTTATTTGGGATGGGTCGGCGGTTCTGGTTCGACATGATACGGGCGCCTTGACCCAAGTGCATCTGATCAACACCTCATTTGTCGGTGGCTATGTGCCTGTTTTCGTGTCAGATGAGTGCGTTGGATTGCACGAAATCATCTTTCTCAGCGTCCTCATGCTGCTGACACCGGGCATCAAAAATCGAACCCGCTGGCGCTCGATTGCAGCGATGATTCTCATCGTTCAGGTGCTGAATTTCATTCGGCTCGTCGTCCTCTACCCACTGGCGGTGAGTGGATGCGAAGCTTCGCCGAACACCTTGGGATGCGAGGCACCGATGCTCGAATTCCATCAATTCATCCTCAGTCAGGGATTCCTTGCCATTCTCGTCCTCATGTGGCTCGGCTGGTATATCGTACTCGATCGCAAAGGATTGGTCGACAAGACGGTCAGGCCCTCCATCAAGGATCTGCCCCGATTGAACGAAATTCGATTGCGAGATTCACTCCCCAACGTGTCGAAGGTGGTCATCGTCCTCTGTCTGCTCCTCGCCAGTTGGGCGACCTATGCAGTGACCGTCGATGAGGAAAATCTCGGCTATAAGGCGACAGCAGGCGAGTGTGCGTGGGGGCCTGTTAACGGTTGGGAGAATGCCGATGGTGAGGGGTGCTACTCCGAGATGGAGCGCTGGAACGAGGCCTGGGGCCGATCCTATCGCGCCTGGATCTTCAGTGCGGTGTTCATCGGGCTCGCCATCGTGACGATCGAACCGACCCCTTCCCCTTCCTCAGAAGAGGAATGAGCCTCAGTTGACGAGGTCAGCGTTGACCTTGGCGCCGTTGAAGGACTTGCCCTTGAGAGCGTCGAGGGCGTGCTGGGCCTTCTGCCTGTGGACTTCTACGATGGTGGTGTTCCCCTCGGGGCGGATGTTGCCGATCGCGAGGTCGGGAAGACGCGCTTCGTCGGAGAGGAAGGCGTGGATGGCGAGCTTGGAAGCACCATCGATGGCCAAGCGGATGGGGACCATGCCCCAGACATCGGCAGATTCACCCCAATCCTTCTGCTTGCGGACGGGGTCTCGGTCGACGCCGTCGGGGAGTGGCGGTGCTTCGACCTCCTTGACGACCATGTTCCAGGTCGAGATGACCTTGCTCATGAGCGGCGCGTCCTCGCCGGAGACGAAGGACCACGCCTCGCCTTTGCGGCCCATTCGGCCGGTGCGGCCGATGCGGTGGACATAGGATTCTGAATCGTTCGGGATGTCGTAATTGATGACCATGGTGACGCCATCGACGTCGAGGCCACGCGCTGCGACATCGGTGGCGATGACAACGCGGGTCAAGCCCTCGCGGAAATCCTTGATGATGCGCTCGCGCTTGTTCTGTGCCATGTCACCGTGCAGGCCGGTGGCGCTGAAGCGGTGACGCTCTAGCCGTTCGACCAGAAGGTCGACCATGCGCTTGGTATTGGTGAAGACGATGACTTGATCCTCCTCGCTCAGGCGGACCATGAGTCGGCCGAGGACCCAGAGTTTGTTGGCGCGGCCGATCTTGACCATGTACTGGTCGATCTCGGGCACCTCGACATCGAGTTCCTCGCTCATGACGTGCTCGGCGCCGGTGATGAATTCGTTCGCCGCCTCGAGGACCTCTTGGGGGAAAGTGGCGCTGAACAGCAGGGTCTGCTGTCGGTTTTCGAGGCGTTCCAGACACCATAGGATGTCCGGGAAGAAGCCCATGTCGAGCATTCTGTCGGCTTCGTCGAGGGCAAATCGGGTGATGGTTGACAGATCGATGTGGCCGCGCTTGGTCATGTCGATGACGCGTCCGGGCGTGCCGACGATCACATCGCAGCCCGCATCGAGGACCTTGGCCTGCTTGTCGATGTCCGTGCCGCCGTAGACGGTGACGAACTTCAGTCCCTTGCCGCCCTGCAACCACTGCAGTTCCTCGCTGACCTGGGTCGCGAGTTCTCGGGTCGGGCAGAGAACGAGCGCCTGGGTCGTGCCCGTCGGTTCGCTATTCTCGATGATCGGGATGCCAAATGCCACGGTCTTGCCGGATCCGGTCCGGGCCTGGCCGACGATGTCCTTGCCGGACCGGGCCAGAGGCACCGACTCGGCCTGGATGGGCGTGGTGTAATCCCAGCCCTTGGCGGCGATCGCATCAGCAATGTCGTCAGAGAGGTCCCAATCCGAAAAACGGACGGTGGAGAGCGCGTTGGTGCTGGACATCGGGTTCAGCTCGGTCAGAAGGTCTCCGCGTCGTGAATTTCCTTCTGTAGTTCGCCCATCCAGTACTTTTCGCAGTTGGTGCGGGTCATGGCGACCTTCTTCTGGCGCACATGTTCTCGGATGTATTGGCGGAACTTCAGCGACTTGGTTCGGTTGACACCCTTGGGAGTGATTCCGTCCCAGAGATTGTTGAACTGCTCGCGCTTTGTGTCGAAGTCTTCGTCACTCATGCGGATTCCTCGGCGTCGGCGACCTGACGCCCCTCTTTAACCGTGCCGACTCCCCTACGGGGAGAGCGAGGCTCAGACCAAATCGTCCATCTCGTCGTCGAAGTCGTCGCCGTAGTAGAGTTCGTCCTGCGAGGGTTGGCGCTGATCGGGCTTTTTTGCAGCGTTGGTCTGGTCGATGGGGTCGGGTTGCGGGGGTGGCGGAGACAGTTCAGAGAGTGAACCCTCATCCACCTCGACCTTGGGCGCCGGGGCGAGGAAACGATTCTTCTGTTCCTCCGTGCCCTCGAGCGATTCGTCGGTCATCAGCTCCTGCAAGAGGGCGCGGATCTCCTTGTCCGTCTCCTGCAGCATGAGGTCGGCCGCTTGGATGCGGACCTCGGCTTCGACCAAGATGATCGGGAGGGTCTTGATGCATGAGATGCGGATGGCTCGGTCGGAGTGACGCGTGCCGTCGAGGATGAGGCGTTGCATCCGGAAGGAGTTCGGGTCGAGTTTTTGGCTCGCCTTGAGGGCGAAGTTTCGCACTTTGTCGTCCTCGTCGAAAAAGGCGATCTCGAGGGCGATTTGAGCGACTCTGGGTGCGTGTTCTGCGAGCGGCACCAACGCGCGAGCGGCATTGCGTCGAACGGTGACGGCTTCATCTTGGAGGCACCATCCGATCAGATCCCACAGAGAGGCCGACTTGTGTCGGGCCAGTTTGGATAGGAGGGCTGCGCCTTCGGTGCGCAGTTCAATATCCTCCTCTCGGATGAGTTCGTCAATGTGGAGTTCGGCGACTTCCGGCCAAGCACCCGCGACTTTGCGGAGGGCGGTGAAGCCGTTGCGGCGGCGGCCCTTCTGGGTGACGCGCATCTGTCGGCGGAGCGTCTCCTCGGTGGCCGAAGGAAAGACGGGCGCGACGATGACCAAGCAGGTCTGTGCAGCCTCCCGGACCTCCGCATCGACATCCTCGAGCAATTCGTGCAGGTGTTCAAAGAGACTGTCCGGCACTTGCAGGGCACAATAGGGCAGACTGGCAAGGCCCGCGATGCGGTATCGCGGGTCGAGGTCCCCGAGGGCGGCTTTCAAGGCGGCATGGGCGAGATTCTGATCTCGGCCTCGAATGCGTGGCAGGGCTCGGATGCCGTCGACTCTTCGGAGGAGCCGCTCTCGATCCGCCCAAATGACCGGTTCGACATTGACGTCTCCATTGGCCAGCGGCAGGATGTTGGCCAATGGGATGGAATCCCAAGGGCCCTCGCCGGATTGGTAGGCGAGGTTGGGGCCCGTACTCCTGCGGCGTCGGGTTTTCAGTGGGCGGCCCGTTTTCGGGTCTCGTGCAATATAATCACGCATGGAATCGCCTCTCTTCGTGCACGCCGACCTCTTCAAAGCCACCGGTCCGGGGCCGCGCAGCGGGTGGTCAGGGATGACCTTTGGCCCGTGACGATGAAGGACTCTAACCCACCCCCCGACGCCAATGGACTCCCATTCGGTTGACGAACCGGACATCGCCATCCTCCTCGCTCAAACATGGGGGGTGCGCCCCGGTGAGCCGATTGGCCACGATGAAATCTGTCGGATGTGGGCCTATGACCTCGGATGGTTTGAGATGCAAGTCGCGACGCGTGTACGTGACAATCTCATCGAGGCGGGCTGGCTCGAGGTGCGACCCGAAGGCTTGCGGCCGATGATCGACATCTCAGTGGTGCAGGCGCCTTTCGCTTGGATGCCGGTGATGCGGGTGCTCGAAGATCCACCACGACTGGCTCAAGGTGCGACCCCTGTCCCGGCGCCCGAGACACCCGTCGAACCCGAGGTCATCGTCGAACCCGCCATGATCGACCCTGCCGCTCAGCACATCACGACCCTGCTCGACCGCATCGCCCAAGAGTCCAACCTCGACCGCAAGGAGGTCATGCGTCGTGCCCAACGCAAGCGTCGTGCCCTCGGGCCCGTCACCCTGTGGATGGCCCTCCTGCTGGTCGCGAGGGAACAGCAGCTGTCGATGCCCGGCCTGGTCGCGAGTATCGCGGCTTAGGCACCGTTCTCGTCACCGTTGCGCGACTGTGCGTCGAGCACGAGGAAAACCGGCAATAGCACGAGAGCGAGAATCAGCGAGAAGAACACCGTAATCGCCGTGACGACCCCGAAGTCCTGCACAACGGGCATCTGGGAGAGCATGAGGACGGTGAAGCCGCAGATCGTTGTGCCCGCCGAGAGCACCAGCGCCACGCCGGTCGAGGCGTACATCTCTCGCAGGCCGGCCCAGACATCGCCTTCCTGCTCTTTCATCGCCTCGAATCGCTGCCAGACGTGAATCGAATAATCGATGCCGAGTCCGATCGTCAGGGCGGTCACCATAACGGTCATCACATTCCAATTGAGATTGAGGAGCGCCATCGCGCCAACCACCCAGGTCGCTGCGAGGGCCACGGGCAGGACGATGATCAGCGCCGGTCCAATGCGGCGGGTCAGTGCGAGAAGGACGATGAAGCAGACGGCCAGGCTGATCAGGGTCGAGGTGAGTTGGGATTCGGTGAGGCCATCGAGCACGGCCTCTAGGCTCACGATATCGCCCGCGAGGTAGACGTTCGCGTGAACGCCGGAGAGACTTGAGAAGTCGCCGATGGTCGATTCGAGTGCGACGAGCACAGCCGAACTATCACTGCTGGTCTTCACCTCGACGAGAACCTCCATGCGGATGTAGAGGATTTCAGGCTCAGCCCCTTCGTTGAGTGCGACGACCGAATCGACGCGCTCGGCCCAGGTCTCGCCGGTCAAGGGGTCTGCAAGGGAATCGTTGGCCGACAAGGAGGCGAGAGCGGCCGCGATACCGCCGGATTCGAATCCATCGGCCGTGACCAATTTCGATTCTGAGATGCGCAGGTGGTTGGCATCGCCAAAGGCGGCATCGCCCTGTACGGCATCGAGGAGAATCGGGTAGGGACCGTCATAGGCCGGGTGGGTATTCTGCCCCGTCGAGAATGGCGCGACCACGCCATCGGTCGACCCGAGCCAATTGTCGAGCAGCCCCAAACTGTTGAGCAACGCGGCATCATCGGGGATCGAGTCGGCGCCATGCTCGGGCTCCATCAGGATATAGACCGGCTTCCAGCCCGTCGCTGCATAGGAATCGTACAACTTTTCGCGGCCCTCCATGACGTCCATGTCCTCGTCGAGGAAATCCGTCAGATCGAATTCTGTTTCGAGGCGGGCCGCGGCGACGATCACCGAGGCCACCGTGAGCAGTGCGACCACACCGATGACCTTGGCCTGCTGCTTGCGTTGGAAGGAGACCATGGCGTGACTGAACTTCCCAAAGCGGGCCCATTCGAGATCGCGTGCGTGGGCCTCGGGCGCGCGTTCCATCACGACGTGGAGGGCGCCGACGAGAACCGTCGAGGAGATGAAGGCACAAAATACACCGAATGCGAGCCCGAAGCCAAACGTGCGCAAGGGTGGCAGGGGGGATGCGAAATTGGCCATGAATGCGGCCATCGTTGTGATGACGCCCAGGGTCAGTGCGACCTTCAGGGTCTCGAATCCTTTCAGCCAAGCCTGACCGGCAGGCAAGCCCTCGGCCCGGAATGTGTTGTATTGCCGTTGCAGATGGATGCTGTAGTCGATGCCGAGTCCGAGGACGACCGGTGCGACGGCAACCTCCAAAATCGAGAATTCGACATCGGCCAGCGCCATGCCGCCATAGGTCCACACCAACGCGGCTGACAATCCGACGAGCGGGAAGGCGACGCCGCGAACCGAGCGGAAGGCGACAGCGAGAATGATGATGATGACGACGAGTGCACCGATCACCAGTTTTGCCAGTTCACCCAATGTGCCCTTGTTGATGTCGTGGCTCATCAAATCCAAGCTGGTCGAGTGGTAATCCAGACCGGTTTCATCAGAAATCTCATCCAACTCCACGCGGATGAGGTTCTGGAAAGCCTGACGCGCCCCATCATCGATTGCAGGGTCGATCATGATGACCCAGAGCGTGCTGCTCGCCGTTGGCGTCGCATCACCCGCGGTCGTCGGGTCATCCAGATAATCACAGACCGGTTGGATGTCGAGGTCGTTGTGCAGAAGGCTGTCCTTGGCGAATGCAGCCGTCGACAGGGCTCGGTCATCGGTGAGCGCATCTCCGCAGACGGTACCCCCGTCAACCATCGCATCCAGCAAACCCTCCCAGTCAGTATAATCCGCCAGTGCACTGCCCGACGCGTTCGACTCGTCCAAGCCCAATTGTAGAATCTGCGGGGCGGCGATCGAGGATTGGATGAAATTTCCACCATGTGTGGACCTGTTCAACACTACAGCGAGCGCATCCTGCTGGGCGATGAGATGATCCATGCTCAGGACATTCGACCCGTCATCCGCCGTCACGTGGATGAACATCGGCCGGCTCTCGGGAGGAAAGTGATCCACCATGCGGGCCTCTGCGGCCTCGGATGGAGTCTCTGGCGCGAAGGCCGACAGGTCGGTATCAAATTCTGGCAAAGCAGGGAATAATTGCAACCCGAGGGCGACGGTCAACAGCAGTGAGACGACGAGGATGGGCACGGCAGCCCGCTCGAAGGTATCCGCTCCAACGAGGGTATCCTCGCCAACGCGTCCGCTAACCATGGACCCGGCGAACGGAATTGAATAGATAAGTCGACGGGCGGCATGGGCCGGCTCCAGCCCGGTCCACACACCAATTCGGATGCACCCACAGAGTGGGTGGTCGTTGAAAGGCTCAAAAGGGAGGGGCCGGTCGCCGGGTCGGTCATCATGGTAATCAAGGTGCTTCTCAACGAAGGCGGCGAACTGCGAATCCGAATCACAGAGGAGGGTCACACGGCACTCCAGCTGTTCCGTTCACGCCTCAACGACAGCAAGGATGTGGAGTACGCGAACTATTTCGTCGGTCATCCGGAACTCGACGAACCCGAATTCTACATGCGCTGCAAGAAAGGGAAGAACCCCTCCAAGATCCTCCAGAAGCTCTGCAAGGACATCGCCAAGGAATTCGATGGCCTCACACTGCCCTGAGCGGAGGAATCCAGATGACGCCGGCGGAAATCGCCGCGGCCTGTGGTCTCACCGGCTATGCCGCTGAGGGTGTGGGAATCGGTGGTCTGCTCAAGGCTCGCTTCGAAGATTTTCGTGTCGAAGAAGTCGGCCGCACGCCGGCCCTCGACCCCAAGGGACGCTTCACCGTCGTTCGCGTGACATTGACGAATTGGGAAACGAATCGATTCGTTGGTAAACTCGCCCGTGCAATCGGTATTTCGAAGAATCGAATCTGGTTCAGTGGGACGAAGGACAAGCGCGCCATCACCACTCAATTGCTCGTCATCGATGCCCAGCAATCCAAAGTTGCAGGCGTCGAGATGCCCGATGTGGAGATCGAGATTCTCGGTCGAAGTCATCAGAAACTCTCCTTCGGCGACCACAGCGGCAACCGATTCACCATCACGGTTCGCGGATGTGCCGATACCGACGGCAATCCTCTCGACGCAAAGACCGCCATCGAGCGCGTCAACCACATCTTCGAGGGCATGGCCGAGCGACTCGGCCAGGGCCGCTTCCCAAACTGGATCGGCCCACAACGGTTCGGCGCGACCCGCCCGGTCACACCGGTCGTCGGTCGCGCGGTCATCAATGATGATTGGATGGGCGCCGTCGACGCCTACCTCGGCATGGCCGGCATCCATCAACAGCCCGCGGTCGAGGCCTTTCGAACCCTGTGGCGCGAAACCCAGGACGCGGAACAATGTCTGGAGATCGCCCCCCAGCACCTCGGCTTTGAGAAGGACATGCTGCACGCTCTCAAGAAGAAGCCCGAGGATTGGCTGGGCGCCTTCCGAAAATTGCCGAACTCCCTGCAATTGATGATGGTCCACAGCCTGCAATCCGAGGCCTTCAATCGCATCATCGCGGCTCGGCTCGAAGCGGGACTCACCCTGTCCGAGCCGATCGAGGGTGACGTCGTCGGCCTCATTCAGGACAATGGCAAGGTCGACATGGCCAAGTTGGTCGAGGCCGAGGCCGACCTTTTGCCGCGCATCACTCGAAACTGCCGCCTCGGCCGACTCGCCGTGACCGGCGCACTGCCGGGAGGGGAGTCGGTCTACTCAGATGCACAACCCGGTCAGATCGAACGCCAGGTCGTCGCCGAGATGGGTCTCGAGGATCAGGATTGGAATGTCTCGGGCATCCCGCGGCTGACCTCTAGGGGCAGCCGACGTCCGCTGACCATCGGTTTCACCGAATTCAGCGTTGAAGAAGCCGGCGATGTCGAGAGCGAACGATTGTCGAATCGCGCCTCAGAAGGCCCGCGCGATGGCGAACTCTGGCATGCCGACGGCTGCAGTCTCAGACTTCGATTCACGTTGCCCAGTGGAACCTACGCAACCATTCTGATGCGCGAATTCATGCGCGCACCGCTGACGCAGTACTGAGTGGTGCCTTCAGAGGCGGCCAATCTCGAGAACTTCGACTTCTCCGACGCCATCGATGGCGCGGATCGCATCTTCGAACTCATCGACAGTTCCGTCACCCTCTTGGATGACGCAGTGGGCCTCGACGAACTTCAGACCGAAGGCGAGCGGCTTGGTCTCAACCATCTGGACGACGCCAACCTCGCTCTGCATCGCGGTCATCGATGATGCGATCTCTTCCGCGTTCGCATCCTCGTAATTCGGATCGCACATGATCTTGTACTTGACAGCAACTTCTCCCATGAGAAATCCTCCGGTTCAGGGACCCTGGAACCCACAGCTCGGGCAGTAATACGTGACCGCTTGGTTGCGGCATCTCTCGCTGCGGCCGATGGGCTCACCGCAAGCGGGACAGGGGAAAGAGGTGCTCTTGGCGTCCGTCAAAGGGACGCCGGAGGCGGAACAGGAAGATGCGCGCTTCTGCATGTGTGATTCCTCAGCGGCCCGGCGACCAACTTCTCCTTAATATGGTTGCCCGAAGGGTAGCGCACCCACCTTTCAGGCTGCGAGTACTGTCAAGCGGCCCGTGCGCCCCGTTGAGACGACCTTCTGGCCCTGACTCATGCGGCACCACCCATTCTCGATTCGGATGATGTCGCCGGTGCGAACGCGGTCGACTTGATCGCCCCAGAGGACGAGGCCAACCAATCCACTCTCATCGCGGGCGCAGGCCGCTGCCAAGGCGCCGGTCCAGGCCTTGCTCGAGACCGTTCGACGGGGATAGCGTCGCAGGACGAGGAGTTCGGCACAGCCGACCGGGGCACCGATTTTCAGGTCGGAGACCAGCGTTCGATTCGGATTGCCACCTCGCGCTCTGTCACGTGAGTTGGCGATCTCTTTGAGGATGCTTTGACGGGCATCCGTTCGGGGTCGGGTCGGTAGCGGGCTTCGGGGGGTTGCGACACTTGTGGTCATATTGGTTCATCTCCTTTCCAGCAACCGAGACGAGCGCCGACGGTCCACCATCATTTCGCAGAGGGGTAAGTGAAAGTGAAAGTGAACAACGAAGGGTTCAGTCTCTCTTCTTGATGACGCGAAAGCCGCTTTTTAGTACCTCTACGGGATCATTGCCCTTCGGCTGGATGATGCCGACATTCTCCAAGTGGTTGTCCAACTCCTGAGCAACCGTCGTCTCGCGAAATCCCTTGCGCGGTTTGGGAAGTTTGTTCTTACAGATGAGGAAAACCTCCGAGGATGAGTTTCGGCTGGCTTCGGGAGAGAATCTCTGGACGCGTGAGAAGCGCTGCTTGGCCGCGTTGATCACGCCCTCGATGCCCGTGCCCTGGAAGACCTTGGTGACGAAGGCGCCGCCGGGGGCGAGGAGCGGGAGCGTGAAATCGAAGACCATCGCGACCAGCTCGAGCGAGATGGCCTGGTCGCGGTCGTACTGACCGGTCAGGTTCGGGCTGATGTCGGACACGATGGCGTTGAACAGCCGTTGCTCGCCCTCAACCACCTCGGGCATGGGGCTTCCATTGACTTTGATCCCTTCATTCAATAAATCGAGGATTTGTTCGTGAGAGCCGGGATGCATGATGTCGCCGATGACCAGATGGACGCCTTCGATCGGGGAGCAGGGCAGCAGGTCGATGGCGATCACAAGCCCTTGGGGCCCGGTCTCCTCAACCGAGACCTGGCTCCAACCGCCTGGGTGGCAGCCGACGTCGAGGATGACATCGCTTTCGCGAATCAGTTCGAAGCGCTCCTGAATCTGCTTCAATTTGAAGGCGGAACGGGCGCGGTATCCCTTTGAGCGGGCCTGACGACGCCAGGTGTCGCGCTGATGCGCCTGAAACCAGCGTTTGCTCATCTGACGCCCCCCAATCGGTCGGCCGGGCCCGGGATATGTAAATGAGACCCGGCCGAGGCGTTCAGCCCATGCGAAGGGCACTGGCGCTCGCCCTCATCGCCCTCCTCCTTCTGCCCGTGCTCGCGAGTGCCCGCACCGAGCAGTTCCAGTCGGTCGAGCGCGAGCGCACCGGTGGACACGCAATTCTCATCGAACAGTACACGGCGACATGGTGTGAGGTCTGCGCAACCATCGATCCTTGGATCGGTGATTTCGTCTCCGACCACAGTGGCCGGGTCGAGCGCATCGCCTTGCACCCCGACGATCACGATCCATTCGGCACCCCACTCACCACCGCAAGGATTTCCGAACTCAGTCCGGATGAGAACCTCGGACTGCCGACATTCTGGTTCGATGGTCAGGGCCAGGTCACCGGCGCCGTCACCTACAATCGGCTCGCAGGCGCTGTGATGTCCGCAGAATTGGATCGTGACGCTTGGCAGGAGATGCGCCTCGAGTGGAATACCCATTCAACCGGGGATGTGATCCGTGTCGATGCGGGGCCTTGGACAGAGAATGCCAGCATCACCCTCCATCTGAAACAACAGCGGTCGATGGATTCGGAGATCGCGAGCAATGGTATCGATGAGCACGAGGATGTGTTGACGGGACAGATTCGCATCAATGCATCTGCATTCGAGTACGTGGGAGATGCTGGATATGAGGTCACTTGGGAAGCATTGGACCGCGAAGAGTCCGAGGCTGGATACGTCGTGCACGGGACTGACAAGATTTGGGGTGTGGTCGCCGTGCTCACCGTCGATGGCGAGATCCGAAGCGTCGTCGGACTCCAATATGAGGATGGGGCCGACCCTGTCGATTTCTTGTCGCTTGGGGCGATATTATTCTTGTTTAGCGCGCTTGTGCTCTCCACGGTGATTCTTCGGCGCGGCTCATCTGATTGAACGCGCTCCTATTTCAGACCCCCGCCGGGCTGTGTAACGGGGTATCAGGGAAGCATTGATAGTCTGACAGTGCAGAAACAACACCGATGGCGTACATCCCTGAAGAACATAAAGAGGGACGTCAAGAGGGCGTCCAGGTAGACCGAGAATGGCTTGTCGAGTTCATCGTCGAGATCGCCGATCAGAATCCGATCCGTACGGTGACGATCCTGCGCGGCGCCCAGATGGCGGACGTGCAGGGCCGTCTCTACGATGTGTTGCGCTCGAACTATGCATCAGAGGTGCGCCTCGATGTCACCGTCGTCCGCATGGAGCCGGTCGACATGCGCACCGATGTGGCCTTGTTCGAGATCGGTGGCACGTATCAGCCCTGATCACTTGCGCCCTTTTCGGGCCAGCGCGAGAAGTTCCTCTTTGGACTTCTGTCGAGTGATTTCCCAGTGGCCCGCATCGCGATTCTTGCGAAGCGAGTACAGCAGGAAAATCGTCGCACCCAAGGCGATGTGGACACAGGTGCAGTACGGGCAAATGTGAGGGGCGCCATCGACGAGGAACATCTCGACGATGATCAGCCAGACGATGCCGGCAATGCCGGGCAAGCTCAGATACCACGCATAGTCGAGGTACTTCTCCGCCCAATCGGCCTTCATTTCCATGAACATCGCCAGTGTGAGCCATCCGATGACCGCAAAGGCACCCATGCCGACGATGCCCCAAGGAAGACCGAGGAAGGTGCTGTAGGTCGGGTCACCGATGACGGAGCCACACTGTACCAGTCCCTTCACAGCACACAGCTCACTTGTGCCTGTCGCGGCCATTTGATTGTGAATCATCCAGGTGTAGACGCTTGCGGTGAAGCCACCCGCTTCGATGAAAAGCAGCCCGAGCAGACGTCGGCGGGCTTCACCCATCTCTGGAAGACGGGGTGCGCCCATCGGGCTCGCGATGAATATGCCAATGACAACCGGCGCTAGAAACAGCATCAGCGGCCAGTCCGCTGCAAATGCGACCATTCAGGCATCCTCCATCAAATGGTGTCGCAGGGCGCTGTCGACCGTGTCCAAGCCATCCGACTTGTGCTGGGCCCCATTCCAGATCACAATTCCATCGGGTGAAAGCAGCAATTCGAAGGGGACGCCGGGCAGAGCATAGTCATCGGATACGTCGGAATTCAGGGCATCGACATACATCCAAGGGTGGACATCACCGGGTCGATTCTCGCAATTTGAGGTCGATTTGCATCCCACGTAATCCTGCTTTTCCTTGAACGCGACGATCTCATCTCTGCTGTGTTCATTACCGACGACCTCGACGGCGATCGTGACATAGAGAACGGCGCCTGAATCGCCAAAGATGGGCCAGTGCTCACTCATGTCCGCGCCCGATTTCCAACAATGGGGGCAATCTGTGTCGATGAACTGGAGGAGAATCCATTGCCCTTCTGCGCCTTCGACCCATGAGAAGTTGATGTGGTCGGTGAGTTGGAAATCTTCCCATTCCCCATCCAGGTAACCCTGTCCGATAATCTCGGGGGCCAATTGGCCCTCGCTCACACCGATGCTGGCCGGCGGTGCGATGATCCAGACGAAGACGAGGGCGATGGTCAGGGCCGCAGAGATGACGAAGGTCGCGCCCATGCGAGCATCCGCATTCTCATCTTCGAACAAGGCTCTGCGGGTGGTGCAATCGGTCTTCATTCCAAACCAATCTCCTGAATCAGGGTGGCCGCCGTGTGGCGGATGCTCTCCTCAGAATTGTAGTTCGGCTCGAATCCACTCGCGTACAAGCGCGCGGGGTCGAGCATCGTCTTGGGCACGTCGCCCGCCCAGCCGCGATCGCCACCGGTGTACTCGATACTGACGTTCTTGAATCCGGTCTCCTCGATGACGATCTCAGCGATGCGTCGGACGCTGCAGGTATCGTGGGTGCCGAGGTTGAAGCAGTTGACTGCCTCATCCGTGGTTTCGGTGAGGTGAATCATCGCCCGTGCACAATCGACGACCTCCATGTAGGATTTTTCTTGCCGGCCATTGCCCAAGACCTCGAGGCGGGAAGGGTCCGCCTTGAGTTTGTGGATGAAGTCGAAGATGACGCCATGTGTGCCGCGGGCGCCGACAATGTTTGCGAAGCGGAAGAGCCAGGCCTTCAGGCCAAAGGTGCCGACCCACGATGTGATCAATGCCTCCGAGCCCAATTTGCTCGCACCGTAGAGGCTGATGGGGAAGAGGGGACCATAGGTCTCAGGGGTGGGCATCTCGGCCGCCTCTCCATAGACCACGCTGCTGCTCGCGAATGCGATGTGTTTGACTTCGGCGCGTCGCATGGCTTCGAGCACGTTGTAGGTTGCGATGGTTCCCTGTTTCAGGTCTGTGTCCGTGACCCGTGTTCCGAGGCGAATGTCGGGGTTGGCCGCGAGATGGAAGACCAATTCGATGCCCTCCATCGCCGCGACGGTCGCGTCGAGATCGAGCAGGTCGCCTTGGATGAATTGGACCGCGTCGCCGTGGTGGGCGAGGAATTCTGCGCGCCCGCTGCTCATATTGTCATAGACGCTGACACGGTCTCCGCGCGCGACGAGATGGTCGACCAGGTGTGAGCCAATGAATCCGGCACCGCCGGTGACGAGAACGTGCATCGAGCGCGGCCAGCCCTGAGTCCCACTTGAACGTCACGGGCGCGCGTACACGCGCGGTTCACTCACTTTCATCTCCGCGTAGCGGAGTGAATCATTTCCATTCAGCGGACCCCTCCCCTCGCAAAGAGGGTGGTCCGCCGCGTGTCACGTCCCACTCGGTCCCCGACAGCCGCGGGACTTGGAGTTGAACAATATGGCAAAGAAAAATGAAAATGAAGCACAACAGATGAACGAAACCTCGGAGGGTGGCATGACGCCGTCCCTCCTCGTGGGCTACGCCCGCCGCAGCAATGCCGGCGGAGCGATCAAGCTCTCGATCAACCAGCACGCCTTCGGCGACTGCGAAACCTACGCGACAAGCGATGGCCAGACCTACATCCCCCTGGTGATCAGTCTGTCCGCACTGCGCAAGGTCATCGAAGGCGAGCGCACGGTCACGACCGTGAGCCAGCTGCTCTCCAACTGAGCGGAATACCCACACGGGTTGCCGTGGGCCTGATGGGCCCGCGGCATCCCCACTTCCTCAAGCCCGCCCTACGGGCGACAGGGACGGGGAAGTGTTGAAATGGAAGTCGTTGGGCGTTGAGGCCGATGTCGAGCGCACCGCATGTGGCCGTCGCCCTTGGAGAAGGGCCGATTCTGGCTGCCATGCCCGTCTTCAATGAAGAGGAGACGATCGGCAGCGTCGTGCTCGGTTGCATGCCGCACGTCGATGAGGTTCTCTGTGTCGATGACGGCTCTTCGGATGCCTCGTCGCGGATCGCTCGGAAGCTCGGAGCGACCGTTCACCATCACCGCGCCAATCGTGGCTATGGTGGTGCGCTGAAAACAATCTTCGCCATCGCCCAAGAGCGAGGCGCCCGCGCGCTGATCATTCTCGACAGCGATGGTCAGCATGAATCCAAGGATATTCCGAACCTTCTCGCCCCAATTCTCGCAGGCGAATCCGACGTCGTCATCGGGTCCAGATTCGTCTCCGGTGGCGCAGGTGATAGCATGCCAACGTACCGCGCGCTTGGGATCAAAGTCATCACTGCTGCATCAAACCTCTCGAGCGACCTCAACATCAAGGATACGCAGAGCGGTTTCCGCGCCTTCGGGCCGAAGGCGCTGGAGCGCCTGAGCATCGACTTGGATGGGATGGAATCCTGCCTTGAAATTCTCAACCTCTGCAAGGACCTCGACCTGAAGGTGGCAGAGGTGCCGACACGCATTCGCTACGACGTACCCAAGGGAAGTCGATACACAGCCCTCTCACACGGATTCACCGTGCTGAGCTTCGCATTGATCTCCCTCTCTCAAAAGAAACCCTTGCTATTCTTCGGTGTGCCGGGCATTTCGCTTCTCGCCACGGGCACTGCGATTGGATTCCGCGCCCTCAACGAGGTTGAAGGGTTGACCGACGGCACGGTATCACTGTCTGTCGGGCCAGGCCTGACCGCCGCTTGGATCGGCATGCTCGGCGCGTCTCTCTGCTTCACAGCACTCGTCCTTCAAGGTGCGAGAGGCCTGATGCGCCGTCTTCTGGTTCGCGAGTTCGGTCTCGACTGAACACTGCCATGAGGTCCCCTTAGGGACCTCAATCATGCGGCGCCTTCAATATCGGTCGGCGATTCGACCGACCCGAATGGCGGATGAATCGGCGCCTCCCTCAGACCGGTCGACGCTGGTCGACCGCGTTCTCGGCCCGGTTCGGACGATGCTCTCCGGGCCGACCATCGGCGGCGCCAAGGACATGTGGGCCAATGTATCCGACAAGATGGATGGCATCGGTGAGAGGGTCCACGATGCGGCCGAGGTTCCCATCCGAGGATTCTACGGGGCCATCCAACGCTCCCCCGGGGCGGTCATCATCATTCTCCTGCTCGCGACGGGATTCATCGGCCAGTATGCGATGGACTTCCAGCATCAGATCAACGGCGATGTCGAGGTCTACCTGCCCGATGGAGCCGAGTCCAAGGAACTCCTTCTCGAGGTCCGAGAGGGTTGGTCAACGGACATCGTCATGCTCTACATCCATACGGATAACGCCATCGAAAATCCGAATGAACGAGGCTCGGAAAACGTCACAGACGTAGCCATTCTCACTCAATTATCATATCTTGAAGGCGATGATGAATCGCTCCAAGGGAATTACCAACGTGGCCTGGATTGGAACAAAGAGGACCGAGGCCGTGAGGATGGCGTCGTCTGGATCCTCTCACCATCACAGATCATCAAGGAGGCGAACAGCAGCCGTGCACGCTTCGCCTGCTCCATGGAGGATCACGGCATTCAGGGCGTATCACTGCAAAACTGTCCTGCCTCCAGCACCAATACCAACGAAGGATACAGCATCCCCGACCAGCAAGATACGGTCGATCGACTGGTCGAGAACGCTGGCGATCTGATGACGAATTTCGTCCGCGACACCAATGGCGACGGAGTCTGGGACACGGCGGTTGTCGTCATGGGCATCCGCTTCGAGATGGAGGACACCCAGATCGATGCGAGGGTCGACCCGAAGGGGGACGCCGGGGACACGGTTCGAGATCACAAGGCCTTCATCGCCTATGCGCATGAATTAATCTATGAAAAATCGGATGCATCCTCCTGCGAACTCTGCCGTCGCCAGTATGGCGAGAGGCTCTCACCGATGCTCTACGAGGACGATGAGACCGGCAAGACGGAATGGAGAGTCCCCGAGTCCAATGGTGGCAACCGCCGCGCCATCACCGTCACCGGATTGACCCCTGTCTTACACGATGTCTCGGATGCGGTCTATTCTGAACTCGAACGCATGTTGCCCATCTCTCTGGCCTTTGTCGCCATCACGATGTGGGTTCTGCACCGCAATCCGAAGGTCTTGCTCATCTGTGGACTGCCAATCGTCATGAGTCTCGCCACAACATTCGGTATCACCGTCATGGCCGACATCGAATTGACACCGATGATCATCGCTGCTGGACCGATTCTCATCGGCCTCGGTGTCGACTATTCCCTGCATCTCATCAATCGCATCGAAGAGGGTCGGAACGAACGACTTGAACGGGCCGCTGAAGAGGCATGGGCTGCGGAGCGAGAGGGCGAGACCATCGACGAAATCGACCCGTGGGACCCCGCGATTTACCTCGGTGCAACCGTGGATGCGGTGATGACAACAGGCAATGCGATCTTCCTCTCCGCACTGACCACAATCATCGGATTCAGCGTCCTCGCGTGGCCAGAAATCGTTCCGATCAAACCGATGCGAACCGTCGGCCTCACCCTGGTGCTCGGCATCGCCTGCACCTTCTTCTTCTCGATGATCATGGTCCCCGCTCTCGGTTGGGTCTTGCGGTATCGAAAACGTGGATTGGCCACAGCCGACCGCGCCTGGCAGCGCATCGGTCACATCCCCGTTCAGGCGTGGTGGGCTGTCATCATCGTCGCCCTCCTGGTCAGCGCGGTCGGCCTTTCGATGATCACGGCGGAGATGGGCAAGGAGATCACCGGTTCATCCGACGAGGTACCACCGGGATTGGAGACCTACGAGACCTTGTCCGAATACAGCCGGGTATTCGATGGCGGTCAGACCAACATGTTCATCGTCGATGCAACCGATTACACGGATGGTTCGAATGACGCACCCATTCGGGATCTCGACATTCTCGATGCCATCGATGTGATGGAAACTGAGGTCAGCAATGTCCCAGAGACGACGACCGTGAGTTTGGTGACGATTCTCAAAGCGATCCACGTCGACCTCAATGCTAGCGGTGTTCAACTGTATGACCAGAGCTTGTGGGACATCCTCCACTCGGATTGCTGGGCCGACCCTGCGACCGTGGAATGTGGTATCAGCGGTGAATTCATTCTGCCGATTATTTCCTCTCAGGACAAAATGGTCGATGTGGCATTTGACACCCTCTCGGTGGAGATTCGGTCGATGCTGATGAACGAGGCGGTCGAGGCCCTTGGCGGTGAGACTCGGACCCTTGTCTACGTCAATCAGCCCTACATCAATCTGGCCGATGCTGGCGTCCTGCGCGATGAAATCGACAGCATTCTCGGTCAAGGATTTCCCGGCCTTGAAGACGTCGAGGTCAGCGAATTGACCGGCGGCCTGCCGCTGTCACTCGACATCAACGTCGGCATCCACGCTGCCCAAGCCGATGCGACCATCATGACGATGTTCGTCCTCCTGATCGTCATGTCGATTCTATTCCGCTCGCCACGTCTCGCCTTCTTCACCATGGTCGCCGTCGGCGTGGTCGTCTTGTGGCAGCCCTTGCTGATGCGCGGTGGCAATGTCAACGTCAACGTATTCACAGCGATGGTTTCGACAATCGTATTCGGCATCGGCGTCGATGATTCGATTCACATCATTGACCGAATCAGAGAGGAGAAAGAGACCCCAGCGGGCATCGTCAAGACGATTTCCCGCACCGGACAGACCATCTTCGAGACCACGGCGACGACCTGTGCTGGCCTCGCAGCGGGCTTGTTGGTCGACATCCCCGGCCTGCGCAATTTCTTCGTGCTGATGATGCTCCTCATCACACTCGCCCTGTTGACCAGCGCGATCCTGTTGCCCGCCATGTTGGTGGGCTGGCATACCATGCTCTATCGCATCACAGGAAGGGGAGAGTATCAGGATCTCGACACCGATCTCGTCATGGCCGTCTCCGACACGATGGACGCTGTGCTCGAGTAAAGCGGGCCTCCACCGCCAGCTGAGCAACAGGTTCAATTCCCACACTGCCGTAGGCAGTGGCATGCAGCAGCGAGGTACCCTCTTCCTCGTCGCGTCATTATTGCTGATGTCGTGGACGGGTGTACAGCCGGTCGATGCTGAGGCCCGCGGTTCAGAAGGCATGGCAATCATCATCTCCAAAGAGGCCTGGAGCTCGTCCGAGACATTCGAAGCGACCGTCGGTACCTGGGGCTTGTCCTCGGGTCGACTCTACACCCTGGACTGGCAGATTCGTACCGGGAATGGCAGCACTGGAGAAGATCGCCTCGTCCAGAGCGGCCAGCAGAATTTCACTGCGAGCAATACCGCGGTGGAGATTCAGATTCAAGCCAATCATCTCGCATCAGGAAATGTATTCCTCAAGCGACTGATCGTCAATCTCTCCGATTACCAAGGCATCGCTGCGACGGCACAGGCGAACTTCAGTTCATTCACGAATACACTTCCAGTGTCCTATGCCGACATCGTCATCTTTGGCGATTCACTGTCAGACATGGGGAATTCATACAATCAGTGGAGCACACCTGACAGCCCACCCTATTGGAATGGCCGATTCTCAAATGGCGAGGTGTGGGCAGAACAATTTGGCAGCTTCATGGGCACGTCAATGAATCCGGGCCGGGGCACGGGCAGCGGCAATAATCGCGCATACGGCGGCGCCCATTCAGGGGATGGTCTCTATCTCTTGGTCATCCCAAACGTCGGCAAACAGGTCGACGACTACCTTCAGAACCACCAGATCAACCCCAATGAATTGGTCATCATCTGGGCCGGCGGCAATGACTTTGTTCACAGCGACGATGGCGATACCCAGCAGGTTGTCGACAATATCGAAGGACACATCACGCAACTCACCGGTGCGGGTGCGACGGAATTCTTGATTCTCGAATTGCCACCACTCGATACGGTGCCCCGTGTCAACGAGGAAAAAGATGCGGCTGGAGTACGTGCGATGCACGAGAGGATTCTCGATTTCAATTTCAAACTACACTCAATGCTCAATGACACAATCAGCACCACCTCGCTGACGATACATCGAGGCATGGTCTGGGAAATGTTCGATGTCGTGTACAACAATCCAGATTACTTCGGGTTGACCAACATCACCCACCCCGCCTGTGACCACGACGGATACACCTGTGATAATGGAGACTCCATTGCACCAAATGCGGAGGAATACATCTACTTCGACAAGATGCACCCTACGCTGACGATGCACGACCTGGTCGACCTCTACATGCGACAATTGATGGGTGTGGAGGACATCGATGGAGATGGACTCGCAGATGTGTTGGATGATTGCCCAGATACCCTTCCAGGGGTTGAGATCGCTGCGAATGGGTGTGACCTGCCGCCGCCCGACGAGGATGGTGACGGCGTGCCGGATGCCTTCGATCTCTGTCCGGGCACGTCGGTCGGCGAGGTCGTCAATGGCGAGGGCTGTGCTGAGAATCAACTCGATGCAGATGAAGACGGCATCACCAATGATTTGGATCAATGTCCTGAGACACCATCGGGCATCAGCGTCGACAATGCCGGTTGCTCGGCTTGGCAGCGTGATGGCGATGGCGATGGCATCGTCGACGCCGAGGATGCTTGTCCCAACACGCCTGCGGCGGCCGAGGTCGACGAGAACGGATGCGCGGCAACCCAACGGGATACCGACCTCGACGGCGTCGATGATGCCCGAGATTCATGTCCGGGCACGCCGCGTGGCGAACCCGTCAACCACATCGGTTGTGGCGAGAGCCAATTGGATGCGGATCAGGATGGCATCTCCGACGCAGAGGACGATTGCCCCCAAACCGACTTGGGCTCAGACGATATCAGCGCCAATGGATGTGCACCCTATCAGCGAGATAGCGATGAGGACGGCGTCACCGACGACCTCGATACCTGCCCATTCACCACCTGGCTCGATGCGGTCGACGAGAATGGCTGCGCCATCACCCAGCGAGATACCGATGGCGACGGGCCCAAAGATGCCGACGATAATTGTCCCGAGGTTGCAGGGTCGATCAGCGGTTGTCCAATCCTAACCGTCGAACTCGAACTGGTGGAAGTGCCAGATACCGAGACACGAACGGCGAACATCTCCGTGACGATCACCTGTGAGAGTGGCTGTGCAATGGTCTTGGAGAACGAGGGCCACACACTTTTCCTGCCGATGCAGAACCTTTCCAATGGTACGCAATATTTCGAAATATGGGGAGACTCCCCCGTCACCTTCACCACCCGGGTCAGCGTCGATGGCATCTGGGCCGAGGACCATCTCTACGTCGCCTTCCCGCCGACGGTGAGTGTTGATGACGATGATGATCCAGAGGGGAATGACCCCTCGACCACCGGTGGTACGCCAGAGTCCAAGGATTCGGGTGGCATCGAGATCGATGCCAGCAGCATCGCGATGATCGCCATGCTCCTCCTGCTCAACGTCGGTGTCGTGGCCGCCATCTTGTCTGCGCGCGGGCGCGCGAAGGCCAACGACCCCGAACAGATGGCCATGTCCGCCTTCGAGCGCGACCTCTTCGCCGATGCCCCGCCATCGGTAGAACCGGTCGACGATGACCTGCCCAAGATGGATGATATTCTTTAGTCATTATTTACTTACTCGAAGTACATCGCTTTGTTTCTTGTGAATTGAAGTGGGATCAGGGAGTAAGCCCCTTTCTGTTCGCCGTTGCCGGTTAACCACATTCAACTATGCGTCCTACCCGTTCCTCTCGATGCCGTCAACAGAACTGTTTGGACTTGCTGCGGTGGGGATGTTCGTCTCAGTCGACGTCGGGGAATCTCCTCCTTGCGGATTCATCGTGCTCCCGGGCCGATTCGTTTCTTCTACAGCGCCTGCCCTCCCGGACACCCGTCTTGCGACGGACCACCTGCACCTGTGCAGAGGGGACTTTCCTCAGTGTCGTACACTGTCAGTGGTCCTCCTGATCCCATCGGGACCTGAACGCCGCCTCGCTTTCAACCCTGTGTTGTGGCTCAGAGGGGAATCCAAGTGCCGGACTCGTCATAGTAGCCGCCCCACTTCTTCGCTTCCTCGTACCACGCCAACTGATCGCCGGTCATGGTTGAGGGGTCGAGTGCGGGGGTGCCTACCTGTGCTTCGACCAGGCTGCCCGCCGCCACAAAGGAGGATGCGGCCATGTTGAGTTCAGCCTCGTTGAGGTAGCCGTTGCCATCTCGGTCGAAGCCGCGGGCGTGCTGTAGGAAGCCGATGGTGTCGGAGATACCATTCTGAGTCATGACGTGGCGCACAGTCTCATCCCGATAATCCAAGGGGAATCCTTCCGGTTGTGCTTCTTCACCGGCCTCAAGATATCCGTCATCACCCTCACCCTCACCGTCGTCGTCCCAGTATCCGTCATCCTCGGTATCTTCGATGGAATAGGAGCGGGTACCGCCGCTGCGCAGGGCGATGAGGAGCACGCTGGCGAGCAGGATGATCAGGCCGATGAAGAGGACACTCCACGTCAGGTCAACGCCGCCGAAGATCGAACCGATGAGGCTGTCATCCTCGCCTGCAACCGCGTGCAATGTGGGTCCGTTGACGGTGGGGCCATCCTCGATGGTGATGCGGATCCATTGGCGGCCTGCGGTATCGGGGACCCAGTCGACGTGGATTTCTTTGAGGCCGCCTGCGGGGATCGTCTCTTGGACGGCGACGGCGGTCAATTCGCGCTCTGTGCCGTCGAGGTGAACTTCGGTCAGGCGCATGCGGACGACGCCGTCGACCTCTCCATCATTGCGCACCGAGACGGTGATCATCACATTCGTGCCCGCCTCGACATCTCCAGAGCGGGAGTAGCGAACATCGTCTTCACTCAAGGTGAACACGGGTGCTCGGCGCTCGAGCGCCCAAGACGCGAATGGATTGTCATCCTGATTGGTGCCGGATGGCATCTCCATGGGGTTGCCCGCCATGTCGTTGCCCTCGACCCAGATGTGGAATCGCAGGTCATCGCTGTAGTATTCCTCGGGAATCTGGCTGGCGAGGTCGAGGATTGTGCCAGCGATAATCGATTGACCGGCGAGGTTGCCACCTTCGATGGTCAGCGCGGACTCGCCGTGAAGCAGTGGGATAGCGCGGACGTCGCTGCCTCGGATGATCTTCCAGTGCAAGACCAAACTCTCTTCGTCGATCTGTTCGAGTTCAGAGATACGAACTTGAATCTGCAGTGCGCCGAGTGATTCCTTTGGCAGAATGGAGCCGGGCCGAGGCGAGACGGCCTCGACGACCTCAGGACCGACCGGGTCGACAACAATCCAGCGCAGAGCAGCTGTCGTGTCCGTCACGTCATTGGCACCGCTGGGCAAATCAGCAATCTCCACGGTGAGCGGGAATGAACCGGAGAAATCGGGTGCATCGAAGGAGGCTGACCACGCGCCATCTTCACTGACGACCATCGTCTCCTGACCATCGAGGAGGATGCGCACATCGAATGTCTCGCTCGGTCGCACGCCTGAGACCGGGAAGTGTAGCGCTCCATTCAGTGAGATCGAAGAGCCGGGGGCAACCCATGCCCCCTCTTCGGAATAGGTGCCCGACGCCAGGCTGAGGGTCATATCATCGGTGTCGATCGCGAGGTCGGGCGAGTATCGCCAGCGCAGTTGCGGTAACGAGAGCCACGCGCCTTGTCCGCCGCGATCCGTGACTTCGATCGATGGCTCCCATCGGATGTCCCCGCCGCGGGGCAGGGTCCAGTTGAGACTGAACTCGACGAAGAACTCGAGGTCGGGGTTGAACGGCGTCAATTCGCCTGTCCAAGCCCGGACACCACAGCGCTCAACCTCCATGTGAGGCGAGAGCACGACGCAGCGTCCATCCGAGGCGGACCACTCGACTGCGAGGGTGTCTGAGACAGAATTACTGGCCAACTGCAAGCGCAGATCGCCGATGTCAGCCCAACCGTTGGGTTCGATGATGTGGAGTCCAAATTCATAATCCACCCCGGGGTGGAGGTAGGCCAACTTTCCATCCGGTGAACTGGCGAATCCACCTTGCCCAGGTAGAGAGGGAGGTCCGTCCGGCATCACCTGATAGGTGAACAATTGGTCACCCAGTGTATTCGTGCCCGAGTCAATGATGACATTGCCCGCGGGGTCCGCACCGACCACATATGCGGCGACCAGATCGCCTTCGGTTGCAGCGGTATCATCGAGCAGGAGGGTGTAATTACCACGGGCTTGGCTGAGATTTCCGGGTTGCTGCAGCAGCATGCCGGTGAATTCATCCTCATCGATTTCGCCATCGCCGTCGATATCGTCAGCCCACTCACGCCATACCATCAGGGTGAGATCGGTGGGCAGGACCGGGCGGTCGTGCACCTCGATTTGGATGAGTTGGTTCGGAGAGGGTGTGCGGTGGTCGAAGCGATCGATGTTCTGATCGACGACCTGAGGGTTCAGGGAATCGACGGTGAACGTCCGATTCAGAGGGATGCCGGCAACGAAGGTTTGTCCTGCGAGCGGCTCGATGTCCAATGAATAGGTCACGTTGCCCGTGCCCACGGGTGTGGTGAAGCCAAAGACGACGTGGCCTTCCAAGATGTTGGTCGTGTTCATCTTCGCGACGCCATTCTCGAGCAGGTGGACGCGCACATCGCCGGTTCTCGGATTCTTCGAGGGTGTGCCGAGCAAGTTCTCGAATCCGATGTGTGTCTGAATCGAGATGGGTGAATTGGATCTGAGATAGGACATTGCAGGTGGAATCGCCAAACCGAGTTCATTGTAGACATCCCAGGCGATGACCTCGACGTCGTTTTCCACACCTTGGCTCATCTGTCCAGATCGTTCTGTGTATGGCGGCGAGGGCGAACCATCCGTCATATAGAGAGAAGCGCTGACCTTGAATTTCGCCGAATCATCGAGGCTGGCTTCAGTCTGGAATTGAACGCTGGCGTTGAGACCATCTTCATGCGAATCGAAGACGATGCTACCGAATCGAATAGGGTCGGAGACATTCGTCCCCTCGAGCAAGATCAAGACGGGGGCGCTGCCGTCGACTGGCAATTCGTAATATGCTGCGAGCATGTTGGTCTCGACCATCATGGAGAGATAGGAAGGTACGCCTACATCCCATGAATAATTCAACTCCATCTCCATCCACTGCCACGACGGGGTAACGGGTTCCCACGACGAGAAATTCGCCAAGGCGGCCCCATCGAGCAGCACGTTTTCGGCCGATATCAAATTGGTGATAACGCCGAGTGCCCCACCGGCACTGGATGATTTGAGAGTCAGAGGCACGAGGCGGGCCTGCGATTCGATCTGGGCATCGGGCAGGGCCTGATTCATCGACATCACGAAGGTTGAATCGACGGGGAAGGATAGATTGGCTGTCGGCCGGTACAGCGCGGACAATCCGCCGACGCGAATCGAGCCATACGAACCCTGGACATCGACCGTCGCGATGGCGTACTGGATGTTGCCGGGGGCCGCCCAGAAGGTCAGGGCATTGGAGAGATTCTCATTGAGTTCAATCATCTCTTGGGCACTGAGCGCATAGGTCTCGGCATCGGTTTCGAAGGCGACGGTCTTGGTGAACAGCACCTGACCATCGACCGATATCGAGACATCGACTGGGTCGGTCGCTGCGAACGGTGCGAGTTCAACGGCGAAGGAATCGAGGCCGGTCTTGGCCAACATCATGCCAACCTGCTTCAATCCGGGAGCGGACCAGGTCATGTCCGCGGACAGTTGACCATTCGTGAACCGACTCTGCCAGCCCCACTCAGAAATGTGTGGGTGAACCATCTGCCACTCGGCCCAGCCATCGAGGCCGATGTCGAAGCGCGGATGTGTAGGTAGGTGCCCGCCAATCAAATCGAATTGTGCATCGTTGAAGGTGCAGGAACCGGCACAGGACATGCGGATCTGAAGGCTGTTGCCCCACGCTGAGAATGAGGTCACGCCGGTGTTGGAGGCACTGAACCACGGCCCACCGTCGAGGCTCACATCGGTGACCCACGTGCCAGATCCACCGACTGAACTAGAGAGTTGAGTGAGGGCGCGGTGCGAGGTGAAGACGGGGGAGGTGAGTGTACCCGATCCGGAAATCGCGTTCCCATTCCAGTTCATCCCAGCCAAGGTCCAACCCGCGGTGGTCGGGTCGGCATTGAAGGTCGACCCGTAGCGATTGTTCATGTGAATTTCATGGACGATCGGCGAGGTCGCACCGCCGGTCGCATCGAAATTGAACTTGATGCGCAGGCTCGGATGCTTCTCAGGGTCAATGCTGCCGAGGTCGACCCAGGTCGGCTCGACATTGAGGAATCCAGGAATCGCCGTCTTCGACACACCGTCGAGAACCGACATCGTCAGGCCTGAACCCGATGGAATCGTTGCATCGATCGAGGTGATGCCATAGCGCACCCCTTCAGTGCCGTATGCGCCGGTGACACCCGGGCCGAATCGGGCGGAGGTCCAGTTCGCTTGCTCGCCGCCGCCGGCACCGTTCTGTGGTTCGAGAGAGACGTCATCGACATTCCAGCCAGTGTAGGTGACCGAACCGTCGGTACGGCCGAGTTTGAATCGAATCTGCAGGTTTGAATTTCCATTCACGTGGGTGGAGATATCGTGGTTCATCTGGGTCCACGTGGTCGGATTGGTGGAGTAGGAACTCCAGTCCCAGACCGTCTGCCAACTGCCTTGGGAATCCTTGACGTGGACCTGTGCATCATCGTAATAGTAAGACTCGATCCCGAGGCGCTTCCAATATTTCAAATCCCACGTGCCACTGCAACCGCCGCAATCGATCACGGGCGAGGTCGCGAAGTAGCCCGATGAGGGCACCCCGTTTGGATAATTGCAATTGTAGGTGTAGATCGCCTTGGCGCCACCGTGGACTCCACCGGACGCACCGAGGCAGGAATCATAGCCCCACAACCAGCCGGTGCCGAGGCTCCAGCCATGGTTGGCGTTCTCGAAATCCCATTCCCACAAACGGGGTAGGAGTTGGAGGCCATCGGTGCGATTCACATTGACACGGTCAAGAACTGCACCAGAGGCATTCCAATCGCCGAGGTCGGACCAGGTAAAGGCATCGTTGAAGGCCAGTGGGTCGGGTGAGAGCGAGACGTTGATCTCCTCGACGGTATGTCCCATCGGCACCTCTGCCTTCAGTGCTGAAGAGGTGCCATCCGCATTGGTGATGGCCATCGGCGTCGGTTCATTGATGCCGGAGCGTCTCGGTTGAACCGCATCATCGAGGTCGTCTTGGGGGGGTTGAACCATCATCCCCGCGCTCATGCCGAGCAGCAATCCGACTAGGAGGATTGAGGTGAACCATGGCGTCCGCTCGACTCCCATGACCTCCGGACACGATTGGAGGATATTGAAACCTGTGGCGGCCCTACGGGCCGGTAAAGTGCCCGGAACGGTGCGAAAGGATATGCCCTTCATCGGCTGAGGACGGCCCGATGGCAGACTTCAGCGAGGCCGAGAAAGAGGCGATGAAGCGAGACGCTGGAATCGCCGCATGCGCCTTCGTTACCGATGGAATGAGGGTCGGACTCGGCACAGGATCCACCGTCAAATACACCCTGCTCGAACTCGGCCGGAGGATGCGCGAAGAGGGACTCACAATCAGTGGGATACCGACCTCAGACGCCACTGAATCCATCGCTATAGAGCAGGGAATTCCACTCCTGAGTTGGGATGATTGCACACACCTAGATCTCGTCATCGATGGGGCTGACGAATTCGATGGTGAATTACATCTGATCAAGGGCGGTGGCGGCGCACTCCTGCGTGAGAAAATCGTTGCCGAAGCGAGCGCAGGGATGGTCGTTGTCGCCGACGCCAGCAAGCGCGTCGAAACCCTCGGCGCCTTCGCCCTACCGATCGAGGTCAACCCCTACGGCTGGCGACAAACCCAACGCCGCATCCAAGCCATCTGTCCTGGAAACGTGAACCGACGCGGACCGGACTACCTGACGGACAATGGAAACCCGATTCTCGATGCCGAGTTCGGGCCGACCATCGCCGACCCTGTCGAGATGGAAGCGGCGCTTCGCGCCATCGCTGGCGTTGTCGAAGTCGGCCTGTTCACCAACACGGCCGATGTCATCGTTCTCGCTGCACCGGGCGGTTGCGAACTCATTCGCAAACCGACCGCGCGGCTGTGAGGTCTCTCACAGCATCCGCTATCCTCATAGAGGGGTTGTCGGTCGCGAGGCCGGGCGTTTAGCTTAGCTAGGTAGAGCGACGGGCTCTTAACCCGTAGGTCAGGGGTTCGAACCCCCTAACGCCCGCTCTAATTTCCAACGGTGGTTCCAGCCTCTCCTCGGACCGCCGCAAGGGCCTGGCCGGGGGTGCAGAGCAGCACCTCCATCGAGGGTTTCGCCAACTTCGCAGCGAGCAGCGATTCGACCTTTGGGCCCATCGAACCGGCCGGGAATTGACCTTGGGCGAGGAAAGCCTTGAGGTCCGCCGCAGCGACCATGCGCAAGGCTTTCTCCTCCGGCGTGCCGAAATTCACCCGGATGGAATCGATCGCCGTGCTGATGATGAGAAGATCCACGGACAAGGTCTGCGCCAAGAGACTCGATACGCGGTCCTTGTCGATCACGGCCGCGACGCCATGGAAACCGACCTTGTCGACGACCACCGGGATGCCCCCGCCGCCACAGGCCAAGACGATGGCACCGGCATGGAGCAGGGCCTCGATAGCATCGGCGTCGAGAATCTCAATGGGGCTCGGCGAAGGAACCAGCCGGCGTGGACCCTTCAGCGTCTGTCCCACCACCCAGTCATCCGGCGCATCTCCACTGATGACCGGCCCAATCGGCTTTGTCGGCTTCTCAAAGGCGGGGTCATCGGCATCCACGGCCACGCGCGTCAGTAGACAGGCGACCTGTTCATGGCGAAATCGGGAGGAGAGTAAACCATCGAGCCGGGTCGCGATGTCGTGGCCGATGGTGCCCTGGGTTGCAGCGACCCAGTTGTCCAAGCCCTCTGGCGATCCACCCAGACTCTCTTCCATCAGCAATAACTGACCCACCTGTGGTCCGTTGCCATGCGTCAGGACGACGTTGTACCCCGCCTCCAATAGATCAAAGACATCGTCGAGAACGGCATCCAGCGCATCATTTTCTGCCTCTGGATGGAGCGGGTCAGACAGGGCATTTCCACCGATCGCGTAGAGGCAGGTCTTCGGCGTCCGGTTGCGACTGATGTTCAAGCCCGCCCGGGCATCCTCGGCACGATGCAGTCGCATGAGGCACTTCCACAGACCGCATGAGAGAAGAAGGTTCGCCGGAGGCATTCAAATGCAGGTGGACGCTCCAACCAACAGGAAGGGTGACCTATGCAGAAGACGGTCTTCATCGGCGATGTCCAATCGGGCGCTTACGATGGGCAGACCATCGAGCTCAAAGGATGGATCAATCGCACCCGCGGGTCCAACAAAATCCGCTTCATCACACTGCGTGACAGCACGGGCCGAATCCAGTGTGTCGCCAAGCGCGATGCCCTCGGGGATGAGATGTTTGAATCGGTGAAAGGCGCGCTGATCGAAGCGAGCGTGATCCTGACCGGCACGGTCAACGTCGACGAGCGGGCCGAGGGTGGCCACGAACTGATCGTCGAGAAGGCCGAGATCATCGGCCCGGTCAACCCTGAGAACCCGTTTCCGATCACCGAGAGCGCGATGGCCAACGCGGATGGGGGCGAAACCGAGTTCCTGTTGGACAATCGTCACCTGTATCTGCGCACGGCACGGATGACGCAGATGCTCAAGATTCGCTCCTCTGTTTTCGGCGCGATTCACGGTTATTTCCGCGACCTCGACTTCACAGAATACCACGCGCCGAACTTCGTGGCCGGGGCGGTTGAAGGCGGCTCGACCCTGTTCGAGGTGCCCTACTTCGGTCGCAAGGCCTACCTGACCCAATCCTGGCAATTGTATGCGGAAGCCGCGATGCCGGCGCTCGAACGCTTGTACACCATCGCACCTTCATTCCGCGCCGAGAAGAGCCGGACACGGCGTCACCTGACCGAATTTTGGCACGCCGAGATGGAGATCGCGTGGGCCGGCAACACCGATGTCATGGAACACGGCGAGGCGCTCGTTCGAAAGATCGCTGCGACGCTATTGGATGAGCGCAGCGATGAGTTGGGTGCGCTTGGGCGCGACCTGGATTTGGTGGCGAGGTATGCAGATTCACCCTATCCGCGAATTCGCTATGATGAGGCGGTCGAGACGCTCCAGGGCATGGGGGTCGACATCGAATGGGGCCAAGATTTGGACTACTCGAAGGAGAAAATTCTGACACAAGATTTCGATGTGCCGCACTTCCTGACGCATTATCCGAGGATTGCAAAGCCGTTCTACCATCGGCCGGATCCAGATGATCCGAAGTATGTGCTCTGCCACGACCTGCTGGCGCCGGAGGGCTATGGCGAGATCATCGGTGGCGGCGAGCGCACGTGGTCTGAGCAAGAGATTCTGGAACGCATCGATGAGGAGGGCACACCGCGCGATGCCTACCAATTCTACATCGACGTTCGCAAGTATGGCGGTGTGCCGCACGGCGGCTTCGGACTCGGTGTCGACCGCGTCTGTTCTTGGCTCGCCGGTGCAGATCACATTCGAGAGGTTATTCCCTTCCCCCGCGATTCCCGTCGAGTGACACCCTGAGGTCGACCCAGATGTGGGTCTGGGTTTTCATTTCGATTCTTCTGATTCTCATCGGACTTCTCGTCGCGCAGCGCTGGAAGGTGACGGGCGAATGGCTTCGCATGGAGCGCGAATTGTCACCCGAGGACTATGCCCTGTGGCGCAAGGAGAAAGAGCGTACTGCGGAGCGATGGTCAGAGCGCATGAAGAAATGGGAAGCCGGATTTCTCTTCCTGTTCGCCGGTGTGATGATGGTGTTCTGGTTCCTCATCTGACCGTGCGGGGTGTGCGGCGTGGCACGCGGCCGACCTGCTTGCCGAGCACGTAGAGAATCAAGCTGGTCGTCAGCGAGAAGACGCCGACCAATGTGGCGGCAAAGGCCGCCAGAGCAACACCGAGGGAAACGCTGTCGTGCGGCCCATCGAAGGCGATCAACTCCTGGGCCATCTCAAATCCGAGTAGGAAGAAGATGACACCCGGCACGCCGAAGAGAATCAGTGGGTGCCGACTCTCGAGCATCCAGTAGAAGAGTTGGGCGAAGCGAGAAGCGCTGGCCAAGGATTCCCGTTGTGGGGGTCCGAGCGGCTGATCGAGTTCCACCACCCGTAGGTCGACGCTCACGTCGAGGTCTGCCGGCATGGCTTCCCCGTCCTGCGCAGCGACAGCGACCAATCCCTCATCCGAGGTGCAGGCGAACTGGATGTCTGCATCGGCATAGGTGTAGGTATCGGGCATGACCGGGGAATCGCCCTGTGGTTCCTGAGATCGCCGCTTGCGGCTGCGGTGCTTGAAGGCGATGAAGACGTCATGCCCCTGACGGGAGAGACCGACCGTTCGGGCCATGTCGGAGAGTTTCCAATCTTTGTCCAGCGCGATGATGACCGTGCGCTCATCTGGCTCGACGGTGTCGAGGAGAATCTTGGCGATGGCGGGTGCATGGGTATCGCCATCGTGGGCGATAACCGTCGCACCTGCGGCCTCAGCGAGTTCGGTCATCTCGGCATCCTCGCCGAGGTCTATGACGGCGACTCGGTCGGCGAAGTCGAGCGCGCGCACCACGGCTGAGGCGATGCGGAGGGCACCGACGCGGACGACCAGTACGATTCGCATCGATTCCACCTGCCCATCTTCGGCCGTTCAATGATTCGGTCGCCGACCACTTGATGAACCGGTCTCTCAGGCAGGTCACCCATGCGCATCGTCGTCGTCATGCCGGCGCGAGATGAAGCGGCACTGATCGAATCGAGTATCCAGGCTGTGCCGGACATCGTCGATTGGATTATCGTCGTCGACGATGGTTCCACCGATGCCACGGCCTCGATCGCCGCGGGGCTGCTCGGCACCCGTGGAGAATTGATACAGACCGGAGGCGAGGGTGTCGGTGGCGCCATTGCCGCAGGAAGTCAGCAGGCACTCACCCGTTACGGAGAGGACTGTATCGTTGTCGTAATGGCCGGCGATGGGCAGATGGATGGCACCGACCTGCCCACCCTGATTCGACCGATCCTCGACGGCCGCGCTGACCACGTCAAGGGGAACAGATGGCTGCACGCGGATGGACCCAAGGGCATGCCACTCATCCGCAGGCTCGGCACATGGTGGCTCTCACACCTCACATCCTTGGCGAGCGGCCAGCGCATCAAAGATACCCAGTGCGGTTATACAGCAACATCTGGCAAGATGCTCAATGCTTGGGATTGGTCAAAAACATGGGCGGGATACGGCTATCCCAACTGGTGGTTGATGGAGGCAGGCCGCCTCGGATTCCGCATCGAAGAGGCCCCCGTGCGATCGGTCTATGGACTGGAAAGGAGTGGGATTCGACTCATCCAGTTCTTCACATCCGTCAGTTGGATGCTGTGGAAAGGCGTCTGGCGGCGTGGCTGGGATTGGTACATCCGGGGCCGTGGCACCTCACCTCACCTCAGGGTGATCGCCGCGACACTCTGGTTCGGCGGTTGGTGTAGCCTCTTTCTCATCGATTGGAGTCCGATTGGCATTCTGCTCTGCCCTCTCGCCTTTGGACTGCTAATGGGACTAGACCGAAAGGAATCAAAGCGCAGAAGGGCAACGGTCACGGCATGAGTCTGCGAAAGTGGGTCTCGGGTTCGGCTTTCCTTTCCTGCATGTGCTGCTTGCCCAGTGTCCTCTTCGTCGGTATCGGTTTGATGTCGATCTCGGCGGGCGATGCGCTGTCGAAGGGGTTGTACTTCGGGCCGGCGCGTTGGTTGCTGTATGCGATTTCTGTGGGCTTGCTTTCCTATGGATTGGTTCAGCATTTTCGGAGCCAGGGGATTTGTGACATGGATGCGGCCAAGCGCGAGCGGCGGCAGATCGTGAATACGACGTTGATGACGCTGACGATTGCGGTTTCGGTTTACTTTGTGGTGAACCATGTGCTGTTGCAATTGATTGGGGAAGCGCTTGGGATGCCTTGGGCGAAGGATGCCTTCTGGCGCTAAAGGTTGGTTTCCGGGTTTAGCTCAGGGTTGATTGGGGGTTTGAGATGGGCCCCGTGGGCCTTCAAGACATCGTTTGTGAGTGGCTTATTGGTGCTCTGGACCTTCGCGCGCTGCGCGCGCTGCAGGTCCAAACCACGCGACTCGCGGCTGTATCGATTTTTATTGATCAGCGAGTCGCTGGTTCAAACCTGAGCGGCTCAATATGTATTGATTGGTGGACCCGCTCAGATTTGAACTGAGGTCTGAAGCTCCCAAAGCTCCGAGCATAGCCAAGCTAACCCACGGGTCCAGTGAGCCGTTCGCGGCGGCTGCGCTGTTTGAACGTTCTCTTTCATACGATGACCTTCTGGGCGACCCATGGTGGAGCGGATTGAATTCGAATCATCGAATCCCTTTGAGATCCACCACATTCTGAAACATCTACACAAGACCCCAAAACAGACTGTTTTCGCTGATCTCCACCTGCCCGAGGGCGACGGCCCATTCGGTTGCGTGGTATCCAGCCACGGCAGTCGGGGCTGGTCGGATCACCACGCCATCCATGTCGCGAACTGGCTCGATGCCGGCTTCGCCGTGTGCCAGATTCATTCCTTCGCATCGCGGGAAGTTGATTCGGTCGTCGACAACCAGATGTTTGTCACCCACGCGATGATGCTCGCCGATGCATTCGCTGCACAGTCGATGCTTGCGAATGATCCTCGAATTGCCAAGATTGGTGTCACGGGTTGGAGTTTGGGTGGGACGGTCGCACTGTATGCGGCCTGGAAACCGATTATCAAAGCCTTCGGGGCAGAGCCATTCGCCGCGCATCTGCCGTTCTATCCCGCGGCACACATGCGACCGGTCGTGCAGGATTGGTCGACCGCACCGATGTTGATTCTGCATGGGGATGCCGATGATTGGACCCCGCTTCATTTCGTTCAGGGATTGCACCCGCAGATTCCGCACATGGAATTGAAGGTGTACGAGGGTTGCATGCATTCCTTTGACTCCCTCGAGGAGAAAAAGTGGCTGGACGATGCGATCTGTATCAAGACCAGGACGGTCAAAATTTCAGCCAAAGGACACATGTCAGGCATTTGGAAGTTCGGCATTCGCTTCCCCTTGAATGAGCCACGGCATCGCGCCTTCGCGTTCAAGATTCTGAAAAATGTCGGTGCCCATATCTGTGGAGATGCCGAAGCCAGGGCCGATGCGATGGAGCGCGCGACGGCGTTCTGGGTCTCGCATCTCGCCTAGATGCGCTGCCATGTGCCATCGGCGAGGCGCAGCAATTGCCCCTCTGCACAGGCTTGTTCGATGAAGGACTCCGCGTCCATCACAGAATTCTGATTCGAGATGGCGATCTCAATCATTTCGAGGGTGACGATTCGATTCTCATCGCTCGCATCGAGCAGAACCCGGGCTCCATCGATGGACTGGACGGGGGTGGGAGCATCCCGGAGTTTCTCCTTGGCCATCCAGGCGGAGAGTTCGCCTCTGATCTCAAGCGGAACATTGGACATTGAGACGGCGTCTCGGGCATCGCTCGCTTTCAAGTGCTTCGAGATGACCTTGGAGGCTGCGCTACCGCAGTGTGGGCATCGGCTATTCACGGATTCGCCGTCTCGCCCAAAGGTCCGCGCGCACCCCTCACAGAGGCGGACATTCCAGACCATGGGTTGACTCGGGCGCACGGGAGTTCTTGACGAATTCGCTCAGAATCCGAAATCGCTTGCACCGGAACCGGACATACCGGCCGGTCCCCCAAGGCTGCCGCCAACACTCGAGATGCCCGCGTTGCGAGAACGGGTCGGCCCGCTCGGCGCGCTGCCCATGTTGAGAGAATTGGGCAGGATCAGTGCGGCGAGAACGACGCCGTGGAATCCCTCCTGCGCTTCGATCTCATCGACCGCGCACTCGAACATGGCGCGGCCGGCCTCATTTTTGCGGAGTTCGAGGTCGCGATTGCCGAGTTTGCGCTGTAGATTGCGACGCAGTTCGGCCTCGCACTCCTCCATTGAGCCGGGGTGTGCGAGGGTGCAGACAATGGCGCACTCATCCTCCTCGGGCGTGCTGCATAGTGCCCAAGCAACCCCTGCGGAGGCGATGCCAGATTCGGAGACGGTCGCTTTGGCGAGATGGCATTCGACCAAACTGCCCATCGGAAGATCCTGTGGCGTGCCCGGCTCAAAGCCGAGTGGCAGCATCGCGCCTTCACCGCGGATGAGGCGTGCATCGCCGAGTCCGAGTTCCACCAATGCTTGGTCCATGGCGTGTTCTTCGTTCTCACCGAAAGGTGCGACCGCGGTCATCAGCCAGCCGGCGAACGCACCACCGGTGCGGGCGTTCGCTCGGCGTTGTGCCTTCCTCGGCGCAGCCTTGTCACCGCCGATGTCGAAGTCCATGGCTGCCGAGTAGGGGTTTGGTTCATCAAAGGAAGGGTGGACTGCGACCCATGGAGAACCAGCGCGCCAAGGTGCTCGGCATCGCCTTCGCCATGCTCGCTCTGGCCTCGACCATCCAGATTTACCGGGAGGGCGCCGTCGACGCCAATGCCTGGGCCCTGCTCTCTCTCTCGGTCCTCTTCGCCATCAGTGGTGTGATCGCATTCTTCCAAGCGGAAGAGGTTGAACATGTGACTGGCACCCAGCTCAGAACTGATTCAGGTGATTCGGGCGAGGCGCAAAACCTGCCCGACCCTGCCGAGGCCGGATTCGACGTGCCGGTGTTCTAGACCAAGCGAATCGTCTCGAGATTCTTGGGAGCATGCGTGCGCACGCGGTAGGTCTTGGCCAAATCTTTGCGGAATTCCGCGCAGGTGTGGGCATCGCCGTGATGACAGATGATGGTGCGCGGTTTCGGATTCATCGCCTTGACATATTCCATCAATTGACGGCGGTCGGAGTGACCAGAGAATCCGTCGATGGTGACCATGTCGCAGCCGATGTGGACCATGTGGGTCTGACCACCATCGTTGAGGGGGACCTCGCTGAATCCTTTCTGTAGACGGCGCCCGAGGGTGCCGTCCGCCTGATAGCCGACGAAGCAGAGGGTGTTGTTCGGCTCGGGTGCCCAGTGCTTGAAGTACTCGACGATCGGGCCGCCGGTCATCATTCCCGATGTGGCGAGCACGATGCAGGGGCTGGGCTCGAGCAGGATGCTCTCACGCTGATCCCGGCTCTCGACCTGACGGAACCATGGGCTGTTGAACGGATTTTCGTCGCCGCCCTTCAGCACCTTGCGGCGCAGGTCTCGATTGAGCGCATCGGGGTGAGAGGCGTGAATCGCTGTCGCCTCGGTAATCATCCCATCCAACCAGACGGTGACGGGCTCGCAATTGCCGGATTTGAACAGTTGATCGATGGCGATCATGACCTCTTGACTTCGACCGACTGCGAACACCGGACAGAAGACCTTGCCCTTTCGCGCCAGCGCTCGGGTGATGAGGTCCTGCAATTCCTGGGTCGCTTCCTGACGGGTCGGCTGGAAATCTTTGGCGCCGCCGTAGGTGGATTCGAGGATGAGGGTCTCGACCCGGGGGAAGCGGACGGCTGCTGCGTCGTAAAGCCAGGATTTCTCATACTTGATGTCGCCACTGAAGACGAGATTGTGCTTGCCCTCTCCCACGTGCATGTGGAGCGAGGAAGAGCCGAGGATGTGACCGGCGTTGTACATCGTCAATTTGATGTCCGGGGCGATGTCGATGGTCTTGCCCCAATCGACGTCGACGACGTGCTTGATCATCTCCTGCACATCGCCCAATCCATAGGGCGGTGGGTGGCCTTCGGCCGCTGCGACCTTGATGAAATCGGATTGCAGAAGGACCATCAGATCCCGCGTCGGCGGTGTGCAATAGACCGGGCCACGGTAACCATATTTGTACATCATCGGCAAGAGGCCAATGTGGTCGATATGGGCGTGGGTGATGACGATGGCATCGAGGTTTTCGAAAGGCAACAATTCGGGTGCGCCAAAGAAGGGATTGACCTCGCTGCGGTTGTTGGTCGGCTTGGCGCCGACATCGACGACGATCTTCGATTCGTTTGTCGTCACCAAATGCATGGCGCGGCCGACCTCGCGATAAGAACCGAGCGCCGTCAAACGGCACCATGTCTCTCCCGGTCGCTGCGGCCGGTAAATCCTGGTGCCGAACTTGCGCAGGAGCGCCTTCCGATCGTCTGAATTCTCCTGTCGATACTTGCGGATATTGTGCATGGTCGCGCTCTCTTTGGCAGCCAATCGCTCGGTTTTGATGATCCAACCAATCTCATCGCGGACGGCTCGCACGGTCGCGCCCTTCGGGCCGACCGCAATACCGGGGTCATTGCAGACGATGGTGCACTCGCACAGGGCACCGTCGAAGTAGATGCGCTTGAGACCAGCCTCATCGGGAATCATCTCGAGAATTTTCCGCTCCGCATCCTTGGCATCCATCATGATGTCGGGGGAGGGTCGAATCTCGACCCGGCGTTTGATCGACTTGGCGATCTTTCCAGCCAAACTGTCCGACCCAGAGAAGGCCCCGGGGTCCTCGGTGACGATGGCGATGCTCGCCGCCTCAAGGTCGACGTCGTATTCGATGCCTTTCGGCACCATCTTCTCGATTTGTTTCTTCACTTGTTGGAATGTCAGACGCATGTCCGGTACTCTCCTATTCTCTCCCGAGCACTGGCTGCATCACGATTCGCAAGCCCTGCGGGCAGGCGGTCGAGGACGGCGCAGGCGCCGGGAAGGGAATGTTCAGCACTTGGCGATCAATGCACTGAGTTCGTCTTCGGTGAGAAGACGGAAGCCTTGCTTGGCGGTGATGACCGAGAGGTCCATGCCATTGCCGGACGCTGCATCGCGTTGGGCGCTGGCGAGCAGGGCCTTGGCGGCGACAATGAGGGCCTCTTTCTCTGTCATGCCGGGCTTGAATTGGTCTTCCAGCACACCGTACATGTAGGGCGAACCGGATCCGGTGGCGCAGTATTCGTCAGGGATCGAGCCACCGGCCGAATCGATGGAGTAGACGCTGCCACCGGTCTCATCGACACCGGCGATCAGCAGCTGAACCCAGTGCGGGCGACCGACCAGGATGTTCGCTGTCATCGTCGCTGCGCCTTTGACCGTCATCTGACGGCCGCGCTTGAGTTCGAACAGGGACATCTCAGCCGCGAGGGTGCGGGAAAGGGACTGGGCGTGACCGACCAGACCCGCGGTCGTCAAGGCGAGGTTGTCAGCGATGCGGAACAGCTTCTGCACGCTCTTGTTGGCCACGAAGTGACCCATCGTCGCGCGGTGATCCGCACCGACGACAACGCCACCATCGAAGCAAATGCCGATCGTACTCGTTCCCGTCTTGACCGCTGTCATCTCTGCATCCATCTAAATCATCCTCCAAGAGTCGTGCGTGAGCACGTCGGGGATGGTTGCGCGACACGAGGGGTCCTTTTGAATCCCTCGGCAACGGTTCCCACGGCCCACCTCGCCCCTTGTGGGGTCGTGGAGGTTCTTGAACCCACGTCAGCGAAGGGGTCCAATGATTGAAGGATTGCCGCCGCCCCGGAGGTGCCATGGAGGACGAGGATGCGCCGCGCTGGATGGACATGCCGTCCATCTCAGAGGGCCACACAGAACCGCTCGCGACGGCACAAGCCTACCATGACCTCGGCGACCTTTATCCCGATGCACCGGTGCCCGCCCACGCGCACGAGGCGATCATTCACCGCGCCGTGCTACACGACTCATCTGGCGTCGACGCATTGTTCGATTGGGTCGCCGATGGCGATGTCGCCATCGTCGAACTGAAGCGGCTCATCCATCGAGATGTCGAGTTCGCCGCGACCATCGACCGACTCAAAACGCTCATCGTCGGCGACCTCGGGGGCAGCCTCGTACAGGTCGGCGACGACCGACTCATCCTGCTCCCCCCCGCGTTCAAAGGACTCAGAGGCATCGAACCCGAAGTCTTCGACCCCGAAGCATAGATTCAAACAAACCACCGAGGGGGCACAACCCATGGAGAGCACCATCGACGTGGACTGCATCATCTGCGCTCACCATGGCCTTTCGATGCTTGCCCACACCGAACAGATCGCCTACTTCGGCGAACACACCCAGGTCACCCTGACCTGCCCGGGCTGCGGATGGCGCCAAACCGACTTCATCCCCGCCGAAGGGAGGGAGGGTTCCTGTCAGACCTATCTCATCGATTCTGCAGAGGATCTCAGTATCCGGGTCATCCGAGGGTCTGCCTGCACCGTTCGCCTTATCGAACTGGATCTCGAGGTCCGACCCGGCTCACACAGCACGGGCTACGTCTCCAACATCGAGGGCGTCCTCAACCGATTCCAAGAGGTCATCGACATGGTCGGTCGCCAAGCGGCCGTCGAAGAGAATTGGCAAGCCATTACCGATCTCACCAAACTCACCGAACAGATGCTCAAGATTCGCGAAGGGAAAGAAGGCGTCACCCTCGAGATGCTCGACCCTTGTGGACACTCGATGATCCTCACAGAAGGCGTCGAAGAACGGCCGCTCACCGAAGCCGAGATCGACGACCTCCCTGTCGGGCCTGCCGCCGGCTTGATGGAAGCGGGAGTAGCGCAGTCAAGGGCTGGTCCAGTCACGGACGAGTGAATCGGTTCCATAGCCAGAATGACAGTACTGTTAGATGGGATTTCGGATAACCCCTTCCAACTCATCGGAGTTGGTCCATTGATGCCCACATCAACTAGCGTACCCACCTCACTAGTGGACGCTTGTGAGTCTGTACACTTGATGGAATGTGCATGTGTTAGCGAAAAAACAGATGAAGATGAAATACCTCACCTCAAATGTGAAGCCATGGGATTTATTCAGAAGTGGTTCGGATTCAATGGATGGAAGGCTCTATCGACAAGTGGGAGTGTGAGTGCAACAATTCTCTATCGCATTTTGTTTGTAGTTGGTTTAGCGGCAGCCATTATCGCTTACTCTTACATTTCAGGAGGAGAAGATCCTTCGATAATTTGGATTGCTATGGTGGGGCTAGTTTGGTTCCTAATATTCCAATTTATCATCAATCTGATATTTGTGAATAGTTCATAGCGCCAGCCATGATGTCTGCTCAGAGGCGAGCATCATCGGCGAGGAATTCGTTGACGAGATGGGCGTTCTGGTCGCGGAGTTCTGCCAAGTTGGTGAGCCAGGTGGCGGCTTTTTCGATGGTCAGGGCCTTGAGTTCGCCCGAGAGGATGTCGCCGGCGACGTAGCTTCTGCGGACCTCTTCGAGGGCCGCGTCGTCCTCTTCGAAGAAGAACTTGAGATATTGGAAGGCGACATCGATGTCGGGGTTGCCGCCGAGTCGGCGGTGTTCTTCGACGGTGGATTGGCCACCGGAGAAAGATCGCTTGAATTTCTTCTCCATCTGCTTGAGGTCCTCGGTGAGGAAGATGGTGGTCTCCGGCATCGAGGACGACATCTTTCCGCCCGTCATACCGACGGCGAAGCGGTGGTAGGTGCTGCTGGGCTGTAGGAGTCCTTGGCCGCCCATGCTTCGCTCAAGTGTGAGAAGGGCCATGCGGATCGGGTAGCGGTCCTTGCTGGTGGCTGCGGGCAGGTCACAGATGCCGTGCTTGGCATCGGCCATGATGTCCGAGTAGCCCAGTCCCTTCAGTGCGCCCACGATCTGTGAGAATACACTCTTGGCATCGGAGACGATGTGCTGATTCTCATCCATGACGGAGACCGTGATTCTGAGGCCACCCTTCTTGCGGTCGTTGACATTGAACCAATTGGTCTTGGCCGCAAGGCCTCGCGTCAGTCGGAGATGTGGGTCTTGATCGACGCCGACGGGGACGACGATGGGACGCAGGCCGCCGTATTCGTCGAGTTGAGGGTGGAGAATGTCGCCCGCTTGGACGAGTGGTGCTTGGACGTGGGCGAGGTTGGTATCTCCCTTGAATCCGTAGATGGCTTCGAATTCTGAGAGGTTCGTTTTCCTGCCCAGGGTGAATCCGAGTCGTTGAACGATCGGACGCATGCTTTGGAAGTAGATGTGGGTCTTGTCCGGGTCGAGTCCCATGGCGACGTAATTCGAGATGTATTCCTCCATGGCGACCTTGCGGCATTCTGCAAGGCTGATGCCTCTTGTCGCGTTGGCTTCAAGGTCGGCGACGGCGATGGTGACGTCCGCGCCCTGTTCCTGGAACCAGCGGACCTGATCGATGACCATCTTGTGGCCCAAGTGCATTTGTCCGCTGGGCATCAGGCCGGTCATGACGCCGAAGGGCTCGCCGCGGGCGTGGGCCTGCAGGATGGCATCGAGGTCGCGGTGGGCGAAGATGATGCCCCGACGGTGTTGAATCGAGGGATTGGGAATCTCTGCCTGTGGGATGGATTCCAGTCCGAATTGGTCGATGATGCGGGCATAATCGGTCGAGACATCACTCGACCACGGGTTGATGTCGACCATCGACTAAGCCGATGCTCAACGGCCTTTCAAGGCGTCGCCTCGAACCGATGGTTTGAGGGCGAGATGCGCATCCGAATCCGATGGCCAGCATCTGTGTGCTCGGCGGCGGCCTGGTCGGTCGTTACATCGCCGTCACTCTGGATGGACGTGGCCATGATGTCCGACTGGTCGACCTCACAGATATTGAGGATCTACCACCCTCCATTGTGCAGATTCAGCAACGGATCGAGTTGGACGATGTGACGTCGATCGTCGCGGGTTCGGATGTCGTCGTGAACTGTCTTCCCGGGCGCGTTGGCCATGCGGTTCGTGCACCTCTACTC